>CAUJFU010000426.1 GCA_963169055.1 Myxococcota bacterium
CCCACAGAGATCAAGATCCCCCCTTTGGAGGCGTTGGAAGCGAAGATCACAAGCATCCTTCGGATGATCATGGACGCCCAGATCCCCCTAATCGAAAAACTCCGGGCGCTCTCGGAAGTCCTAACGCAAGCCATCAAAGAGTGCGAAGATATCGCAAGCCAAAGTCAAGGCGATCCTGACGGAAGCGATGGAGGCTGTGGTGGAGAAGACTGTCCGCACACGCTAGACCCTGATCCCACAACCCACGATGCCGTCCCCCACGACATCAGCGAACCGCAAACCTCGCACAATCCCCCATCCTCGCACGTCCAATGATCCGCTCTTTTGGAGACAAGGGGCTGGAGAACTGCTATCGCAACCAAAAGTGTGCCTCCGTTCCCTCCGAACTCAGAAAGCGCATCCTTGCCAAGCTGACCATGATGGACGAAGCAGAAACGATCGCGGACCTGGACACCCCGGGCAATCGTCTGCATCCCCTCAAGGGAGATTGGGTGGGCTACTGGGCTATTGATATCAGCGGAAATTGGCGCATGATCTTCAAGGCGTCAGGCAAAGGCAAAGGAACCTTCGATGACGTTCAATACATCGACTATCACTGAGGAAAACGATGGCAAAATATACAAAACCTCGATGCCCTCTCCACCCAGGTGAGATCCTGAAAATCTACGCGGAGGACTATGGCATCACTGCCGAACAAATGGCGGAGGCAATAGCTATCCCAATTCGTCGCGTTCGTGCGGTACTGCGGGGTAGCAGTAGTGTGGATGTGGATCTTGCGCTTCGTCTTGCCCGATACTTCGACACGACGCCCGATTACTGGCTCAATATGCAACGCTCGCTTGATCTATGGACGGCTGAACGAGGACCCAAGTCCACCGATTACGAAGAGATCCCCTGCCTCAAAACGCCCGCACAAAAACGAGAGTTCTCCAAGAAACTCAAAGAATCTACACGCCCAACCCCCGCCCTTGCTGCAAACAACAACCCCGCTCCCCAAAAAGCAACCCTCAAAAAATCAGCCCCCAAGTCTGTGTAGTCTCGTCAAGGCGATCGCTCGCAACCTTCTCTTTGTTGGGCTCTGCGTCGTGTGTTTTGACAGTAGAAGAGTCCAATAAGACGCCCTTATCGGACTGTTCTGCTGTCAAAAAGGGGCAAGATCACAGCGGAGATGATGCGCTGAAAATGCTCGGTCGTGTGCAAGGGCTTTGTTGAGAGGGGGGGGATATCAGTCTTTTTTGGAGGGAGTGCGGAGGGGTTGGTTGCGCCCGTCTTCGATCATGCGCTCGTTGCGCTGTATCCGCTCCTTGACAGGCTCCAATGCGTCCTTGAGGGCTTCCTTGATGTCTGCCCGGAGATGAATGCGCAGCTCGCGCAAACCGACGCGCAGGTCTTGGATGGCCTTGTTGGTCTTGTCTTCGTAGCCTTTGAGCGTTTGGTTGACCTTCTCTTCGTACAGCCGCAAGGCGTCGTGCATCTTGGCTTTGTGTTCCTGCAACGCCGTGTCTGTTTGGGCTTTGGCGATGACGAGATCGTTTTGGAGTTTGGTGACTTCTGCCGCGCTTGCTCGCGAAAAGAGCCAGATCGCTCCAACAAGCACCGCTGCGAGCGATGGGATCGCAACAACCGCTGCTTTGCCCATGCGCGTGAAGAGGAGCGCCCAAAGTATGTTGAGGCTGCTGTGTTCGCCGCTTGCGGAGATGTGTAGTTCTTTGGTGGTGTGATGCTCGGTGGTCATGGTGCGGTCTTTCCGATTTTTCCGATGTATAGGGAGAATCCGACAATCGCGACCACAGAAGCAGTGCCAACAAACACCCACGGCAAGATCACGCGGCGTTGTTCGGCTGCGATAGCTCTTTTGCACTTTTCTTGTGATTGTTCGCGCTTTTGTCGCTCTCGCTGGACTTGGATAGCGTTTGCTTTTTTATAAGCATCCACTTCGAGGCGAAGGGCCTTGATGATGGCTTGACGCCGAAGCTGGCCTTGGCGAACGATCAACCACTCCGCCCTTGTGAGAATTACGTTGTCGGTTTGCGCCTTTTGGAACTGTCGGGAGGGCGTTGGAAGAAGCGGAGAGCGGATGCTTTCGATGTGGGCGTTGATAAGTGGAGATGCCTCGCGAACGTGCGTTGAAGCGCAACCGCTCAACGCAAGGGCAGCAAAGAAAAGGATGGTGAGAACCCACCACTTGATCGCGTTGGTGATGGGTCGCTGCATACCGGCACAAACAAAGATCCCGCAAAGTAGGAGCATGCCGCCAAGGGCGATCAGGGCGACATCGAGGAGCTTAATCATCCTGCGCCCCTTTCAGCAGATCGTCGCGTAACTTGTCAGCAGGCGCGGTCTTGCTTCGCTCAAAAGCCTCATCCTGCCGTCGTTTCAGTTCTTCACGGATTATCTGTGCGGCTTGCTGCTTTTTTGCATCGATGTGCTCGATCTGCTTGTCGGCTTCCGCATCGATGCGCGGATCTTCGAATACTGGAGATTGCGTCTTTGATGGCCAAAGCGCCCACACCATCGGAATAACCGTAATGGGTAGCGCGATCAACAGCCATCGCCACCAAGAGCGTCCAGCCCATTGTTTCAGCGCTTCGATGTAGCTCATATCGGCCTCCAATCGATCTTTGGGCGAGACTCCCAAGGCTTCGTTTCCATCGCGAGAGCAAGCCGTTCTTCGAGGTCTTTGCCGAGAGGCTTATGGATTTTTTGAAGTCTTTCGCGTTTGAGCGCAACGACTCCCGCAAGATCCCGCGCACGAACGATCTTCGCCACACGATCAACCCACCGATCCAAGGTTGCGGCGCAGGGCTTGGATGGCTTTGTCGAAGGTTCGAGACTTTGAGAAGAGAGCAACTGTATGGGCGCTTGCGGTAGCACGCTTTGCTGGAGGTTGGTCTGTCCGGGCATTTGTCCGGGCATCTCGTTTGCGGGCCTTGCGACAAAGAGGCCGCCAAGACCAGAGAGACCGCTTCTGATCTGTGTGGCCCCGTAGAGAGCGCCAACGACGAGGCCAAGCCCACTTGTCAGCTTGATTCCCGTTTCTGCTACCAACTTATTACCAGAAAAAGCCCCATATAGCGTGATTGCGATACACGCAAGCAAAGCGATCAGGGTGATAAAACCACTCAAACGCGGGCCGCTTGGCTCGTTGCGCTCGTCTTGGTGAGCGCGCACCCAAAAATCGAGAGCTGCTTTCATCGGAAAAAACTCCCATCAAATCGGAAGGTGTGGATCTCTTCGATGGCTCCCTCAAACAGCTTGATGCCCGTCCCTTGGGGGTGACTTTCGCTCGCGCTCCATTCGAGAATTCGACCGTGTTGATCGTATCCAGCGCAAACGATGAGGTGGCCGTTTGTGTATCTACGTCGCCAAAGCTGGCAGATATCGCCTTGCTGTGGGGCGGTTGGTGCATAAGTTCCCAATCCCGCGTTTGCGAGCGCCAGAGGCAAACCTGCCTTTGGATATCCATTCCACACCCACGCAGCTTTGCGCAGCCCCTCGATGTGCGCGAGGCTGAGTTCGACTTCGAGGTCGGTTTGTTCGCGCAATAGCTCCAGCACGGCCCACCACACGGCACCAGAGCAATGCGCCCGCCCATCGAAAGAGCGTATTACTTTGTTGTGCCAAATCGCGGGAGCGGGTATCCCTTGGCCGTCTGTGAGGTCGTACACGCACGGCTGGGCTTTTTTGAAGACTTCGAGCCATGCTTCCCAAAGATTGAACATCTCAGCCTCCGTACAACGCCTTGCTCTGCCAATTGTTTGGGTTTGCAGGGGACGCTGCTCTGTATCGAAAAAACTCGATAGCAGGGCCGTTTGGGATATAAATTCCTTCGTCCCCAACAACTGCGGGAGGAGTGAGCGGTGAGGTGCTGGTGTATGCCTTCCAATCGTTTGCCCACAAATGAAGGATATCCGACGAGTCCCACTGCATCGTAATGGCGATGCGTTCGGTATTTTGGATTCCTTGGCTATAGAAGATCGGCAAGATTCCAATGTTGACCCAACCCGTAGGAGACCATATCTGCCACTGGCTTGACGATGTTTGCAAACCTCCTTTGAGGTTTCCGCTCGAAATGTTCGATAGGTGAAAAATTACCTGCGTTCCCGTCGCGTTGGTGGGCTTTTGGATTACCATGTCCACCGTCCATTCGCGATTTCTGCGGATGGACGGAACCCCGATCACGCGGCAGCTTCCGCCTGTTGTTGCTATCGCTGCTTTTCCGAGGAACGCAGAGAACGCTGGGCGTTGACCTGAGATCAGCCCGTGGTTTCCCTTCCCTGACACATCCTGGAAAGCGTTTGCGTCGGCGGTTTCGAGCTTGGCGCGGAACTCCTCATCGGCCTCGATGTCAGGCCATGACGGGGGAGAGTATTCCGAGCCACCGCCACCACCGCTTTCACCGTAAGAAGGCACGCCGCCGTACA
>CAUJFU010000427.1 GCA_963169055.1 Myxococcota bacterium
TACAAGATCGTAGCCCTCATTCTTCTTTACTGGCACCGCTAATGGGAGCGCTTGCCCCTCACCTTGACCGTCTTGGTCGTGGTCGCTGTAGGTTCCGCCTCCCTCTTCGAGATCATCCCCACCTTTGCCATCAAGTCCAACGTCCCCAAGATCGCCTCCGTCAAGCCCTATACTCCGCTCGAATTGGCTGGCCGCGATATCTACATCAGCGAAGGTTGCTACAACTGCCACTCCCAAATGGTCCGCCCCATGCGCGCTGAAACCGAACGCTATAACTTCCCTACCGTCGATCCCAACGCCTCTTTCGCAAGCCAAAGCTACAGCAAACCCGGGGAGTTCATCTACGATCACCCCTTTCAATGGGGTTCTCGACGCATCGGACCTGACCTCCACCGCGAAGGAGGCCGACGTACCGACGATTGGCACTACAAACACATGATGAACCCTCGCGGAACCCAAGGCGAAGTCCTTGTCGAAAACTCCATCATGCCCCCCTATCCGTGGCTTGCGCACAAACCCACCGACTTCGCGATCCTCCCCAAAAAGATCTGGGCCATGCGCTTGCTTGGGGTTCCCTACACTCTCGAACAAGAAAAAACCGCCATCCAACACGCCCAAGCCCAAGCCAAAGAAATCGCCGATCGCATCCGCATGAAGGGCATCCCCGGCAAACACGAAGACAAACAGATCATCGCCCTCATCGCTTATCTCCAACGCCTCGGAACCGATATCCTCAAAGAATATCAAAACAACAGAAGGTGAGTTTTCTCAATGCGAATCAGCGAGATCGTCTCCAACGCCAGCCGCAGCACCTTGTGGGTCGAGATGGCACTCGTCCTGTTTTTTACAGTTTTTGTCGGCGTCATCCTCTACCTTTGGTTCTTGATCAAGCCCGAAGCGCTCGAACGCGCCGCACGGATGCCCCTTGACGACCTCAACCCCCAAGAACCGATCTCCCTTCCAAATGACCCACACGCCGACCACGCACACAAAGGAGAACCTTAATGCACCACCACTCCACCACGGAGATCGTCGAAGAATTCACCGAGCCTTCTTACGACAAACTCCTTGATCACGAATACGACGGCATCCGCGAATACGACAACCCCCTGCCCGAATGGTGGAAGAATCTCTTCTACCTCTCCATCCTCTTCGCTTTCGGCTACTGGGGGTACTACCACTTCAGTGGCTCCGCGCTCTCCGTCCAACAGATCCACGCCATCGAAGTCGCCCAAGCCAACGCTGAAATGAAACAACGACGCGGCAAAGACTTTGAAAAAAACCTGGAAAACGATTTCCAAAAGATCGTCGGAAACCCCCAATTCATCGCCAAAGGCAAAGAGGCTTATACCAAAAACGGTTGCCTTGCCTGCCATCGCCCCGACGGCGGCGGACTCATCGGACCCAACCTGACCGATCGCTTCTGGATCTTTGGGCCTCAACCCGTCCAGATCTACAAAGCCATCGCCAACGGTGGCCGCCCCAACAAAGGCATGGAAGCATGGGGTAAAAAGATCGCACCCGACGATATCAAAGCCCTTGTCGCCTACATCATCAGTTTGCGCGGCACCAACCCACCCAACCCCAAAAAACCCGAACCCGACGAAACCCCATTCCCCTGATCCCATCGGAGCCACGCAGCCCAATAAGTTTTGTGGGGCTTTGCCCCACTCCCCACAAGGGACTGTCGCCCCTTGACCCCATATCGGCGAGACGAACACACGCTTTTCAAACCAACAACTCTCTCGCTTGATCTGGCGCGAACACGGCTTTTTTTGGAAACTGCGACGATCCTAATCACAGTCCCTCAAGAAAGGGTGTACCCCACAAGATCACCCTTTCTCTTTCCCATGCCCACGGATGGGCAAGCCACCTCCCCACGGTGGCGAAAGGTGTGCGATGAACAACCCAACCCCTACTTCCAACGAACGTGTCCTGCCCACAATGAACAAAGACGGCACCCGCCGTTGGATCCACCCCAAACTTTTCACTGGCAAGCTCCACACACAGCGAAAGTGGCTTGCCTATTTCTTGATGCTGATCTTTGTCGTCTTGCCCTACTTGCGCTGGAACGGCAAACACTTGTTCTTGCTCGATCTCACCGCTCGGCGTTTTACGATCTTCGGCTTTACCTTCTTCCCCACCGATACCTTGATCCTTTGGCTGTCTTTGCTCGCCATCGGCCTCGCCATCTTTTTATTTACAGCACTATTTGGCCGCGTTTGGTGCGGATGGGCCTGCCCTCAAACGGTCTACATGGAATTCCTCTTTCGACCGATCGAACACTGGCTCGAAGGCCCTCCTGCACAACGCCTCAAACGCGATAAAGAAAGCTTCTTCTCCCCCATCCGCTTGCTCAAATACGCGATCTTTTTGTTGATCGCTGCCATCCTCGCCAACAGCTTTCTTGCCTACTTCGTCAGCCCCGAAGTCCTCTGGATCTGGGTCCGTGAATCCCCTTTCAAACATCCCGCTCCCTTCCTTGTCATGTTGATCACCACCCTCTTGATCTTTTTTGACTTCGCCTACTTCCGCGAACAAACTTGCCTTGTCGCCTGCCCTTATGGACGCATCCAGTCCGCGCTCCTTGACCGCAACACCCTGATCGTCGGCTACGACCCCAACCGTGGCGAACCTCGCGGACGCGCCGCCCAGCGCAAAACCTCCATCCCACCGTCTCCTTCGACGCAGCCTATCCCTTCCATCCCACCGTCTCCTTCGACGCAGCCTATCCCTTCCATCCCACCGTCTTCTTCGACGCAGCCTATCCCTTCCATCCCACCGTCTTCTTCGACGCCATCCGTCGTCTCGTTCGCTTCTCTCGCAACATCCGCATCCTCCGCCACATCGTCCCCTTCTGCCGACGTCTGGGGAGACTGCATCGACTGTGGCGCTTGCGTGACGGCTTGCCCGATGGGGATCGATATCCGCGACGGGCTACAAATGGAATGTATCAATTGCGCCCAATGTATCGACGCTTGCGACGCCATCATGACCAAGGTCAACAAACCCAAGGGCCTGATCCGTTATGCTTCGCAAGCCGAAATCGAAGGCGGGCCGCGCCTCCGCCTCAAAAGACCGCGCACTCTTGTCTATTCCGTTTTGATCCTTTTCCTCTTTTCGGTCCTTGCTTTCGCCATGACCCGCACCAGCCGCACCCGCGCTGAAGCCTCCATCTTGCGCGCTGGCAGCGAACCCTACCAGCTCCTCGGCGATGGTAGCGTCAGCAACCACCTCCACATCCGCGTCGCCAACCGCACCGCCTCCAAACAATCCTATCGCATCGAGATTATCGGGCCCAAAGGTCGCCCCTTGCGTTCCATCATCCCCATCAACCCCATCGAGATCGACGCCTACGGACTCGACAAAGCCAACGTCTTTACCATGATCCCGCGCTCTTCCCACGATCAAAGCCCCTACACCGTCAAGATCCGTGTCTCCGACAACAAAGGCTTCTCTTGGGAACGCAACTTCCCGCTGATCGGGCCTCCTCGACAACACAAACCTGCAACAACCCGTCCATCCGAGCCTTCCACATCCATTGTACCCACCGCACACCGTCCTTCCGCGCCGTTCTCCGTCCACCAAAACACCGCACCCGCAACAACCCGTGCTTCCGCGCCTTCCACACCAACCTCCCTTCCCTCCGCAGCCACTCTTCCGATCGCGCCGCCTGCCTCGATCCCGACCACGCGCACACACCGTTAAGCCCCACAACCAAGGAGCTTCTGATGACCCCCACACCTTCTCCTTCTTCCCAACGCAGCGAAGGCTGGTTCTGGCCTTGGCTGCTGATCGGCCTTCTTGCGATCAGTTCTGGCGGCAGCCTCTTGATGGTCGTGATCGCCGTCAACGATCCTTCGTTCGCCGTCGAAGACAACTATTACAAAAAAGCCGTCGAATGGGACAAACAAGTCGATGAAAACAATCAAAGCAAACAACTGGGATGGCGTTTTGATCTAACGCTCAAGCCCCATCCAACGCGCCCAACCCTTCAGATCCTCTCTGTTGCTTTGCGAGCCCGAGATGGATCACCGCTCCAAGATGCCGACGTCACCGTTCGCGCCTTTCACAACGCCCAAGCCAGCCAACCCCTCCGCCTTACACTCAAACCCGCTGGAAAAGGACGTTATACTTCTCCGATGTTGACCCATCGGCCCGGACTTTGGATCTTCCGCCTCCATGCACAACGCGGCCCCCAACGCTTTGCGGCCCAGTCTCGCAAGATGCTCAAACTCCCCGTCTCCAAAAGCTGATGCACCGAAAGGATGGCTTTTGATGGGATCTCTTCTTGGCAGTGTCTTTCTTGCGAGCTTGATCGGTAGCCTCCATTGTGTCGGAATGTGCGGGGGATTTGTGGCCTTTTACGCGGGCGACCAAGGCGATGGAAAGCAAGGCGGTGTCGGCGCACATACGGCTTATCATCTTGGGCGGCTGCTGACGTACACCGCTCTTGGGGCGCTGGCGGGCCTTGTGGGAGCGGGCCTCGATCGCCTCGGTGCTTTTGTGGGGTTCCAACACGCCGCACTCTACATCACGGGGATCTTGCTGATCCTTTGGGGCCTTGGGATGCTTGCCCAACAAAGCGGCTACCTCTCGATCCAAACACGCCTCCCTGCGGGCTTTCAGCGCATCGTCTTTCTCGCCTACAAAAAGCTCCGCGAACAGCCGAACCACCGACGTGCTTTGTGGTTGGGCTTGCTCACAACCGCCCTTCCATGCGGCTGGTTGTATGCCTTCGTTGTAAGCGCCGCATCCACGGGCGATCCCGTTCGTGGTGCGTTGGTCATGTACGCTTTTTGGGCGGGTACTGTCCCTGCTTTGCTTGCGCTTGGCCTTGGCATCCGACGCCTTAGCCTCGCCCTTGGCACATGGGTTCCGCGCCTGAGTGCAATCGCTTTAATCGCCATCGGCGGGCTTGCCTTTTCCCAACGCGCCAAAACCGCTCTGTTTCCCAACCCCCGCTCCCATCACCACTCTCACGCCCCTCTTCTTCCTCCCGCTTATGGCGTCAACCCAAGCCTCGATTCGCGCATCCGCAAACCCGAAACACCCGCCCCTTGCCTCTCTTCAACACCGCGCCCAACTTCTCGACCGCTCAAACCCCACAACCCGAAAAAGGATTGATTTGTTGACATCCACGAAGCCCAACAGCCCACCCACCGAACCCACCGCCGATCCACCCACGCCCTCACAAGCCGAACTCCCTTGCGATCACTGTGGCCTACCCGTCCCCAAGGGCTTGTTGCGTGCCGACCGAAAAGCCCAATACTGCTGCAACGGCTGCGAGATGGCCGCTTTGTTGCTCAACGAACACGGTCTTGAGGCTCTCTATGCCCAAACGCTCCAAGGAAAGCCCACACGATCCCAAGCAACACAAGAGGCCGAACCATACGCTCATTTCGACGATGCTGTCTTTCAAAAGCTCTACACACGGCCTTACAAAAACAGCCAGATCCAAGAGATCGAACTCTATCTCGAAGGCGTCCATTGTGCCGCATGTATCTGGCTTCTCGAAAAGCTGCCTTCTCTTCTTGTAGGGGTTCACGAAGCGCGGATCGACTTTCGCCGCTCTGCTTTGCGCTTGGTCTGGAATCCCGAACACCAACGCCTTTCACAGATCGCGCTCTTCTTGGATCGCCTTGGTTATCCGCCCCATCCCTACCGCGATCTCTACAAAGGCTCCCATCAACAAAAAGAAGATCGGCAGATGTTGATCCGCATCGCGTTGACGGGGGCTGTGGCGGGAAACGTCATGCTGTTGGCTTTTGCCCTCTACAGCGGCATATTCTCCGGCATGGAACCCGCTTACCGCAACCTCTTTCGCTGGATCAGCTTTTTGCTCACCATCCCGTCGATGATCTGGGGCGGTTCGTTGTTCTTTCGCAGCGCGATCGGGGCCTTGCGTGCGCAAAGCCTGCATATCGATCAACCGATCGCGTTGGGCTTGGCTGCCGGCTTTCTCTCAGGGGCCGTCAACACTTTTCGCGGACACGGCGAGATCTACTTCGATTCGGTGACAGCCCTGATCTTCCTCTTGCTTGTCGGGCGGTGGTTGCAACGCCGCCAGCAACGGATGGCTGCACAAGCCACCGAGTTGCTCTACAGCCTTTCTCCATCGCGTGCCACTCGAATCAACGGCGAACAGCGACAATCCGTCTCTGTCGAAGCCCTTCAATCGGGCGATATCGTCGAAGTCCTCGCAGGTGAAACCTTCCCCGCAGACGGTGTGATCTGCCAAGGCCACACCCTGATCGATAGCGCGATCCTAACGGGTGAATCTCGCCCCACACACCGCAACGAAGGCGACTCGATCTTCGCGGGTACGCTCAACTTGAGCGCCGTTGTTCGTGTGACGATCCAACGCGCTGGCAGCGAAACTCGCCTCGGACAGCTTTTGCGCGAAGTCGAAGAAACCAGTCAAAAACGCGCTCCCATCGTCCAACTTGCCGATCGCCTCGCGGGTCGCTTTGTTGTGGTGGTTGTGATCCTTGCGATCATTACGGCGATCTTGTGGTCGCACCTCGATCCTTCCCTTGCTCTCGAACACGCCGTCGCCCTCTTGGTCATCTGTTGCCCTTGCGCTTTGGCTCTCGCAACGCCCCTTGCCATCGGCGTTAGCATCGGGCGTGCTGCACGACGTGGCATCCTGATCAAAGGCGGCGCGCTCCTCGAATCCCTCGCCACTCCCGGCACGCTCTGGCTCGACAAAACCGGCACGCTCACCGAAGGCAACTTCCGCCTCATTCAATGGCTTGGCACGACTCGGCTCTCCGACCCCTCATCACACCACCCGCATCCCAACACTCCACTCTCCAACCCCTTATCACACCACCCACAGCCCAACGCTCCGCTCTCCGATTCCCCTGTATCTACCGCGCTTTTTTCTCCCATTTCCCACCCGATCGACGAACTTCCGACCGAACACGCAGGGCAGCCTTCTTTGCCCGCACTCATCCAAGCCCTCGAAGCCCAGATCGCCCACCCCATCGCTCGCGCCCTTGCTCAAGCCCTCCCTCAATCTAGAGCATCCGACCTTTTCGATGTTCAACACACCGTCGGCGAAGGTATCACCGCACGTTTCGCCAACGATACTCTTGCGATCCTTTCTCCTTCGGCTTTTGTTCGCCGCTTTGGGCCTCTCCCCTCACAGGCCGAAGCCACCCTTGAGACCATCACTCTAGATGCCCTTACACCCGCCTTGATCGCCGTCAACCAACAGCTCGCTGCCATCGTTGCGCTTGGCGATCCGATCCGCCAAGACGCCGCCTCCACCCTCCAAGCCCTTCAACGCAAAGGCTGGCGTATCGGTATCCTCTCAGGCGATCATCCGCACGTCGTCCATGCCGTCGCCAAACGCCTTCAACTCGACTTGCAACGCTGCCACGGCGGTTTGTCTCCCGAAGACAAACTGCGTATCGTCAACCAAACTCCCGCTCCTGTCGTCATGGTCGGCGATGGCGTCAACGATGCCGCCGCACTCTCCGCTGCAACCGTCGGTATCGGCGTTCACGGAGGCGCAGAAGCCTGCCTTGCCATCGCAGATATCTTCCTCTCTCGCCCCGGCATGACGCCTCTTCACGAGCTTCTCGATGGCGCACAACACACCCTCCACGCCATCCGACGCAATCTCCGCTTCTCCCTCTCTTACAACATCCTTGGCGCTACTCTCGCTGTCGCCGGAATGATCGGCCCTTTGGCCGCCGCCATCCTCATGCCCCTTTCTTCTCTTACCGTTGTCACTCTTTCCTTTCGCGCCTATACTTTCCCCACAACCGCTGCCGCCGATCCCAACGCGGCTTGCCCTGTAACTCCCCCACACTCCGCTCTCTCGGCGTGACTGTTTGATGCGCACCAACCCATCGAAAGGAACCTGCTTCATGGAAGCACTTTACCTTGTCCTCCCCCTTGCCTTGCTTTTCTCTGCCTCTGCTGTCGGCTTCTTCGTTTGGGCCGCCAAAAACGGCCAGTTCGATGACCTCGATACTCCCGCCATGCGCATCCTCTTCGATGAAAACAAACACACCAAAAAAACCAACCCCCCCAACAAGACAACTCCTCCTTGACCTCACCCGCCTTCTTTCCCTGCCGCTCCTTTCCTGCCCTTTTTCCGTGCCTTCCGCGTCTCACAAAGCGCAAGACTCCCTCTGATCGTCGTCTGTGGGTTCTGCTTGATTTTTGATCGAGCGGTGATTATTGCTTTGCGCGCTGAATCCCCCCTGCGCCAAGGAAAGCGCCAAGGCGTGCAAAAAGCACCGATGTATCGGTCTATTTCGCACGCCGAACAGAAGGAGTTGTTTGCGATGACGATGTATTTGAGTTTTTTTCTTTTGGCTTTTTCGAGTTTTTTTTCCTTGATCAATCCGCTGGCGGTGGCTCCCGTTTTTGTAGGCTTGACGGAGGGCCTTGATCGAACGCTGAAGCGGCAGATCGCGTTCAAGGCGACGCTGACAGCGGCGATTACGTTGGTGATCTTTGTGGTCTTGGGCGAAGTGATCTTCAAGTTCTTTGGGTTGAGCATTCACGGCTTTCGTATCGCGGGGGGGATCTTGTTCTTTGGCATGGGCTACGACATGCTCCAAGCCAAAGACACCGCCTTCAAAAGCACCGCAAGCGAAACACAAGCCGCCATGCAAAAAGGCCCTGACGTCGGCATCACTCCGCTTGGGATCCCGATGATCTGCGGCCCCGGCTCGATCTCCAACGCCATCATTATGACCCGTGACGCCCACAGCAACGTCCAGCTCGTCATCTTGATCGCCACAATCTTGTTGATCTTGCTTCTGACCTATATCATCCTGCTCGCAGGCGACCGATTGATCGCCTTCTTTGGCGAAACGGGACTCAAAGTCGCAAAACGCATCATGGGTCTCATCGTCATGGTCATCGCCGTCGAGTTCATCATCGCGGGCAGCAAACCCATCCTGATCGAAGTCATCCGCCAAGCCACTCGCGGATAACCCCCGCTCCCGCGCCTCTTCACCCCACAACGAGGCTCCCATGTTCAAACTTCTTCCCTTCGCTTTGTTGTTTTTGGGCCTCTGGTGGGTCGTGCGCGAACTCCGCTCTCGCCGCCAATGCCCTCAATGCCGCGTATGGGTTCGCCCTGTCCCCGAACAACGCCGCGTCCTCTTTTGGAGCCGACCCACCGGCCTTGTTCAATGCCCCCTCTGCCGCCACACTTGGAAAGAACAATACCCCATCGAACCCCTACCACCCAAACACTAAGCCAATACACCCACCACCACGGGCTTTTTGAAGCCATCGAACCGCCCCCGAAACACTCATCGAACTGGCACTCGGCCAAACAAAGCCGTGTTCGCGCCACCCCAAGCGGCGCAGTGGTTGGTTTGAAACACAAACACTCGCCCCGCCAACACGGGGTCAAGGGGCGACAGTCCCTTGCGGGGT
>CAUJFU010000428.1 GCA_963169055.1 Myxococcota bacterium
CTTTGAACCCCCTCCGCTTCGGCCTCTTTGAACCCCCTCCGCTTCGGCCTCTTTGAACCCCCTCCGCTTCGGCCTCTTTGAACTCCCTCTGCTTCGGCCCCTTTAGAAGCCCGTCTGCTCGTTGGGGACTAGACGCAGCGGCCTCTTTGTGCTTTTTGTCAGCGACGACGATCATGTCTTGGGCGACAGTAGGCGAGGAGAAACGATGCGCAGAGGGAAAAAGCGACCGATAGTTTGGTTGTATGTCTTTGGTTGGGTGTGTAGTTTGTGGGCTTGTGAAGAGGAGCGCTTTAAAGTCCCGGTCGATGCGCAAGAATTGCCCAAAGATGTCGCCACTCGTTTCCGCGCCGAAGGTTTGTGGAAGCCGACGTCACGCCCACAACCCCCTTCCCATCCAAAAGTTCCCACACCTCCGACCTCCCAACCCACCTCGCGCCACAGCACCACCCAACCGATGCCCTCTACACAACCAAGCACCCGCCCTGTCCCACTTTTTCCTGCGCCTGTTCGTCTCTCTTTTGCCGGCTTCCCTCGCCACGCCGCGCTCAAAGATCTCGCACGCTACCCGCGCCGAAACTTCCGACTCGAACCGACGTGGGGACACGGAGATCGCGCCTCTACGATGGCAGTCTCCCCAACAGGCGAAGAAGCCCTAACAGGCGGCACTGGACGCGTCCTGTTGCGTTGGTCTCTGCGCTCCAAACAACGCACTCAAACCTTGCGCGGGTTTTCCGATTCGATCCGTGCGATCAGCTACGCCCCCGATGGACGGCGTTTTGCGGTGCTTGAGGGAACACACACCATCTCGATCTGGTCACAAGCAGGAGAGATGTTGCAACGATGGCGGCATGGAAACACCAAGGCTCTTGATCTGCGCTTTGTCCCGATCGAGGATCGATTGCTCATTCTCTCGGAAGATGGGGCATTATCGTTGTGGCGAACCGATGGCCAACGGGTTTGGACGCTCTCGCCTTGCGCCAAAGGAAGCCGCCCGCTCGGTTGGGCCGTTCAATCCATGCAGCGATGGTTTGCGGTGGGTTGCAGCGATGGCCTGCTTTGGCTTCGATCTTGGGAAGCGGGAACGCCCGTCACAACGCGGTTTTCAACTGCAATCACAGCTTTAGCGATCAGCGAAGACGGCGGGCGTTTGGCCGCAGCAACCGAGGACACCCAGATCCACACGTGGGACGTCGACAACAAAGGTGCCTTGCGTCCGTTGGGTTCGAGCTATGGGCATGTTCGGAAGATCACTCGACTTCAATGGTTCGCCGACGGCCAACGCCTTCTCAGCGGCGGAAAAGACAGCATCCTCGGGATCTGGAAGATCACAAACCAAGGGTTGCACCTTGAACCCTTTCTCCAACACACAGGCGAGATCCAAGGGGCTGTATATCATCCCATCCGAAAAGAGATCGTTAGCCTCGATGCTACGGGTACTTTGCGCACATGGTCTTTGCAAGGAAAACAATTATTTGCCTCAAAAAGACCGTTGGCAGGAGGTCGCAGCCTCGCCTTTTCGCCCGACGGTCGCTTTCTGTTGAGTGATGGCGAAAAAGGCACCGCCGCCTTGTGGGGTATGAAGGACGGACAACGTTTGTTGGCGCTCACAGGACTGCCCTTGCACGTCACGCAAGCCCTTTACGCGCAAGACGGAAACCACCTGATCACCAGCGATCCATACAACCTGCTGTTTTGGGATATCCGCGCTCGCCGACAGATCGACGTGCTCCGCGCTCCAAAAGACGATCAGATCGTAGCCGTCGCACGCGGCTATGATTGGGCACAAGCCTTCTACGGAACCACGCACAGCGGCGTGTATCTGTGGACCATCGCAGGACAACGCTTGTTGTACCGACACCCCGCGCCACAGCGCGTATCTGCAGTCGATCTGCATATGGACACGCGCATCGCAGCCGCCGGAACAGCCGAAGGGATGCTCTACCTTTACAACCTTGGGCAATACCAAGTCACCAAAACACTCGCCCTCCCGAAAGGCCCGATCGCCGCACTGCGCTTTTCGCCCGACGCAAAGACGCTGTTGGTCTTAGCAGGCCGAACTGCCGCAATCTACAGCGTCCCCGCACTTCAACGACTGTATTATCGGTCATTTTCGAGTCCTTTGCGTACAGCCGCCTTCTTTCCCAAAGCTGATCGCATCGCGTTGGGTCGAGACGATGCACGATTGGTGATCTGGCGTCCCGCGCAAAACAAACACACCGCTTGGACCGTCTGCGAAGGCGCACTCCAAGATATCGCCCACGCCCCCAAACATCCGTATCTTGCGATCGCTTGTTCGGAGGGTGCTGTACGATTGTGGTCTCTGGCCAAAGCATCCGTCGTCTGGACGGGTTGGCCCTTGCCCGACAAAGACTGGTTGTCTATCAGCGCAGAAGGCGAGATCGCGGCTTCAAGGGGAGGCATCGGCTACTTCTTTTTTTCGGATACACAGCACCTGTTGACGCTCGATAGCTTTGAGGGTACGTGGCTAGACCCCAAAGCCCTACAACGAAGGATGCAAACGCACTTTACCTTCCCCAAAACCCAAAAGCCTCCCCGCCCCCGCTAGTTCACATGCACCCAACCGCCGAACGCACGGGCGTTACGAGACATTAGAGTGGAGGCTTTTAAGAGCAGTACATTTTCTTGCGTGTTTGCCGTAGCATCGCCACCTTTTGGGACGTCAAGGTCAACGTGCGAAGGTTGGGACAAAAAACACAAGCCCTCGAATCGTTTGGTTTGGGCCTTGCATCTATGGAAAAGGTCGAACGTATGCACCACAAGACGGATGCTCGGAAAGAAAACGACCCCACCGCACGCAGTGGCAAAAAGAACGAACAGCTCCCTGTTTCCCCACAAGAGAGCGCAGGTTCTTTCGCAGGGACCGATGGATGCGCCCCAAAAGGATCTACTATGGTGAACCAGCTCAAAACCAACCTATCCCTTGTTGAATCGGCCCAAAAAGACGCCATCCTTCACCTCGTCGAATACTACGCAGAAACGACCCTCCCCACCGAGTTCGGACTGTTTCGCGTCGCAGTATTTCGTGAGCGAAAAACAAGCAAAGAACACCTCGCGATCATCAAAGGCGAGATTCAAGGCTCACGCGACTTGCTCGTTCGTATGCACTCCGAATGCTTGACGGGCGAAGTGCTCCACTCACTAAAATGCGATTGCAAAGATCAACTTCATGCCGCTCTTTCGCTGCTCAATCAAGAAGAACAAGGGATGGTGATCTATCTGCGCCAAGAAGGCCGTGGCATCGGCTTAGGAAACAAGATCCGCGCCTATGCTCTCCAAGAACAAGGATTCGATACCGTAGATGCCAACCGCGCTTTGGGTTTTGGGGATGATCTGCGCACTTACGATGTCGCGGCAGCGATTTTGCGGCACTTTGAAGTCGAATCCGTACGACTCGTCACCAACAACCCCCTCAAGATGCAATCTCTCCAACGTTTCGGCATCCCCGTGAGTACACGCGTTCCGATCTATTGCTTGCCGAATTCTCACAGCCTCCATTACTTCGAGTCCAAAACAGCACGAATGGGACACCTGTTCGATCGAACCTTTTTGGAGACCTCACGCGAAACACTTCAAGAAGACCAAAAGAAAAACTAGGTTTTGCGAGAAGAAAACGAGCAAAGGTTTTCTAACGAGGGCCTTGTTGTTGTGCGCGGCTGACTTCTTCCAAAAGCTGCACCAAGTCTTCGCGGCGAAGTTGTCCGCGTGCGACCATCAGATCGAGCAACCCACGGATGAGGGTACGTTGCTCTTGGAGGCGCGATCGGACGGCCTGTTGAAGTTCGTGGATCTCTTTTTTGTGCTGTTCGCTGAGTTGGTGGATCTGTTCTTGGAGGGCCGCCCACTGGGCGTCGTGTGGGTGGGGGGCGGGCGTCGAGAGGGGGCGGGATGGCCCAAAGGTCGCAGGAAGCCCAGAATAAGAATGCGGATCGTGATCGACGCGTTGAGAAGCGTTTGGAACGCCGCTGACTTCTTCTTCGAGAAAAGAAGAACCCGAGATCCAGTCGTCCTCGTGCGTGTGGATCGGAGGATTGTGCGAGGGAGGCTGTTGTGTGTAATGGGGAGGCGGAACAGGGCTGCGAGGAGAAAGATGCGCAGCAGCCGCCCCCACCGCTGCTGGTGCGGCCCCCAAAGAAGGAACCGAATGGTACGAGGCGGGATGGCGTGGCGCGTTGGTGTGTGGGATCTCATGGAACGAAACCCCCGAAGGTGCGCGGCCTGAAGCATACGCACTGGCTTGGCTCGGATCGGGAAAAGCATCGGGAACGACGCGCAAGACTTCTGCGGTGCTTTCGCCATAGAAATAGATACGCACCGCCCGTCGGATCGCCGTCACTCCCCCTACAAACAATTGAAGGTCCATTCCTGCGGCTTGGTGGACTTCTTTTAACACGTGTTGTTCGGTGGGATCGCTCATCGCGACTTGCAAGAGACCACGAGCGCGCTCCATCCCAACAGGCAGCAGATCGTAGCGCTCACAAAGAGCCACAGGAACGCGACGCAAGGCGTCAGGGTCGATCTGCCTCATCCCATCGAGCGTTGCGATCGGAAGGCGTAGTTCGCGGCTGAGGGTCTTGACAAGGAAGTCTTCACGAACGAGACCCATCTCCACAAGCAGAGGCGCAAGACGCCCTCCCCACTGTTGCTGCTCTTGGAAAACGCGATTGAGATCCGCAGAAGACAGGATGCCCGCTCTTCTTAGGATATCGGGGATTTGGCTCGCTTGTACGCGCATGGATGTCCTCGTGGTTGCGATACTAACCCGCACAGCGGGTATCGGTGCGTCGGTTTGGAGCGAAAGACCGATCCAATTCAACCCCGCTTGGGATGCTTCGGTCTCTTCTATCCAAGAGTATTTGCTCTTGCGTCAATGCAGAGCGGCCTTTATTCTTGGCGATGAACTTTTTTTTCGCAAGTTCTTTTTGCTTCTATCTGCCCGAAGATCGCGCCGTTCGCGCACCGGGTATCGTCCCCCCTGCTCGGCCCAAACGCCGCACGTCATCCAAGAGGAGCCAAACCATCCGATGCAAATCCGACGGGTCGAAGTCAAAGATTTCAAAAGCCACAAACACTTTGTCTGCGAATTCAAACGTGGAACCAACGCGATCTGTGGTCCCAACGGAGCCGGAAAAACCTCGCTGATCGAAGCGATCGGCTTTGCTTTGTTCAATGCCTCGCCAAGCAAAAAGATGATCGAGATGATCCGCCGAGGCGGACGCAAACTCGAGATCTATGTGGACTTTCAAGCCAGCGCAGACGAGCGCCTTTATCGGGCTGTACGCACACTCACACCGAGCAGCGCCAGCGTTTATCGCGTGATCGATCTCGAACTCAACGAGGCTGTCGCTGCGGACCAAAAAGAATGCCTCAAAAAACTCAGCAACTTGATGGATCTCCACCCCAATACCGACCTCCGAAAACTGTACACCGAGATCTTGGGAGTCCCCCAAGGCACCATGACCAGCGCTTTTTTGGCGGGCGACAAAGAACGCCGCGATATCTTTGGTCCGCTGTTGCGGGTCGATGAGTACGATACAGCCTACAAAGAGATGCAACCGAGGTTGTTGCGCGAGATGGAGCACCAAAAGTCCCGATTGGAGGCCCAGATCGAATCCAACGCGAAGCGCTTGTTGCAACTCCCCGCAGCAACACAAGAACTGCACGAACGCCAGAGCCTTGTGGCCACAAACGAAAAAGCCTGTGCGGAACTCGAACAAGAACTTTCGCACCTTCAACAAGGATTACAAACCCTCGAAGCCAAAGAAAAAGTCATCGCTGCTCTTGAAGTAGGGCGACAGTCCGCCCACAACCGCTGGATTCGCTGCGAAGCCGAACAAGAGCAAGCCCAGAAGAACGCCAACGAAGCGCGGGAAGCACGCGAGATCATCCAACCCCACCTCCAACCCGCCACACGCCACGCAGAAGCCAAAAAAGAAGAAGCAAGACTTGTTGAACAAGCAAAGCTTTACCAAAAAACGCGAGAGATCCGACAAGACAAACGTCACAGACTCGATAGCGCAGAGCGCGAAGAAAAGCGTCTCCAAGAAAAACGCCTCGAACAGATCGACGCCCAACAGCGCTTGATCGAGCTAGAACCGCTGCTTGCGGATTACCAGACCGCACGCAGCGAGCAAAAGCGTCTCGAACAAGAAGTGACCGCCCTCAAGGCGTTGAACAAACAGATCAAAGAACTCGATCAAGAGATCGCACAATGCCTCGCGAATATCGAGGCGTGCCGAACATCCTTGCAACACTGGCCGTTCGTCGAGCAGCAGATCGAACAACTACACAGCCTTCGCAAACAAGAACCCTCCGCGCTCCACCTTGTCGCTCAAAAAAAGCTCGAACAACAAGAACACTTGCGGCGAAAAAACGAGATCGAACAGATCCGCATCGAGACGACCAAGATCGTCCAAGAAGGTCAATCCGCCGCTTCGCAACTCAAGCAAGCAGAAGAAGAGCGGGAACCTTGCGCAGAACGCCTTGAACATTGGCAACGCGAAACAAGCCGACTGATGGCCGAGATCACACAGCTTGAGGTACGCATCGAAGACGAGACCGATTTTCGAGCCGATGTGTCGGGGGGGATCTGCCCCTTCTTTTCTAAACGATGCAAAAACCTTCCAGAAGGCCAAGATCTACGGGACTTTTTAACAAAAAACCTTGAGCGATACAGACAAGAACTCGCAGATCGCCAAAGCCAATACGCAAAAGCACAACAAGAAGAAAAAGCCGCGCAACAAGCCCATAACGACCAAATCGCCCGATGCACTGCCCTCTCACAACGAAAAAAAGATCTCGAACAGCAGTACCGCGAGCGCAGAAATAAAAGCAGCGCCTGCGAAAAAGAGATGCTTGATCACCCCGACGTGACGGGTGAATTGAGCGAAGCCGAAGCAGAGGTTCTGCGTATCCAAACCGAACTATCGTCGCTTGAAGGCATCGAAGCCACCCACAAACAACTCCAAGGAATACACGCCCAGCTCAGCTCCAACGAATCGAACTTAAACCTCAAGCGATACTACCTCGACACCAAACACACCGAATCCATCGAAAAAGCAGGCGTCGACTCCTTGCTGCACGAGATCCAACAACGCATCGAAGCCATGGGCGATCCCGAAGCCGAAGCCCGCAGATGGCAACACATCGCCCAAGAACGCACGAAAACAGAAAAAGAATTGCAATCTTGGGAAGCCAAAGCCACCCAACTACGCGGTGAATGCGCTTCTTTGGACGAAGAGATGACCCAACTCGGCGACCCCGAAACCACGCTCGAACATCTGCGCAAAGAATTACGCGAGACCCAAAACAGCTACGAAATACTGCTTCAACACAAAGCAAATGCCGAAAGTGTCGAGAAGTACGAAGCCCTTTTTGAAAAAAAGAGACTCGATTGGCAACAAGCCAGCCAACACCTCGCCAAGCTAGACGCCGATCTTTGCGAAGCCAGAAAAGACCTTGACCCTGAGCAATTACAAGCACAACGCAAAGCACACGGCGACTGCAACGGACTCTTTCAACACGCACGCGGAGCCCTTGGACCCGCACGCAAACTCCTTGAAACCAGCCAGCGACTCGTGGCCGAACTGGTGGAACTCGAAGCCAGACAACAGGAGATACAGAACGAATACACCCGACTGATCGAGGCTTTAGAGTGTTTCCACGTCCTACGAAAAACCATCCGCGAAGCCGGACCCAAGATGACAAGCGCGCTGATCCAATCGATCAGCGGACAAGCCAACCGCATCTTCCGCGAGATCACACAACGCCACGATTGGGATATCCAATGGAATGAAGATTTTCTCGCCGAACTCAAAGAAGGCGAACACAGCCGCAGTTTTGCCAACCTCTCGGGCGGCGAACAGATGGCCGTCGCTTTGGCTATCCGCCTCGCTTTGATCCGCGAACTCTCCGATATCCGTCTCGCCTTTTTCGATGAACCCACCGCCCACATGGATCAAGAACGACGCCGTGGACTCGCGCAGATGATCCGTAGCGTCTCGGACTTCGATCAACTCTTTGTGATCAGCCACGACGACACCTTCGAATCCATGACGGATCACTACGTGCTCGTCGGAGAAGAAAGCCGAGGTCTCTAACGGCGGGTTGGATGCCAAGGTAGGGGCGACCACAGCAACACCGCGTGTTGTTGGCTCAGCCGAATGATCTGCTGGACTTCCGCAAGCGCATGTCGCGGAAACTGCTGTGGAAACATCTGTTGCAACGATGCAAGCGCCGCAGGCAACACAGATGGCTGCTGGAGACTCGCACGCGCAGACATCAGCTCGCGCAACGAAAACGCAGGTCCGCTATGGACATACATCGGCTCGGCATCTGAGGACTTGCTTCTTTTCTGCGCCCACGCCACAGCATCGTCCAAACCGCCGCACGCATCGACCAGCTTGTGCTCTAGCGCACGAAAACCAAAGTACACCTTCCCTTGTGCAAGCGCGTGGATCTCGTCACGCGAACGGTGGCGCTGTACCGCAACTCGCCCAAGGAATTGTTCGTAAGCTTCTTCCATCTGCACGCGGCGACGGGCGATGTCCGCTTCGGTTGGATCGTGCGTCACAGAAAATAGCCGACTCCCCTCCGTCCCGCCGATCTCTGTCTGATGGATACGCAACCGCTGAAACAGATCTCGCGCAATAAACTTCCCACCAAACACACCGATCGAACCCGTCAAACACCACGGGCTGCTGATGATCCGCTCCGTCCCACACGCCACATAATACCCGCCCGAAGCCGCGTAGCTTTCGAGAAAAGCCACCACAGGCTTTTCTTCGCTCAGTTGCCGCAGCGCA
>CAUJFU010000429.1 GCA_963169055.1 Myxococcota bacterium
ACAGCCTCCCCTCGCCGCCAGCGTCCCCTCAAAACCACTTCGGCTCCCAAAACCACTTCGGCTCCCAAAACCACTTCGGCTCCCAAAACCACTTCGACTCCCAAAACCAACTCCAGCAAAGCAAGCCAAGCGCCCAAACCTGAACGCCCATCCAAATCCAAGTTACCCTCTTCTGAATAACATCAAGGATGTTCTCTCATGCCAAAAAAGAAGGTATCTTATACAAATCGTGATATCAGTTGGCTTTCATTCAATGCGCGTGTTCTTCAAGAAGCCAATGATCGGCATGTTCCGCTGCTAGAAAAAGTCAAGTTTTTGGGGATCTTTTCATCGAACTTGGATGAATTTTTTCGTGTGCGTGTCGCCACTCTCAAACGCGCATTACAGAGCCGCAAGCAAGCAGAAAAAGTCTTAAAAACAGATCCACAAGAAATATTGGATGAGATCCATGAGCGGGTGGTGCAGCTACAGGAGCTTTTTGAGCAAACCTACCAAAAGATTCTTGCGGATCTTGCGGCGCACCATATCTGGATTTTAAACGAGAAGCAACTGTCCAAAGAGCAAGAAGCCTTTGTGCGCGAGTACTTTCGATCGCGTGTGCAGCCCAGTCTCGTTCCGATCATCATGGGCGCGCATATCAAGAAATTTCCTTACCTCAAAGACAAAAGTATTTACTTCGCGATCTATCTTGCGCAAGAAGATCGAAAAAAGTACGCATTGATCGAGATCCCATCGGGAGACTTGTCGCGTTTTGTGGTGCTTCCAAGCCCTGAAGGGACGCACCAGATCATCCTGCTTGATGATGTGATCCGCCTCAATCTCGATCAGATCTTTGCGGTATTCGACTTTGAAACCATCGAAGCCTACACGATCAAGCTGACACGCGACGCAGAGCTTGATATCCACAATGACGCCTTTGAAAGCTACATCGACAAGATCTCGAAAAGCCTCAAGCAGCGGAAAAGAGGGCGTCCTGTGCGCTTTGTGTACGATGAGACCATGCCCACCGATCTGCTCCAATTTTTCGGAAAAAAACTCGGACTCACGCAACGAGACAACTGGATCCCGGGGGGACGCTATCACAACTTCAAAGACTTTATCGACTTTCCAACGATCGGCTCAGAAAGCCTGCGCTACCCGCCTTTTCAGACCGTTGCGCATCAAGGGTTTCAGGATCAAAAAAGCCTATTGAACGCGATCAAGCAGCGCGATATCATGCTGCACTATCCGTATCATTCGTTTGATTCGATGATCGATCTTTTACGTGAGGCCGCGATCGATCCGAAGGTCGAGGCGATCAAGATGACGTTGTATCGGGTGGCAAAAAACTCCAACATCGTCAACGCGCTGATCAACGCGGTGAAAAACGGAACCGATGTGACCGTCGTGATGGAGTTACAGGCCCGATTCGACGAAGAGGCCAACATCTACTGGGCCAACAAACTCGAAGAAGAAGGAGCCAAGGTGCTGTATGGCGTGCCGGGCTATAAAGTCCACGCCAAACTATGCTTGATCCGACGTGTCGAACAAGGCAAGCGCGTGCATTACGCCAACCTGAGCACGGGCAACTACAACGAAGTGACTTCGCGCTTTTACAGCGATTGCAGCCTGTTTACTGCCGATCCACGCATCACCAACGAAATCAGTCAGATCTTTCAATTTTTTGAAGACAACATCAAAGTGGGACGCTATCAACACTTGGTGGTGTCACCGTTTCAGATGCGCAAACGATTTTTGCGCCTGATCGACAACGAGATATCCTACGCCAAACAAGGGCTGGAAGCCTATATCTATTTGAAGATCAATAGCTTGGTGGATCAAGAGATGATCGACAAGCTGTATCTAGCAAGTTGCGCGGGCGTCAAGATCCATGCGATCGTTCGATCGAATTGCTCGGTGGTTCCAAATGTTCCCGAACTCAGCGAAAACATCGAAGTGATCAGCATCGTCGGTCGCTTTCTCGAACACACCCGATTGATGGTCTTTTGCAACGGAGGCGATCCCTTGTATTACTTGACATCAGCGGATTGGATGAACCGCAATCTCAATCATCGGATCGAAGTGGCTTGTCCGATCTATGACGCCTCGATTCAAGAGGAGATCCGAAGCTTTTTTGATATCCAACTGCGCGACAACTGCAAAGCGCGGATCTTGGATGAACAACAGCGCAATGTTTACAAAAAGAAGGGCCGCAAAAAGGTCCACGCCCAAGAGGCATTTCGCGACTACTTAGAAGAAAAAACACAGGAGGCTTCGTGAAATTTGCGGCCATCGATATCGGTTCTAACGCAGCGCGGCTGTTGATCTCCAACGTGATCGAGGCAAAAGGCAAAGTGGCCTTCAAGAAAGAATCCTTGTTGCGCGTCCCGTTGCGTTTGGGGGACGATGCGTTCGCTTTGGGTCGGATCACCGAAACAAAGGCGGAGGACTTGATCGAAACGATGAAGGCTTTTCGTTCGCTGCTGCGTGTGCAAAAGCCCTTGGATTGGATGGCTTGTGGGACAGCTGCCTTGCGTGGAGCAGAAAATGGCCCTGCGTTGGTCGAGCAGATCGCGCAGCAAGCGGGGCTTCAGGTGGAGATTATCGACGGAAAACGCGAAGCCGAGATCATCTGCACAAGCCCACTCGAAGAAAAGCTCGATCCAGCGCGTTCTTACCTGTACATCGACGTTGGCGGTGGCAGCACAGAAGTGACGCTGATGCGCCAACAAAAACGAGTCAACGCGAATTCTTTTTTGATTGGAACGTTGCGGGCCTTGCATGGGCAAGCCATCACGGGCGAAGCGGAGCGCTTTCGCCAATGGTTGCAAACGTACGCCCTACCCTACCAGCCGCTAAGTGCGATCGGAACAGGCGGAAACATCAACACGTTGCACAAACTCACGGGGATGAAAAGCAGCAAGCCCCTAACGATCGACAAGATCGACGAGATGCTTGGGATGTTGCGCACCTACAGCGTAGACGAGCGGGTCGAAGTGTTGGGATTGCGTCCAGATCGGGCCGATGTGATCGTCCATGCCACCGAGATCTACCGCACCGCGATGATCGCCGCAGGCACACAAGAGATGTTTGTGCCGCAGATCGGATTGGTGGACGGTATCATTTCGCTGCTGTATGAAAAGCACCGTCAAAAGGCGATTTAAGGACGAACGACCGTCAAAAGCTCGTGATACCACTTGATATAATCGTGAGCGATATGATCCCACGAAAAGTCCCGTTTCATCGCATTTTTGACCAGCTCATTCCAAAGGTTTGGTTTTTTCCAGATCAGCAAAGCTTTTTGGATGGCGGAAGCAAGGGCATTGGATTCAGGTTCATCGAACAAAAAGCCTGTTCCTGTGAGGTGTTCGGGTTCAAACATCTCGACCGTATCGGCCAAACCGCCCGTACGTCGGACGATCGGCGGAGTGCCGTAGCGCATGGCGTACATCTGCACAAGACCACACGGCTCAAACAGAGAAGGCATCAAGCACAGATCGGAACCTGCGAGGATACGGTGGGCGAGGGCTTGATCAAAAAGGAAGCGGGCTTGGAGATGTTCGGGGTGACGTTCCATCAAAGCACGCAAAGAAGCCTCTAGACGGGGATCTCCCGTTCCCAAGATCGCAAGCCGCGCACCTTGTTGAACCAACATCGGCACGCAAGCCGCGACCAGATCAAGACCTTTTTGTGCGGTTAAGCGCGTGACCATCCCAAATATCGGGCGTTTGTCATCGATCGACCACCCCAATTCTTCTTGCAAGGCACGCCGGCAGACGGTTTTTCCTTCGAGTTCTTCGCTGTTGTAAAAGGCGGGTAATGCGGGCTGGCTTTGGGGATCCCACACCTCGGCATCGATACCGTTGAGGATGCCCATCACTTGATGACGCCGCGACCACAACACCCCTTGTAGGCCGTGACCAAACGCAGGTTCTTCGACGATCTCGTACGCATAAGTCGGGCTGACGGTGTGGATGCCATCGGCAAACAGCAAGCCGGCTTTCATCATATTGAACTGGCCGTAAAACTCGTAAGGTCCGAAAGGTTCGGCATATGCGTGCGAGATACCGATATCTTCGATCGATGCGAGAGGATGGATTCCTTGGTAAGCGAGGTTGTGGACACTCAACACAGTGCGAGCGTGATGGAGCGGAGAGGCTTTGTGTTCTTCCCGCAGCAGCGGGAGTGTCAGCGCAGCGTGCATATCGTGTGCATGAACGATGTCCCATTCGCCTCCAAGCAACAGCGCACCAAACAAAGCGCCCCGACACAGCGCCGTCCAACGCACCAAGCTATCGGTATAATCATGCGAGGCTCCCGGCGCGTGATAAATCCCCGCTCGATCAAACAGCGGAGGGCAGTCCACCAACAAGACCTGAAATCCCTCGGGATGACGAGCTTCAAACAAGCGCAAGTTGTAGCTCGAATAAGGCCCCCACGCCATCCGAAAAGGGTAACGATGCAACGCACGCACAGGCATCAGCGGCTCACGCAAACACAGATAACGCGGCAACACCAAGACCACTTCGGCCCCTTGACGGCACAAAGCACTCGGAAGAGCAGCGATCACATCGCCCAAACCACCGACTTTGGCCCAAGGTGCGATCTCCGCAGCCACCATCAAGATCCGCAATGATGATTTTCTCGAATCCACCGACCTATTCCCTTTCTTGATGTTGCGCGCTGTGTTCTGCACCAAGCGGCGACGGCGCGATCTTTCCTTGAACCAAGGTAAAACACGGATACCGTTCGATATCGGGCAATTGGATGTAGGCGAGGCTGGTCGTCGAAAGCAAGACCTGACCGTGGGTTTCTTCGAGGAACCCAAAGAACATGCCCGAATGACGGGGATCAAGCTCACCAGCCACATCGTCCAACAACAACAACGGATGTTCGCCTGTGCGGGCTTTGATCTCGGATATCTCCGCGATCTTGAGCGCCAACACCAACGCCCGTGTTTGTCCTTGACTGGCGACTTGCTTGAAAGGGCGACCGGCAAAAGAAAATTCGAGATCATCAAGATGAGGCCCGATCAAGGCCATCCGTCGGTCCAATTCACGCGGTTGGATCTTTTGGATCTGCGCCAAAAAGCGCGCAAAGATCTCTTGCTCATAGGCGATCACCGTTTCTGTCGAGGGATGTTCGCCAAGGGTCGGAAGTGAGCCAAGAGTCGACTGGTAGCGTACATCGATCTCGATCAACAAGTCGGGAAAGATCCGATAGTAGGCATCGCGCAGATGAGGCCGCAGGCTTTCAAGCAACCCGACACGACGACGGATCAGTCGCGCTCCCACTTGTGCAAACTGCTCGGCCAACACGTCCAACAGCGCACGATCAGGAGAAGACGATTTGAGCAAAGCATTGCGGTGATCGAGCAGCTTGAGGTACTGCCGAACTTCTCGCAGGTATTGGATATCTGTATTAAAGACGGCCCGATCCAAAAAACGCCTTCGCAAGGTCGGCGATCCCCGCACCAACTGGATCTCTTCGGGTGTAAAGGCGACGATCTGCAACTCGCTAAAGTAATCGTCAAGGCTCAAGGGCGGCCCACCATTGAGAAAGATCTCGCGCTTTTGTCGGCCAAATTGCACGGATAACGTGCGATCGATCCGCCCACAGAGATCGCCCGACAAAGACGCTTGAGGCTCTCCCCATGCCAACAGATCGATCGGACGCACCGAGCGCAGCGGGCGCAACGTAAACAAATAGTAGATCGCTTCGAGCAGATTGGTTTTGCCTTGACCATTTTCCCCGCAAAAAAAGTTAAAGCGAGGGTGCAGCGTGACGGGCTCATGCGCCAAGTTACGAAAATGGTGGGTTGCGAATTGCGCGAGGTGCAGCGTCAAGCCCAGAGGTCTCCCAGATCGCACAAAGAGAGAGCATCAAGTCCGATAATCGGCCTTGATCAAAGCCCAGAGAGAGCCAACTACAAACGCATCGGCATGATCACGTTGAGGTGAGGACGGGCCTTGCCTTTTTCGGCCTCGCTTGCGGGATCTTGGTAGGGCTTCAACAAGCAAGGACTCAAATAGTTGGTGAATTCGAGCAAGACTTCGGCGGTATCGATTACGTTCAAGGCATCGATAAAGTAGCTCGCATTGAATCCGATCTCGATATCCCCGCCGCCTTCGCGCAAACGAACTTCTTCTTTGGCTTGGCCGCGACCTGTGTGTTGGCTAGAGAGATGCAGCGCATCTACGGTGATCTGCACGCGCACGCCACCCGTCTTTTCGGGCGAAAGCAGCGAGATCCGACGCAGCCCTTCGAGCAAGTCAACACGGGGGACGCGACACACGATGCTTGGTGTGCGTGGAATCACTTGTCGATAGTCTGGAAATGAGCCTTCCACCAGTAGCGATGTCAGCGTTTGTGGGCCGTGTTGGAACGTGACTTTTTTATCTTGGAAGCCGAATCGCACTTCTCCTTGACGAGCGTCAAGCATCTTGCGCAGTTCGCCGAGTAGTTTGCGCGGCAGGATCTTTCCCGGGGAGAGCACAAATTTTTCAGGGGGAGTGCCTTCTGCAAGCGCCAAGCGGTGGCCGTCGGTGGCGACAGCGCGGATATTTTCGCCTTCATGACATTCCAAAAAGACGCCGCCAAGATAATAACGCGCTTCATCCTGCGAGACCGCAAAGACCGTCCGATCGATCAATTGCAACAGATCTTCGACCTTGTACGCATAAGAACGATCAGGGGAAATGCCCTCTGTATCGGGGAAATCGCCTGCGGGCAACGTGTGCAATTGAAACTCGATCCGCCGATCACCCGTCGAAAGCTCCAATTGCCCTTTGTCCAAGAGGACTTCGATGCGCAACGGCTCATCGGGCATAGTGCGCACAATCTCGTAGAGATCGCGTGCAGACACGGTGATCTCGCCCGGGACTTCGACTTGGGCTTCGGTGGTCGCCTGAAAGGTCAACTCTTCATCCGTGGCCGTCACCTCAAGCCCCCGTTCCACCGTCGCTTTCAATCGTAGGTGCATCAAGATCGGTCGCGACGTCTTTTTGGGAACAACGCTTTGTGCGATCTGCACCACTTTGAGCAAGGGCTTGCAACCTATCAACAATCGCATGAATCTCTCTCCACGTGAACGCCGCACCAACGGGCGACATCTCACCTCTTTTGATCTTGGATTCGATCTTGTCGTGGCTTGTTGGATTCGATTTGTGGGGTTTTACCCCACACCCCACAAGGGACGATCGCCCCTTGACCCCATGTCGGCGGAGCGAACATTGGTTTTTCAAACCAACGACTCTGCCGCTCAACATGGCGCGAATACGGGTTTTTTCTCAACAAGTGACACCTATCTTCTTTTGAAGAACACAACACGCCAAGCGTTCTACCTTTTTCTTTCTCCAAAACAACCCCCCCCACGCCCAAGACGCCCATGATACGACGCTTTCTTATCGACACCTCGCTCGAACACATCGCCTACATCACCCGAGACGACGCATCCCCTCCACTCAACCTTCGCGAATACGCGCTTCGAGTTCGTTGATCTCCGAACGCAACACAGGATCATTCGGTAAAAGCTGCTCGATCCGCTGACAAGCGTTGATCGCGGTTGAATGATCTTTGCCACCAAACCCCGTTCCGATCTCCGCAAAGGACGCTTGGGCGAGCTTTCGACAAAGGTACATCGCGACTTGACGCGGCAACAACACTTGCTTGTGCCTCTTGTTTCCGCGAAGATCGTGTAGCTTTACATCGTAATACTCCGCGACCATCTGTTGGATCACATCGACAGATGCGACAGGTTGGCGCTCCGGCATCAAGCCACGCAACACATCTCGCGCCATCCGCAAGGTCACTTGACGGCCCGTCAATTCTGCAAAGGCACGCAAGCGCACCAACGCCCCTTCGAGTTCGCGGATGTTGTTTTGCATGGATGAAGCAAGGTACAACACTAGCTCATTATCCAAACTCAGGCCGTTGTTCTCGGCTTTTTGGGTCACGATCGCCATCCGCGTTTCCAGTTCAGGCTCTTGGATATCAGCGATCAATCCCCACTGAAAGCGCGAGCGCAAGCGCTCTTCTAACGCAGGGATCTCCTGCGGATAACGATCCGACGTGACGATGATCTGCTTGCTTGAACTGTGCAAGAAGTTGAACGTGTGAAAAAATTCTTCTTGGGTCATCTTCTTGCCCGCGATGAATTGGATGTCGTCAAGCATCAACACATCGCATTGATCCCGATAACGCGAGCGAAACTCCGAAAGCTTGTCAAAGCGTACTGCTGTGATCATCTCGTTGACGAACTGTTCGGACGAGATGTAGAGGACTCGCGGATTTTGCGGATGTTCGAGCAAAGCCCAGCCGATCGCATGAAGCAAGTGCGTTTTGCCCAATCCAACGCCACCATAGATAAACAGCGGGTTGTAACTGCCCGCAGGTTCGTTGGCGACAGCCAAACAAGCTGCATGTGCGAATTGGTTGGAAGGCCCCACCACAAAGCTTTCAAAGGTGTAGCGTTCGTTGAGACGAGGCGTGGTAAAGGGTTCAAAAAAGTGGCCTTCTGCGTTTCCAACGGCAATCGCAGGGGACGAAAACGGCACTTCCAATGCCAACGGCTCGACCTCTTGATAGGTGAGCTCGATTTGCAAAGAGCCGCCATACACACTTTCGCCGATCTCATGGATATCATTAAGATAATTTTGCGCGATCCAATCCTGAAAGTACTGGTTTGGTACAGACAAACGCAGAACGCCCCCCGAAAGGCTCGGGCGGACGGGTTCGATCCAGATCTTAAAGTTTTGGGGACTGATCCGCTCTTGCAAACCCTCGAACATGGCTTGCCAGAGCATCGTTCCCTTCACTTCTTCTTCATGCATCCTGTTTCGCACTCCAACCCAAAGACAAGTGTGCCTGTCTTTGCCCCCCAAAAGGGCACAAGTCCCAATGATCTTGTTTGCTCATCGCGTTATTGTATCGGATGACGGTTGATGACGCTTCGCGCTCCCTCGACGCTGGGGTTTGATGTGCCAGCGCGGGCTTTGTCTTCTTGCGGAGCCAACGACTTTGCCAACACACAAGCCAGCCTCGCCCAAAAATGTCAAGAGGCCGCCATGCGAAAGAAACCCGCCTGACACAGCCACGCAATGTTTTCTCTGGTCTCGCAACGGAAAGTAAGCTACAAGAGGAAAACTGCCAAGGCAAGCAGGGAGGCTTCCCCAAACGCCCTTTTCCCGCGTGTTGCGCCGTCCCTTCCGCTGCCTTCTCCAAACCATCCAAAGCCTGCGCAGATCATCCACGCAGTGCTTCTCCTACAGAGAGGAACCAAGGATGCAAGGCCCCCTACCATTCGAGATCCAGATCACCGAATTGCCCACTCTCGAGGACATCAAAGAGTTCACCTCCATCGACGACAAAGAAGGCATCTCCGAGTACCTTCAAAAGGAGTTTGATGCGTACATCTCTATGCGCATCGGAAACACCGACATCCTCGCCAATTATCCCGAAGCCTTTATCTTGCCTGTTCACGCTTTCGTCAAAAGTATGTCCAACGGACTGCGTATCTTAGCCGAAGAAAAAGCCGTTCGTATCCCGATCTACCTCCAGCAATACGACGTTGAAGAGGGCAGCCGTGCGCATTACCTTTACTGGCGGCTTGAGGATGGCCGTCTGTTTATGCGCTTTGAGTGGAGTGGCTTTAAAGAAGCCCCTGCTTTTCTTCGCGATCTCGGAGAAGTCGAGCTCCACACCGGTCAAACCCAAAAAGCCATCTCGGATACGGTCGGACTCTACGTCCAACGCATCGCCCTGTTGTTACGGCAGCTTGAGGGCTGGACCAACGAAGATATCGGGGAACTGTTTGACGGATTTTAGCACCGCCCGATCCTGCTGATTCTCTAGGCTTTGCAGTCTTTTGTCATCCGTCCGCTCCATCCATCCGCCCAACCATCCACCCTACATCTCGGCGAGGTTTCAACGTGTACGCAGCTTCCATCCAGCCCGCTATCGTTGCCCGCACATCCCTATCCCGCCCCAAACCAAACCTGCGACGCCGTCTCTTCGCAGCCTTCGCTGGTTTTGGGCGTTCGCTCGGCTTGGTCTGCTTGGTATCGCTGCTTGTGGTCGGCTTTTTTGCCGCTGCATCCGCCGTATCCGAGGCCCACGCCAACCGACCTTACGCACGAAGGGTCGTATTGTCGGGCGTGTACTACTACGGCTTCTTAAAAGGCCGACCCGAACCCGAAGAATCGATCCGCCTTACCAACCTTACGCAACAAACAGTCGATGTATCGGGCTGGATGATCTCGGATATGTACACCAAGCGCAGCCCCCGCAAACGCAAACCTCGCCGAGTTCGAACACGTCGAGATCAAAAACGCGGCAAATGGGGGCGAACCAAACGCGAAGAAACCTACCAGCCCACAGGAAAACGCCGTCGCATCATCCTCCCCGCCAACACGCGCCTGCGACCGCGCCAAACCATCTGGATCGCTCACCAAGCCGAAGGCTTTCGACAAATGTTCGGCTTTTTGCCCGATATCCAAGGCGCAAGCGATCTCCCCAACATCCCCAAAGCGGATATCCCCGAAGGATGGCCGAATCTACCCTCCACCCGTGGCGTCGTCTCTCTCCACGACGCGAGCGAAAACACCATCGATGTCGTTTGTTACGATACCCTCAAAGACGGACAAGACAGCCCGTTGGATACCAGTTTGATCCCCACAGGCCATTGGGTCGGCCCTCCCGTCAAGATGTACAGCGCCAACCCTTATGCAGCACGTGGCCAAATCCTCGCTCGTGACCGCGATGAACGCGGCCACCCGATCCCCGATACCAACACTGCCGCCGATTGGAACAATAGTTTCTCCGCCACACGCCTTGGCGCAGATCTCACCCATCGCGTCGAACGCCCGGGACAGAGCCTGTTTACGCCGCAGCGATACAAAGATGTACCCGTCGATATCCTCGCAACATCCGCTCCTGAAAACAATTTTGACGCATTGCTCCAACGCCTCCGCAGCGCACGTTCGCAGATCCTGCTCAACGTCTACCTCTTTACCAACCCTCAAATCGCCCAAACGATGATCCAAGCCAAACAGCGGGGCGTTGACGTGCGCATCTTATTTGAAGGTGTGCCTGTGGGCGGTGTCCCCAAAAAAGCCCGCTACTACGCCAACAAAATGTTTCGCGCAGGCATCCCGATCTTGTGGATGCGCGGAGATCGCAAACAGCGGATTATCCGACGATACCGATTTAATCACGCAAAATACGCGATCGTCGATCGAACATGGGCCGTGATCGGCACCGAAAACTACGGAGCGACCGGCCACCCACCCACCCCCACCTTCGGCAACCGAGGATGGGAGATCCACGTCCGTTCCCCTCTGCTTGTTCGCGATCTTCTGGCGGTCTGGAAACACGACACCTCGACAGCTTCGCATCTCGATCTTCTCCATGCCAAGGACGCCGAAGGCACTCGCTGGGACGCACCCCCCGACACCTTCAAGCCCAAAGAGCGCTCTTATCCGCCCCTTTATCGCTATCGACGCCCTCCCCTCCGCGTCCAAGGCCGCGCCGATCTCGAACTCGTCCTCTCTCCCGACAACAGCCTTCACGAAAAGCAAAGTCTGATCGGCTCGATCCTATCCTGCCAACACGAAGTCCTGATCCAACAAAACTCGATCCCGTTGTTTTGGGGAAAAAAACGCCTGCGCTCTTTCCTGCAAACTCCCAACCTACCGCTAATGGCCGTGATCCAAGCCGCTCGCAAAGGCTGCCGTGTTCGCGTCTTAATCGACAGCACTTGGTACAACATCGACGTCCGCGACGAACGCAAAAACGACAAAACCGTCGCCATGCTCAACAAACTGGCCGAACAAGAAAAATTGAATCTGCGTGCGCGATTGATCAATCTACCCGCAGCAGGCGTCGCAAAGATCCATGCCAAGGGCGTGATTGTCGATCGCAAAGAAGTTTTTGTGGGCTCGATCAACTGGACAGAAAACAGCTTCAAAGGCAACCGTGAAGTCGGTGTAATCATCCGTCATCCCAAAGTCGCCAGCTACTACGCCGATCTGTTTATCCGCGACTGGCTCCACTCCCGCATCTTCCAAATCGTTTTGCGGGGCCCTTCTGCTGTCTACAAACAACCCTCCATCCGCTCCGAAGTCCTCGCTCGATACCAACCTGCCGATACCCTCGACGTGATCGCCGAAGTCCCCGGATATTACCAAGTCCGCACCGCCCCCCGCACCCTCGGCTACATCCTCAAAGGCGACCACGAACTTCACTTCTCCCCTTACGAAGCCCGCTTCCAATCGGGACGCACCGGCGTAATCACGGGACGCATCGTCGCCGTCAAAGAACGGCGCAAGATGTTCCAGATCTTTTTCGCCAAACCCGTCGAACGCCAACTCGTCGCGATCCTTTGGAAAACCAGCGCACCCGCTTTCCAACAGTCTTTTTCCAACCAAACCCCCGCCCAAGCCCTCGTCGGCAAGTACGTACAGATCCAAGGCGCGATCACCCAATACAAAGGCTCCGCACAGATCAGCCTCAACGGCCCACAACAACTCCACTTCCTCCGTTGAGGCCGTCTTGCTGTGATCGCCAACTTCTGCTACACCTCCCCAAACAGGTGCAGCGAATCTTTTCCACACAACTGGTTGCCCTCAAAAGGATTGTTCGATGGAACGCTTCCGTCCGAATCTTCTTTCCCCCTCCCGATATCGCCTCTGCTTGTGGCTTCTTCGCAGTATCGTACTCACGGGCTTTTTCGGCGTCTTCGCCTCTTGCGGCTTCAATTTTACCCAAGGCCAAGCCTGCCTTCGCACCTACGAATGTATCCCCGGACTGTTTTGCGATCGTGGCGTATGCATCGACGTTTCCAAACAATCCTGTAAAGATAACGCCGATTGCCCGAGCAATACCGCATGTCGCTTTGACCTGTGCGTCCCCAAACAGCTTTTGATCGAATGCGACCAGATCACCAAGCCCTGCGCCCAAGGACTCTCCTGCAAAAGCGGCTACTGCACCCGCAACGGCGAAGGCTCTCCCTGCCAAGTCGACAACGATTGCCCCGATCCCACCAACCTGATCTGCGACGAACGCTTCGGCAACGTCTGCCGCGTTGGCAAGCGTTGCGAAGTCGCCGAAGATTGCGATCAAGGTTTCGCTTGCGTCCAACGCCGCTGCGAGATCAAGGTCGAAGAACCTTCTTGCTCTGACAGCAGCGATTGTCCCAACGAAGATTTTTTCTGCAATTCCGATGGGCGCTGTGTCCTCAAAGAATAAAATGGCGCTGTGTCCTCAAAGAATAAACCGCGCAAGACCTCGCCTGACCGCTTCGATCACCACGCCCGATATCACCACTCATCGCCTCGATCACCCGAAAACCCTTATGGAGAGGAACACCGTGCGATCACAACGAACCGCATCCACCTTTGTTTTCGCCTGTTTCTTCGGCTGGTTTTTCTGCACACCCTTGCTTCATGCAGAAGAAAAAAAACAGCCGCCCACCGCCACAAACACACCCACCACACCCAACCACACCGCCACAAACAGCGAGACTTCTCCGCTCGTCCTCACAGCGCGCTACCTCGTCCACCTCCACGACAAGATCCAAAAAGCTTGGGATATCCAAAAACTCCCTCTGATGGACGTCCACAAACGCAGCACGACCCTCACTTTGTGGATCGATGCCCAAGGCAAATTACAAAAGATCAAGATCGCTCAATCCAGCGGGCTTGATGCCTTTGATCACTCCCTACTCAAGGCCGTTTACAAAGCCTCTCCCTTTGACAAACCCCATCCCTCCTTCCTCGAAGATGCCCAAAAAAATGGACTCGATATCGTCTTCCGACGCCGCGTCTTTAACCGCAAACTCGAACCCCTCAAACTCAAACACGCCGGCGAAAATGTCGTCCCCAACTGGACCCCCGGAAAACCCAAAAAATAAACGAACCACAGAGACGCCAACCCAACAGAATCCATCCAATAGCGCTGCATAGATATCCCAACCCAACAGAATCCATCCAATAGCGCCGCTGTTGACAGGGGGCAGACAAAAGAACAAGCTTCCTTGCAGCTTTGTTCGACAAGGAGCGTGGATGTATTGCTTGTGTCGCGGTGTGTCGGCATTCTTGGGCTTGATGGTGTGGGTGTGGGCAATCACATCTGCGTACGCAGATCCACCATCACCACCATGCGCCCGATTATCGGGCTTCCACCGCACGCAAAAAGAGGCGCGGTTTAAAAAGTACCTACGCGAACTTCTCTCTGTTCAAGGGATCGAAAACCAGAAGTGCCGCACGCCCAAAACACGCAGCATCTTTGTTCGCCTCCTGACAGACGGCAAGATCGAGTTCCGCAAAGGAACAGTCCGTATGCTCTTTGCCCGCCCTCTCACCTCCGATCCTGCGATGCGTGCCCGATACGCCTCGGCTTATCTTTCCCTTTTTCTTGATCACCTCAACTCTTCTACAACACACGAAAACACTCGTTCTCTCCAACGCTCACAAACCCTCGCTCCCACACAACCCCCCCCTCTCTCCCCAACCTTCGCACGAAAGAAATCGCTCGCAACCTCCGCACGAAAAAGGCGCGCAGCCTCTGCCCGTCGCTCAAGACCATCCGCCCGTCCTTCCGAGACCAACAACACCGTCCTCCCATCTCCCCGTCCTTCCGAGACCAAAAACACTTTCATTTCCGTTCTCACGCGGCCCAAAGAGAAGATCGCTCCCCTCGTCCTTCTGCGCCCCATTCCACGACGAACCAAACCCCCCTCTCGCTCCAAAATACGCGCTGCACGGCTCCCCTCTGAAACACGCAAAACAGAAGTTCCGCCCATCCCGACGAAGCAACGATGGTCGTTCGGGGCCGCATGGTTTGGTGGAGCGGGATGGAACACAAGCAACGCATGGGCCGCTCGAATGGGGTTGTCATTGCATCTTGGATACGATCGATGGGACATCTCGCTGCAAGGCACCTTTTTGGCGCAGCATCTTGATCGGCAAAACCGCTTTATTTTTCCTTTTCAACCCACGCTGTTGGTGTCTTACACGCTATGGCGAGGACAAGAGAGCGCAGGAGGCCCATCTTTCTCGTTGCACGGGGGTATCGGTATGCGCTCTTGGCTGTTCGAAGAACAATTTTCTCTACGCGAGCAGGTTGGTTTTGGCCTACAATTCGGCGCAAAAGCAGAATGGTCCTTTTCACCGAGATTCCAAGCTTTTGTGCGTGCCTCCGTTTTTTATATGCCTCCGATCTTCCGAAGGCTTGCCGAGAGCGACGTACCCCTCGTCCATTACATCGAGTTTCCGCTCGAGGTGGGGCTGCGCGTGAATTTTTTTTGACAAGGTGGGAAAAAACCACGCAACCAAAGCATCTTTCCATCACAAGCTTTCGAATGGAAAAGCGTAGCCCTGCAACATATTGCAGACGTATTACGCCGATCCATCGGCGAAACGTGAGCATTTCAACGATAAAGCGTCCCCCACAAAGGAAGCCACCCGACAAAAACAAACATCTCTTCGAACAAGCAGCGTCCTCAAACGCAAGGAGTCGGAATGTTGGGGATGGAACACAGCAGGAACACAGCGGACGAGGCATCGCGGTATCCCATACACACGAAGAACGAGCCTTCCATCGAAGACGACAAACGGTTGGTTCAACGCGTTCTTGCGGGTGATGAAGCCGCTTTTACAGCTCTTTACGATGCGTATGCTCCGATGCTACTGCGTCGGATCTTGCGCTTGATGGGTCGAGATGATCAAGCCGAAGATTGCCTACAGATGGTCTTTATCGAAGTTCTCGAACGGCTGGAGCATTATCGAGGAGAAGGCGCGCTTGGTGCGTGGCTTCATCGGATCACCACCACCACCGTGCTGCAACAGTTTCGCAAACAAAAGAGCCGTTCGCGGCTTGCCGAGGGGTTTGCGTTCTTTTCGATGTTCCGCGAAGAAGCCAACCCTTTGCTTGCGGAACGGCTGTTGTTCGACGAAGAAAGAAAAAAGATGCTGTACACTTGTTTGGAAGACATCGAAGCCGATCGACGCATGGCGATCTTGCTTTGCGATATCGAGGGGAAGCCTGTGGAAGACGCCGCCAAAGAACTGCATATCCCCTTGGGTACGTTGGCTTCGCGCCTTCATCGAGGCCGCCAAGACCTCCAAAAAAGCCTCTCGCGAAGATTAAAGCAACATGGTTTGTCCGTAGAGGAGTGGTTTCATGGATAAGCAACTCAACCCAACCCAAGAAGCGCGCTCGCTTACGGATCACCCAAGGGAAAACCAACACAACGCGCAAGAAGCACGAGAACAAGCGATCTTGGGGCGCATCCGAGAAAAAACCATCGCGGCTTTCCGTCAAAAACAAGCAGCCAAAGCAAACCAACCTTCCGAATACTCCGAGCCTCCGAAGAGATGGCGAATCCCCGTATGGCGCTCATGGTCCATCGCAACCGCAGGGATCGCATTGTGTGTGATGTTGCCGTTTTGGTGGGGCAGACAAGAGACAACCCCACCGTTGCAAACAACAGGCGCGCTACGTGTGGAATGGTCTCCCAAAGACCCGATACATCGGGATTTTTCTGTACACGCCCCCAAAGGAACTTCGGGACGATTGGCCGTACCCGCACAATGGGAGATCGATATCTTCGGTGGAACCGCACTTTCCGCAACAAGACGAGCAAGACAACTCGATATCCGACTGCAACATGGGCGACTACACGTCCACGTCCATCCCCACAGCATGAAGCATTTTCGGATCCGTTTGTCGAAAGGCCACCAACTGTGGGTGCGCGGAACGCAATTCATGGTGGAACAAAGCTCTACGTCGCTGTACGTCGAAGTTCAACGCGGAAAAGTCGAGATATCGGGGCGCTTCAACGCACCACTCCTGTTGCAAAAGGGCCAAGGGATCCATATCGACCTCACCACACAAAAAAGCACGCGCTACCCGTCGCCTTCGCTCACCGACACTCTCGCCTCAAAAATGACGGCGATATACCAACAAAGCCCCTCGCTGCTGTTTCGCTACGCCAAAGATCTCCTACAAAGCCCAAGCCGCACTCTCGCAGAACGCCGTCAATACGCCGATATCGCAACCGCACTCTTCTCTCGTTCACGCAAATACCAAGAAGAAAGCCTCCTCTGGCTCATCGCAGCCCACCAAAAACTCTATACCCCTGATACCTTTCCCTTGTACGCAGGTTGCCAGAGTTGCCTGCGCGGCCAACCGTTCTCAACAACATGCCAAACAATATGCGCCCAATGTTTACGCGAACACAAAGACCCACACACCACCAAACATATTCTTTACTCGCTCTCCCGCGCTTGGTCGAAACGTGAAGACGCAAAAAGCCAACAACAACGCCAACGTTATTGTCTCCTATACCAGCGCCTTGGAAATGGCGGAGGAACCTTTGATGCGTGGATGGACGAACACTGCAAAAAGCCGAAAATTCGGGAAGAATAAGTGATGTCTCTACGGTTTATTTGTCGAATGTGGGTGGCTTGTCTGTGCTGGAACATGGGGGGATGTTCTCTTGTCATCGATCCGCTGGCGTTGAACAGCCAAACATCGGAGGAGTCCTGTCGGGCGTCTTGTTCGCGGCTTGGCTTGAGTGGTGTTTTTTGCGAGGCGCGCTGTACATCCTCCGACCCGTTAGGCAACGAATGCCTCCGCTATTGCGAACAACACTTCGTAGAAAAATCCGCACAAGATCCTTGGTATCTTCAAGGCTCTTTGCGTCGTTCTCTTTGTGGTACGATTTGTAGCGATTTCCCGAACCGCAAACGCTGTTGGGACGGGTGTTTGAGCAATCAACCCCCTCCATCCCCTCCATCCCCTCCATCCCCTCCACCCGCGCCACCCACGCCACCCGCGCCGATCGGCAACCCGCCCTCTTGCGAAAAATACCACTGTGGCCCCTCTCTTCCGAAAACTCTCCCCCCCAAACCATAACCCACCGCTTGCACCCAAACGCAAAGTTTCAAAGCAACACCGATCTTCTCTAAAACTCACGCCGTTGGGTGGTTTTGTGGGGCTTTGCCCCACGCCCCACAAGGGAGCTTTGCCCCCTTGACCCCGCATTGGCGAACAGATCGTCCGTTCTCCACACCAACAACTCCGTCGCTTGAAGTGCCGCAAACACGGCGTTTTTTGCAAACTGCGACTCTCTTGTTAAAAAAAACAAAAAAAAGGGAAAAAAAAAGGATCGGCTTGCACCTTGATCATTAGAACGATCAGAAACGAAGAATAATAAAAACGAAAGCATCTTTGTTTCTTTTCGTAAAATTGTAAATATTTTTATCTTTTTCTACCCTCATTCAAAAGGAATTGTGCAATGAAAAAATCAAAGGCATGGACTGCTCTGAGTCTTTTCGTCTTTCTGCCTCTCGCTGCGTGCACGACGGCTGACGGTGCAAACACGGACGCTTCACTGTCCCAAAACAACGCAGCGGGGAGCCAAACAGGCTCTTCCGAAGAACAGGGGGATCGAGGCAAGGACGCCTCCAAAAAAGGGTGCCATTCCAAAAACAAAGGCAACCAAAACAACCAAGGCGCGCAAAAACCGCAAGCGCCATCCACCCTTCCCCCTTGTTCCGAAGGAGAAACATCGCAACGACCCAACAGTCGCCAACACCCACCACGCCCCGAAGGTTGCCAACACCCCGAAGGTGCGCAGCCTCC
>CAUJFU010000430.1 GCA_963169055.1 Myxococcota bacterium
AACGAAAGGCTCGCGATGCGCAAAGAAGGCAGTGACGCGGGGATATCTTGAGCAAGCGGAGATATCTGCGGTGTTTGCGAACGAACGGAAGATATCTGCGGTATTTGCGAACGAATGCGCGAAACGGGGCGCGCTGAAGCCGAAAGCGGCTTTAACGCGACAGGTCGCTGTTGAAAAGAAGTGCCGCTTTGTGCAGACAACGGCACACCGCTCCATCCTTGGGACTCTTGCCACAAAAGGTATTCGCGCAAAGAGCGCACCAGTGAAATCGCCTCCGCCAAGGGACTCTGCGACCAAGATTCCTGCGTCAATCCATTCCTCCCTACATACGGCCTGATGCTCTCCACAGACGGCTCCACATCCGATCCCATCTTGTTCGCGGAGCCTCGCAGAAAGACTGTACAAATCTGCACGGCATTATGCGCCCATGCCCTCCCGCAATGCAACACCCCACAACACTCCACCCACGCCACCCACAACATCGCTCGCCCTTGACTTCACGAAGCACACGCCGATAGTTGTTGCGAAATAGACTCACGGAGGCTTGATCCCCATGTTCCGCGCCTTTTGGTTTGTAAGTACCCTTTGTTGTTTTGGCTTGCTTCTGCTTTTTCCCACAGATGCCCTTGCTTACGGGCCGATCACGCACGTCAACCTTGGTTCGCACATCCTCAACCACCTCTCTCTCCTTCCACCCGCCCTTGCGCAACTTCTCCAAGCCCACCCACACGCTTATCTTTACGGGAATATGGCCGCTGATGTGATCATCGCCAAAAACCTCGCCAAAAGCGAAGAACATTGCCACAACTGGTCCATCGGCTTTTCGGTTCTCGAAGAAGCCATCGACGAACAACAACAAGCCTTTGCATGGGGTTATCTCAGCCACCTTGCTGCCGATACCATCGCGCACAACTACTTTGTCCCGTGGAAACTCACCGAAAGTTTTCAAGCCCGCACCACCGGCCATGCCTACTGGGAAGTCCGACTCGATCAGCGCGCATCCCCTGCCGTGTGGGAGCTCGCCCGCCATATCAGCCGACAAAAGTTTCATGGCCCCAAAGAACTACTCTCCCGCACCATCCAAGGCACGATCTTCGGATTTGAAACCAACCTCGTGATCTTTCGCGGGATGCTTTTTCTCCAACGGCTCAAACGATGGCAAGGGCTCTTGGATCGCGTCGATCTGCGATCACGTTGGTCTCTCGGACAGGAAGAAGCCACCGAGCAATTCAACCTCTCCGTCCAAGCCATCGTCGATCTTTTCCACCAACAACAACACAGTCGCACCTGCCTCGCCGATCCAACAGGTATCCCCAATCTCAGGATCGCTCGCATCCTTCGCAAAGGCTTGCGAAAGATGCAGATCCGCCATCCTCTCCCCGAATATGCCCTCCAAGAATCCATCCTCTGTTTTCGCGATGCTTTTCGTATCGGCGTGGGAGAAACTTTCCAGATGCCCAAAGAAACCCCCCGCTTCTTGATCGATGCCTTGCACCGAAGTACCCGCCCCTAACATCCACTCGTTTGATAATCGAAGCTTTACGCCGGAGTATCCGCCACGAACATCCACTCGACTGATAAACGAAGCTTTGCGCCGAAGTATCCGCCCCTCACATTCCATCGTTCAAAAGTCCCGAAGGATCGAAGTGTTGGATTGCAACACACAGCGCACCGTTCTCGTGCGTTGCGCTGTCCTTCGTTGAACGGTCGTTAATGTTCGCGCTCTTGGATCACTTTTGCCGCAAGGTCGGTAAAAGAAAGTCCTGAGCCCGTCGCTTGATCGAGATTGACCGCAGCTTGAAGCAACCACGACGAGACTTCTTCTTCTGGAAATTCATCAATATTTTCAGGAGGTTCCCACAGTCGCCCACACCCCATCAAAAAGATCCCCAATTGCTGGGTCATTTGGGCCAATCGCTCCAACATCGGGTACGGCGAAGAGCCTTGGTCGAGAACTTTTCGACTGGTATCCTCCAAACCTTCTCCAAGGCGGATCAAGACCCCGATCTGACGTTGGGCAAAAAACACCCCCGCCATCTGGCGCACACGGCTCCACGCTTCTTGAACAAAATGCGGACCCAGTTGAAAAGCCAACTCCAAAGCACGCATCAAAAGCTGCTGGCTTTTGTCGTGCTGTCGCATCTTGAGGCGCAGCATAGCTTGAAAAAAGACAGAAAAAAGACTGTTTTGGAGGTCTTGATCCAACGCAAACAACTCGTTGGACTCTTCGTAGCACTTCAGAGATTCTTCGAAATCTCCTTTGGACTCGTACAAGGTTCCAAGATAATGCAAGGCCGCAGCTTGTCCGTTTCGGTTACCGATGGCTCGCATAATCAGCAAGCAACGTTGGTAACTGTCTTCGGCTTGGGTATACTCCCCCAAGGCTTGGGCCTTCACACCTTGCTGGTAAAGCTGGATCGCTTCTTCTCTTGCTTGTTCGGTGCGGTCTCGTGACATCGCTTATTCGCTCAACAAATGTCTGTGTTTATCTACACGCGTGGGGAAAAATGGCCCGATGGCCCGAAGACACCAAGGCAATCACGCAAAGCCAAAACAAGCACCCTACATAAAAAACCATGCGCGGTCAAGAACACAGCCTCAAGAGATCCCACAGGCTTGCCGCGCACGCTCAAGAACCTGACGAGCAGCTTCGCGAGCGCGACGTCCCCCTTCTCTCAAGATATCCTCCACATAATCGGGGTCTTTCTCCAGCGATTCGCGCCGTTTGTGTGCTTCCGAAAAATGCTCGTTGATCAACTCAAGCAACGCCTTCTTTGCATGCCCATAACCATAACCGCTTTGCCCGTAATTATCGCGCATCTGCGCGATCTCTTGCTCAGTTGCAAACAACTTGTACAAAGCAAATACATTGCAATTGTCTGGATCTTTGGGATCTTCGAGAGGTGTACTATCCGTTTTGATCGACATCACAAGGCTTTTCAATGCCTTGCCTTTTTCAAAGATCGGGATGGTATTCGAATAACTTTTGGACATCTTTTGCCCATCCAACCCCGGTACAGGAACAGGTGTCCCAAGCACATAACGCGGCAACTTAAAAACTTCTCGCTCGAATGTGTTGTTGAAGGTCTGTGCGATATCTCTTGTCATCTCGAGGTGTTGGACTTGGTCACTTCCCACAGGGACGACATCGGCGTCGTAGATCAAGATATCCGACGCCATCAACACAGGATAGGTGAACAAGCCCGCTGTTGCGGCAATTCCACGCTCCTTTTTCTCTTTGTAAGACACGGCACGTTCCAACAACCCCATCCCCGTCACAGTCAACAACAACCACGTCAGCTCGGTCACTTCGGGAACATCAGACTGTCGGAAAAAAGTGGCGCGTGCGGGATCCAAACCAAGCGCAAGATACGTCACAGCCACATCATGGGTGTGTTGACGCAACTGCACTGCATCACGCAAGGTCGTCAACGCGTGATAATTCGCAATAAAGTAAAAAGCGTTGTCTTGGTTGAGGATGTGTTGGCGGATCGCACCGAAGTAATTGCCGAGGTGCAAAAGTCCCGAAGGTTGGACACCAGAGAGATAACGTTGCGGATTGGACATAAGGGCTCCTGTGGATCATAACGGTCGAAGATCGGCGCGTGGCCTCTTGCTTAGAGACGCGAGATCGGGAAGTTGGTTTGGGGGCTACCACGCACCAAGCCACTTGTCAATTGCAGACAATACACCCGAAGGATGGTCTTGAGGCACACGATGCCTTGATGTGATCGAGGACGTCGAAGATCAGACCAACCGAAGAATACCCACGAGGCGCGCCAAGCCTCGCCGCGAACTGCCCAATCACCAAGGAGAGAGCATGCAAGAAAAGCCGATCGACGCGGATATGTGGGCATGGTCAGCCCTAGACGATCAGGGAGAAGACCCCGAACAAGCGATGACTCGGGCGCTGCAACGATTGGAGATCGTAGCACGCCGTCAAGTCAACCACCTGTTCGCAGGCGACTATCACTCGTCATTTCGAGGGCGCGGGATGTCGTTTGAAGATCTTCGTTTGTACCAGCCGGGCGATGAAGTCCGTTGGATCGACTGGAATGTCTCGGCTCGGATGGGCGACACCTATGTCAAACAATTTGCCGAAGAGCGCGAGCGGTCGGTGATGATCTTGTGGGACGCTTCGCCCTCGATGCAGTGGGGTACGGTCTGGCGCAGCAAGCGGATGCTCGGTGCAGAGATCGCGATGTTGCTCGCGTTGAGTGCAACCAAAAACAACGATCGTGTGGGGCTGATCGTGTTTAGTGATCGCGTTGAACGCTACGTCGCCCCTCAAAAAGGCCGAAAACACGTCATGCGCTTGATTCAGGAGATCCTGCGGCCTCCTGAACGCCATCTCACCCGGACTCACAGCGATCTTTACGCCGCGTTTCAGTACCTTCAACACGTCGAACGCCGCAACAGCATCGTTTTTCTGCTCTCTGATCTGCTCCTTCCGATCGACGAAAGATTGCTCCAAGTCGCCTCGCAGCGCTACGAATTAAGCGTCTTGTGTATCCAAGATCCACTCGAAAGCGCCCTTCCCTCCGTATCCTCCACGACACCATCTCCGATCACAGAACCAGAACTTCCCCAAAGCGCCCCAAACGATAGCCCGGGCATCACCGCTTGGCTTTTCGTGATGCTTTGGTGGCTTCCTGCGGTGCTTTGGGGCGGGATGTGGTGGACCAGCGCGGGGGCTGCGACTTTTCTGGCTCTCTTCGGCTCATGGGGCCTTCGCTCTCACCGTCACCTCGGAACTGTCTGGCTTCGCGATCTCGAAGCAGGAATCTTACGCCCCACTACGCTTGATCTCGACACCCTGCGTACACAACATCACAACCATGCTCGGTCCCAACAACAAGCATGGGACGACACCTTGACACGCGCACAAATCGAATCGCTCCGCCTTCATACTGATCAAGATATCCTCCCCGCCCTACACCGCTTTTTTCAACAACGCCGCGCTGTCCGAAAACATTGACCCCCAAAACCACCCATCACCACAAGGATACAAAGTTTTTCTGCGCATCTCCTTTGCATCACAAAGCAAGATAGACTATCATCCAACACACTTTTGCTTAGATCGGTCTTTCTCCACCGCACGTTTCTTTGAAGAGAAAGCCGCTCTCTATCGGCGATCAGATTGCATGGGTGCCGCTCCTTGTACGGAAAACAAGGACCGTCTTGTACGGTGAGGGTAAGCGGCCCCCCATCAAAGGATACGGATCATGGATAACGCGAAACAGCAAGTCCGAGACGAGATTGGCGTTCAGTTTGGCAAGTACCGCGTATTTGCTCGACTCGCAACAGGGGGGATGGCCGAATTGTTCTTGGCAAAACAACCGGGTATCGGGGGTTTTCGCAAGACAATCGTCTTAAAGTGCATCCTGCCTCACTTGGCCAAAGAAGAACAATTCGTTCAGATGTTCTTGGACGAAGCGCGGATCGCCGCAAGCCTCGAACATCCCAACATCGTTCGCATCTTGGAGATCGGCGAACAAGTCGGCGTGTACTTCATCACGATGGAGTTTATTCGTGGGCAAAGCCTCCGCGAATACCGAAAACGCCTCTACAAACAACGCCCCACCAAGTTCTCTCCCTACGCCGTCTCTGCCGCGATCCTCGCTCAAGCCTCCGCAGGCTTGCATTATGCCCATACTGCCGTTGATGACGACGGATACCCTCTCCAAATCATCCACCGCGATGTCAGCCCCACCAATATCTTGGTCTCCTACAACGGAGTCGCCAAGATCGTCGACTTTGGGGTCGCCAAAGCCACCACCCAACAACACCGTACCAGCGCGGGGACCATCAAAGGCAAGTATCGCTATATGTCCCCCGAACAAATCGCTAACAAAGACCTCGACAACCGCTCCGATATCTTCTCGCTCGGGATCATCCTTTACGAGATGACCACCAACGTCGGCCTGTTTGGTCGCCGCAGCGAGATCGAAGTGATCAAAGCCGTCAGCGAAGCCCAAGTGATGGCCCCCTCCAAATTTGATCGCAGCTATCCCGAATCTCTCGAAACCATCGTGATGAAAGCACTCGCCAAAGATCGCGACCTGCGCTACAACTCCGCAGACGAACTGCGTAGCGATCTTGAAAAATTCATGCACGAAAGCGGCGAATACTTCGGAACAGCACAGCTTGCTGAACTCACCCAAGAATTTTTCCCCGACGAACAACGCACCGATCAAACCGGCATCTTCTCTCCCCTCACCCCCGCCGATCTCGTTCGGTTCGCAGGTGAATTTGCTTCGCCCGATATGATCCCCAACTTCCAACATCCCGGATACAACTCGCAGATCTCACAACCCGGCTGGAACACCCAACACACAGGCAACTTTCCACCCTCCTACAGCCAAACCACACCCGCCCCTTACCAAGGCATGGGTCCGATCGCCTACCAAGGAGGAACCCCCTCCTCGGCTTCGTTGGGCGCGATGGGACGAGCCACAAATGCCCCATCCCAAGGCCACCAAAGCGGCGCAGGCATGATGGCCCAAATGAACCTCGCCCACATCCAAGCCGGACTGCCCGAAGACACGGGCGAAGAGACCTTGGCTGCGGGCGTCCCCGCAAGTCCTTCGCTTGACGGGCAAAGCGGTATCCGCTCAACGCCCCGAAATAGCAGCATCCGTTGGATCGTTCCAATGTTGCTGCTGTTTTTGTCGGGAGGTGCGGCGGGATGGTGGTTTTTCCTCCGCCCCAACGACGGCGCACTTGAAAAACAAAAGCTCCAAATCGCCGCACTGATGGACAAAAACGAGCACAAAGAAGCTCGGATGCGTTTGCGCATCTTTGAGCAAATGGACGGCGCACACCAAAAATTCGGTGACTGGATACAAACCCAACGCCAAACCCTCGATCTGATGGCCCAACTCAAGATCGCCGAAGAGATGATCAAAAAAGGCGAGCTCCTCGAAACACGCTCTTTCCTACAAGTTCTCAAGAAACAAACCCCCAACCACCCAAACATCCTCCAACTGGAGCAGCAGATCACCTCCGCGATGGCCGCTGCCCGCCGCCCCCCGCCCCCCCCCCTTCAAAGCGATCTCCCTCGTACCACCCCGCCACCCCCAACGACAGGAACCGACGAGGAACCCGAGGCTCGCACATCGCGCCGCAAACGCCGACGTTGGCGCAAACCACCCAAACGACGCACCAAACGTGTCGCATCCGCTGATCCTGTCAAAACTCCCGAAACACAGGACCCCGCACAGCCCCAACAAGGCAAGCTTTACATCGGCACCACACCCTCCGCACGAGTCGAACTCAACGGCCAATTGATCGGCTATACCCCCATCAACAACTACATCGCTGCGGTGGGACGTTATCGCTTGCAGCTCAAAGCTCCGGGATACAGAACCCTCACACGCATCGTCGAGCTCCGCAGCGATAAACCCGCCGAGATCAACGCCTCGCTCGAACCCTTAGCCACGGATCGCCCCACCCCACCGCCACCGACAAGACGACCCGTCGTCGCAGTCGATCCTCCTCAAAACCGAGAAGACGATGGCAACAAACCCCAGCTTCCTTTCGAAAGCATCCGCCTCCCGCGCAAAGTGACGCTCCGCATCTTTATGAGCGATCCTCGCGGCATCGCTGGACGCCACTACACCGAAGCCCACCCCAAACTCTGCACACAGATCGAAGCCGAACTCAAACGTGTCCTCGGCCCCAACTACCCTGTGAACGGCGTGACCAATGCTTGGCTGCGTTACGTCCTCGAAAAAGGCCGCAACAGCACCAACGATTACGAAACCGTCTATCCTCGCGCTGTCGCCTACGTCGCCTACAAATACCTCGCCCAAGGCCGCCCCACCAAGCGTGTCGGCCAGATCCTTGTCTCTTTCGCCATGCGCTCCAAATTCCAAAGCCTCCAAAACAATTAAAGACACTCCCCACGCTTTCCAGCGCCCGCTCCAACAATCCCCCAATGCAAATTCGACCGCCACGCAAAGACACGCCCCACCCCCTCTAACGTGCTTGCTTCTCAATGCGGTTCGTGCCATCCTCGCGCCATCGGCTTCTTACCACCAACCGCCCCACTCCAAGTCGAGGCGGCGTGCTTCTGCAAGGCAAGATTCTTCGACGTTGTTCAACAAGCGAGGGAAAAGATGCGCACACAAAGCACACCACACCATGTTGCCCCCACAGCCCCCCCCCTGCCTTTGAGGATTGTTTCGCACCGCCATCGCGCCACAAACGCACGATTCATCGGTCTCTGGCTCGCCTTGGCTTGTCTGCCTTGGTTCGGTAAGCTCTCCACCGCCTATGCTGCCGACGCCAAGCTACAGATGCGTTTGATCCCACCCAAAACCCCTTATATCGGGCGTCCCGTTGAGATCAACGGGCAAGTTCCCAACAACGAAGATCTCGAAGACGTCTTCTTGTTCTATCGAACACACAAAAGCAAGACCACGTTTGTCCGCGTCAAGATGGCGCTCTATCGCGGAGAGTTCTATCGCGCAATCATCCCCGCAAACATCGCAAAACCCGAAGGAATCGAGTTTTACACCATTGGAACAGGCACCGACAAAAAGCCCATCCCCTTGCTCGCTTCTCCACAAAAACCTTTTTTGCTTGCCCTGCGCACTGCCCCCAAAGAAGAGAAAAAAGACGACGAGACCGCAGCCGCCGAAGATGTCGTCTTCTCCGCAGGTCGCCGTGAACAGCGCCTCCAAAAAGCCCCCGGGGTGATCTCCGTGATCACAGGCGATGAGATCCGCGCCTTCGGCTTTCGTGACCTGATCGAAGCCTTGCGCTACATGGCAGGGATCGATGTCAACCACAACGGACTCTCGCCTGACATCGGTATCCGTGGACTCAATCCTCGCCTTGCCTTCGGCGACAAACTCGTGTTGTTGATCGACGGCCAAAATATGGCTTGGCGACAACTCAACCGAAACTCCACCATCGTCAGCCCCGACAACGTCCTGCGTATCGAGATCATCCGAGGCCCCGGATCCACCCTGTGGGGGGCTAACGCTATCAGCGGTGTGATCAACGTCATCACCAAAACAGGACAAGCCCTCAAAGGCATCGAGATGGTCGGCGGGGGCTCTCCCTTGTCGGGTTCCTACTTCCTCACCGCACAAGGTGGCGGCGAAGTCATCGGTGGACTCTCTCTGCGCGCCTCTTTCTCCTACAGCCGCGATATCCGCTCTCCCCTTCTTGCTCCTGTGTACGAATTTCTCAAACTGAGTGACGAGGATTATAAAAAACTAAACAATGTCAACGATCTACTCCGCTCATTTGGTGGCCTCCCCGCACGCTATCCCGGTCTCAACTACCAACGCTACAGTTTTATAGCCCCCGGTGACGAGGAAAACAATCTCTACTTTATGGCGCAAATGTCTTGGAAAGGACTCAGTCTTTCTTACTACCACAACCGCTACGAATACTTTGCGCCCTTTGGCTCCTTTAGTATCGTTGGCGGCGATGACACCAAGATCTCGTCCGATCGCCATATCGCCCGCCTCTCCTACCTTACCCCGCTCGGATCGTGGGGAACTCTGCTGTTGTGGACTTCTTATGACAATTACGGATTCGGACCCGGCGCACGATACGAAGCCAACCCAATGTCCACCAACGCCAGCGCCTCCCAACTCGACGGAGCCTCGGGCTATTTTGCGGTACGCAATCAAGGCTCCTTCCAAGGGTATTATCCGCTCTGTAACCTCCTCCCCGCCAACGCCACCACCCCCTGCATCGATCGTACAAGTCTCAGCACCAGCCGCATCTGCAAGATCTACAACAACCCCCTAGAAGCCAGCACCCCCGGAAGCAAGGCCGCCCAAGAAATCCCTCTAGGAGCCGCTTGCTTGCCGACTTACCAAGATGGCCGTTTCACCCGAAAGCTCGGAGGAAACGACCAGCGATTTGAATTCGGCGCGCAACTTTCCGCTCAAATTATGGAAAATTTCTCTCTTAATTTTGGAGTTGAATTCGAATATCTGACGGTCTTGCAGCTTTATTTCCCCGATATCTGGCAAGAGGTTCTTGGGCTTGGCATACCTTATATCTCCAACAGCCACTTCAGCACCTTTCTGCAACTCCAATACAACCTGCTGAATTTTGTTGAATTTACCGCCGGAGCCCGCTTTGACTACGACCAACGATACGGTCCGGTCGTGACGCCTCGTTTTGCTGCAGTCATCACACCCGGCGCGGGATTTTTCTTCAAAGCGCTGTACGGAAACGCCTTTAAAGCGCCGTCGTTTCAAGACTTGTACTATTGGAGACGCAACGAAACCTACGGGAATCCCAACCTGAAACCTGAATCCGTCCACACCTTTGAACTCCAAGCAGGTTGGGTACGCAGCCGCTTGATGGCGGTCAGCTTGACGGGATTTGTCTCTCTGTTTGATAACCTGATCACCTACGTTCAACGCACAAAAGACAAAGAACTCGAAGGTCTCAACGAGACAGGCCGCAGCCAAAAAGAGATCGATGAATTGCGCTTACTTTTTCCACTCAGCCAACGTCCAGACGGAACCAAAGACTACGTACAAAAACAAAATAGCCAAAGTCTTGTGACGTATGGAGCTGAATTGGAGTTTCGGATCTTCCCGATTCGCGGGTTAAATATACGTGGAAACGTCGGCATCTATCCCGCCAACCTGCTTGGGACACAAGAAGAACGGCTGAAATACGGAGCAGGATGGACAGGTTCGTTGATGGTTTCCTACCGTTATCAATTCTTCTCGGTGGCTGCGGGAGCGCTGTTTGTGGGTCCAAAACTTACGGACCCACGCGCTGTCTTTGCCCCGGGCGTCTTACCCGCCAGCAGCCAATCCGACGGAAACAAAGTAATGTTGCCCTTTTGGACCACCACCAAAGAACTCGAAGACCGCTACAAACAAGTCGGTCTGGATATCCCCACCGATCCGAGCATCGAAACGCCTTGGTACGTTCACACTTTCCTCACCGTCCAATTTCTCGATATCTTGGGCCACTTGGACTTTGTTGTGCGCCTGAGCAACCTGCTCAACCTCGATATCTACGATGCCAGCGATATCCTGTTTGTTCCTCAGAAAAAGTTCGATGTCACCGCATGGGTGCGCGTCAAGTACTAGAACGCCCCCCCCCGCTTCATGCCTCCATTCGTCCCATCCATCGGGGAATATGGCTACGCTTCAAATAAGACGTCCTGCCAGAGATGTTGCCAACGCTGTGTGGCTTGCGTTTGGCTGTCTTGGCGCTTCAGCAGCGCGGAAAGCAGCCGATGGCGCTGACGAGACATCATCGAGATCAACATTGCAAGGTGATCTTCTTGCCAAAATCGCTCAAAGATCCAAGCGCGCAAAGACGGGGTCCACCGCTGCTGAAAGTACGGATGTTCCTGCCATTGGGAGATCGAAGCCGTTGTGCGCAAAAGGTAGCCGCGACGCAGAGCGGACGGAGCATACAAACAAGGGATGGCTTCTGCCGTCAAATGGGTCGTCTGCGTTTGACCCAAAGCCAAGGAAGGATGGGCTTCTACGCTCGGGGGCGTCGCCTGCGTTTGGCCCAAAGCCAAGATCGCCGCAGCACGGGCTGTTTTGGAAGATGTTTTGAGTGCAGCTTCTTGTGCGTCGAGATGGATGGCTTCTGCCACAGCGAGGTAAGACCACGCAAGCGCCATATCTACGTCGATCGCGTCCAAAGTCAACGAAAGCAACGCACGCAGGGCATCTTGTAGATCGATCTCCCCCTGCTTTCCTTCGATCCAACGGCGTTTTGTATAAAGAGCCTTCCAAATCGTCGGGTCGATGGGATGGCCGGCTCGTTCACAAAGACACAACATCCTCTCGGCGCTGTCGCAAGCAAATATGTGCAACAACACAGGCGCAGCGAGCGGAATCCATCCACGCAGGGTCTTGCGCTCCTGCAAGGGATGTTCTAGCTCAAAAGACGATGACATGGGCATCTTCCTTTTGCGAGGGATCTTCCATCGCCTCGCGGTGATGGGAAACACACGCGGGGAGTGTCTCCTTGGCCCCAAGCTTTGCGGGCTTGCTTTGGTCTAAGATGGAAAGGACAACCAAAAGATGCAACCCATTGAAAAACAACACGCTCTCGCATCATCTTCGGCGTGGCGAAACGCTGTAGCGCGTGGTGTTTTGCTGGCGATCTTGGTAGGGGCGTTGTTGTGGGGAAGCCGGATTTATCAAACAGATTATCCGATCGATGCCGAGGTTGAGTATCTCTATAGCGATATTCCCCGTCCATTGGAGCTTTTGCGCGTTGTGGCTCACATCACCGACCGCACACAAAAGCGCCTTGCGCACGTCACGTTTTTTCATCACCGTCCCCTACGCACCGAAACAACGACGGCCTCTCGCAAACAACGCTTGCGTTTGTTGCGGGGATCTCACACACTCACCGTTGCGCTGCACTATCGAGACGGACGGACCCTGCGCTTGACAAAGGCCCTTCTCTGGGAACAAAGCGGAGGGCGCCACCTTGTGCGGCTCGCCTCTGCGCGTTAAAACAAGGCAAGTCAACGCCAACAGGCCGATCTCAACAACACAAACATCACCCACCACAAAAGGAACAACACGATGGACCCACGCGCTGCTGAGATCTTGTGGTTTTGGTTTGGTCGAATCTCACCAACGGGCGAAGTTTCCGAAGAAAAACGCACCAAGTGGTTTCGTGGCGGCGAAGCCTTCGACCACGAGATCGAAGATCTCTTTGACGAAGAGATGGAAGCTGCCGCAACGGGCGAGCTGGACGATTGGCGTCAAACCCCGCGTGGATGCCTTGCGTTGTGTTTGTTGCTTGATCAATTTCCTCGCAACGTCTATAGGGGACAACCCCAAGCCTTCGCGCAGGATGCCAAGGCTCTCGATATCGCGCTTGCTTGCATCGAGGACGGAAGCTGGCAAGCCCTCACGTTGATCGAGCGTGTCTTTGTATTGCTCCCCCTAGAACATGCGGAATCTTTGCCGATGCAACAACGATCCGTTGCGTTGTTTCGGGCTTTAGAAGAAGAAGCCCCCGCTTCGCAAAAGCCCTTGCTTGCGTCTTATCGGGATTACGCAGAACGCCATCACGCCTTGATCGAGCAGTTTGGGCGATTCCCATACCGCAACGCGGTTCTCGGTCGCCCTTCAACACAAGCCGAAAAGACTTTCTTGGAAGAAACAGGAACTTCTTTTCTCTAGATCCTCCACAGCACAACCAAAGACCACGCTTCGACACGCCAAGACAGCGTTTTCTCCAAGACATCGGACTAGGTAGGCAGAGAAGATGGAACGCAAGATCGAACCCGGACACGTCATCGTCCAAGGCAAATACAAACTGGTGCGCCATCTCTCGCGTGGAGGACAAGCCGATGTCTGGGAAGCCGAACAGACCGGCATCGCAGGATTTCGCAAAAGTGTCGTCCTCAAATTATTGCGTTCCGATCGGGATTTTACCAGCGAAGCCCAACGTGTCCTGCTCCAAGAAGCCCGACTCGCCGCCCAACTCCAACACCCCGATATCGTCGAGATCTATGACGTCGGCCAAGAAGACGATATCGTCTATATCGCGATGGAGCGGATCGACGGGGCCGATCTGCGCGTGGTGATGGATCGCTGCTGGGCCTCTTGGAAACGCCCCTTGCCTTGGCCACTTGCGGTTCGTTTCGGGGCGCGCATCGCCCGCGCCCTCCAACACGCCCACCAAAAATGCGGCATGGATGGTCGTTCCCTTGGTCTGGTTCACCGCGATCTCAAACCCGCCAACGTGATCCTTGCCCGCGAAGGCTTCCTGAAGCTGATCGACTTCGGTATCGCCAAAAGCTACAACATCACGCAGAAAAATTCGGAAGTTCTCAAAGGCACTGCGGCGTATATGTCACCCGAACAGATCTTAGGACAAGCTCTGGATGGGCGCTCCGATATCTTCTCGCTCGGCTCGATCTTGTATGAGCTTTGTACGCACATCCGCCCGTTTGAACCCACAGAAGGCGGGATGGGCGCGCAGATCTTCGCCGTCGTGGATCACAACCAACCTCCAATGCGCACCCACCGTCCAGATATCCCCGAAGCTCTCGATGCAATCGTCGCCCGTATGCTGCACAAAGACCGAGAACATCGCTTTCTCGACGCACGCCAAACCTACCGCGCCCTCGAACAGCTTTTGCGCGCCCACCAGATATTTCTCGAACAAGACGATCTTGCAGAGTTTTTTGAAGACTTGATCACAGGCCAAGCCATCCAAGGAGATCGCTTTTCGCCCCCGCACGATCGCGCTTACCTTTTGGGAACAGAAGTCGCTCTGGAGTCTTCTGCCCCTTCTGCTCGCACGCTGTGGAATTCCCCTTCTGCCGACGATTGGGCCGCCTCAACCCAGATCGACTCCTCTTCGGGAGACGACTGGAGCGCCGCCCCCTACGCCCAACCTCCCGCACCGAACAGCCCCTACAACGAAGCCCTCTCTCATCCTCCCTACCTCCAAGCCCCCGCCGCACCGTCCGCCCAAGACTGGGAAGTCGCTACACAGATCGCACCCTCTTGGGCGATCCAACCGCCCGAACCATCGGCTCCCACAACACCTTCTCTCGAAAACACTCTTCCTGACGACGAAAGCGCGCTGGCCTCATGGAGCGAGATCAAAGCCGTCTCACTCCCTCTTTTTACCGAAGCCACCGCCGAAGAACCCTCCTATCAACCCGACGCCTCCAACCGCTCAACCCACCGGCCCAAGCCCCCCTCCGACGACCGCACACACATCGAGATCCAATCCTTCGGAGTACTCGAGGCCATCCACCCCCCCGCGTATCTCACCGCCTCTCCAAAAGCCCATCCTTCTCCCATCCACCAAGCTGCTTCCGAAGATGGACTCCCAGCCCTTGAGCGCCCCTCTGCTCTTTTACGCCCAACCCCTTCCACCAAAGAACTCGACCCCTTTACTCCTCTCCAAGAACTCCCCACCCAAGAGATGCTCCCTGTGCGCGACCATCTCAAACAAGAAACTCACCCGAAATCCCCCAAAGCCTCCGAATCACCGACCTTTCGTTCGATATCTCGTACTCCCAAAAGCAAAGGGCGTGCGTTCTTGTGGTGGAGTCTCGGTCTGATTGTTTTGTTAGGAAGCCTTGCGCTCTGGCTGTGGGGGACTTGATGCAGCTCGATGATTTTGACGCTCTGCAACGACAGAGCCATACAAGATCGCTCAAGATGGCTGTAGAGAAGCGAATACAACACGATGGCCCCCGCGCTACGGAGCAATCCAACGATGAGCTGAAGTGGTGGGGGGCGAATGCCGATGGCCCCCGCGCTACGCAGCGATCACAGCGCTGTTTTGGAGATGTTGGATGACCACCACAGAGAAGACACTCTGCCCTCGGTGCAAAGAAGACCTTTCTTCTTACCTCGCGATGAAGCCCGATCTTGGCTTTTGTTTGTTTTGCCAATTTCCTCTCATGCCCGTTGCAGGGAAGTATCGGTTGCTCGAAGTGCTTGGAGAAGGTGGGTTCGGGATGGTGTATCGTGCGATGCACCTCACCATGCACCGAGACGCCGAGCGCGTCGTCAAGATCATGAAGCCCGAAGTCATGGAACAACTCGGCATGAAAGACCGCTTTTTGCGCGAGGTTCAAACCACATCGGCGCTCTCTCAACGCAATCCCCATATCGTCCGTGTATTCGATGATTTCGGTGAGATCCCCCGCCTCGGATACTTCTATGTGATGGAGTTTTTGAAGGGCGTCCCCCTCACCGACTGCTTGGCTGATCGCTCGCAACTACCGCCGATATCGTGGTGCCTCGATGTCTTTGCCCAACTCTGCGACGCCATGCAAGCCGCCCACGAAGAGCAGATCGTCCACCGCGATCTCAAGCCCGACAACATCTTCTTGATCCATCACCGCCGCCGCGATAACTTTGTCAAAGTCCTTGACTTTGGTATCGCAAAGCCCCTTGACAGCGCGACTTCCACAGGCGGACACAAAACACAAGGTCTCCTTGGCACTCCCTTTTATGTCGCCCCCGAACAGATCTCCAACGCCGCAAACCTCGATCACCGCGCAGATATCTACGCGATGGGGATCATCCTCCACGAGTTGCTCACGGGCCAAATCCCCCTCGTCGATCCAAAAACCATCAAAGAACTCACCCTTCTTCAACTGATCTCCATGCGGATGATGAGCGACAAGATCCCACCTCTGCGGACCATCCGCCCCGATCGAGGCATCCCCGAAGGACTCGATCTCGCCGTCCAACGGGCATTATCACGCGATCCCCAACAACGCTTCCCTTCTGCCGAAGCCTTTTGGGCCGCACTCGAACCCTTTCAAAGCGATCTCGAAGGATACACCCTTCAAAAACCCGCAAGGATCGCAGGACTGACGGCAGCTTCAGACAGTACACGCCAAACTCCGCCCAAACATGCCATCGCCCTCGATCATACGGGACAAATGGACCTCAACACACCACGCACCACCCCCGCCATCCATACCGACGAACACGACAAACACCCGCCTATCCCCGCTTCATTTGGCCCCCTTCCCACCTCTACAGAAGCCGACCTCGACGCCATCGACGAAGAAACCATGGCGATCATACCCAACGCACCTTCTTCTGCCCAACGCTCCGCCCTTTCTCCACCCCCTCAACACACCGCAGCGCTCTCTTCTCCATCGTCTTCCGCAGCCCTTTTTTCTTCGCCACCTGCGGCGTCGCTCTCTTCTCCATCCTCCTCTTCCCCAAACAAAGCCACCTTCGGAGACAGACCTTCTTCCGCCCGCTCTGCCACGCTCGATCAAGGTAGCCGCCCCATCACGATCGCCACACCACCGTCCCCACAAACGATGCGCTCGCCTTCTTCGCGTGCAACGCTCGGAGATTCGGACGCCGTGGAGTCTCTCTCCCCTAAAAACAGATCCTTGGGTCTCTTCGCTGGGAGCGCCCTGTTTTTTGTCGCAGCCATCGGCATCGCTTACGCGATGGGCCTTTTTTCTAGCCCTCCACCGCGATCCAACGAACCGATCACCGCAGCCCTCGCAGACGCAGGCACCGCAAGATGGGTTCCTTTCCCTGATATGGAAGTCCGACTTCCCGAAGAAAAATCCGCACCATCCACCGAGAGAGCGCCCGAGAGCTTGCCCGAAGCAGCCTCTCCCGAACCGCAACCCGAACCCGCCCCAAGCACCGCCCCCCCCAAACCTCGGCAAAAGCGGATGCGCCGCAAGCCTTCGCGCCGCCTCCCCAAACAACCACCCGATCCTCCCACCCCCACACCTCCCCCTCCACCCCCTCGAAAAGTCTCACCCTGTCCAGACGGGATCTGGATGGTGGTTTCTCCGCGTGTTCGACTCAGCGACATCCTTCTTTCAGGAAATCAAAAAGCCACAAAGGCCGCAGACGGAAAAGGGTTTTGTCTTCCAAAAGGAATCAAAAAAGCCTCGCTCTCCCATCCCGGCTTTCACGAATGCCAGTTCAACGTCCCGCAAAAATCCCCATTCCGCGTACGAATGCGCGAACAAAGCGATGACGTCGTCGAGATGGATTATTGCCTCTCCAAATAATCTATCTCCTCAATCGTTGGTTTTTGTGGGGCGTTGCCCCA
>CAUJFU010000431.1 GCA_963169055.1 Myxococcota bacterium
TTAATATTTTCGTTCGATTTTGTGGGGTTACACCCCACACCCAACATGGTACCGATGGCCCCTTGACCCCTTGTTGGCTAAATGAACACCGGTCTTTAAAAACAACGACTCTGTCGCGAGGTTTCCGCCTTGAGTTTGCGCCCCCACACCCTCCGCTGTGCTGTGTCTTCTTTTTTCTGAAGAGCTTGACAATCTCGCGGTCCTACGGTCATCTTGCGCAAGTGCCGTTTGAGCGTTTCCTGCCCACGGGCCGAAACACCACCGTTCATGCACCCTCCGCCGAAACACGGAAGACAGCCGTATGTTGTATTATTGCGATGACGAATCTCTCCTTTGGTCCGATGCTTTCGGCATGAGCCGCCTTGCCTCTTCACGGATCAAAACCCTCCCCCAAGGCAGCGCTCACCCGATGTCCACCCTCTCACTCGATCAGCACGCAACCACCGCGATGTTATACGATGCCGCTCGCGAAGAAGCCTCCTTCTACAGCATCCCTGACCTCGAACGAACGAAACGCCTTACGAACCTCCGCCAATGCCTCGAACTTTCCTATCCCACCGAACGCACCGCGATCTTTCTTCATCCCCAAGGCAACGCCCTGATCGTCTGGCAAGATGCACCCTACAACGACGACGGATTGATGGGCCTTTTGGCCTACAACGATGAAACCGATCAAGAAGCCTTTTATCCGCTTGATTTCTCCTCTATCCCCAGCGCACCTGACACCTCTGTCCCTTTGCACCTCGGTCCCACCGCCTCCCCCAACATCCACCAACAAGCTCCGCTTTGCCCGCCCTTTGCCATCGCCCACGATGGCCGATTCATCGCCTACTCTCAACGCGAACGCCTGTTGCTTGGCGGTTTTTGGGCTACGGCTGGCGCCCCGCCCACCTTGCTTTGGAAACTCTCCTTGACCGTCCATCCGCGCTCACACGCACAGATCTTCACAAATACCACGGGCAGCCTCTTTGCGCTCTATGACCAAAGCCGCTATCTGCTTCATCTTTTGCACGTCGATCACTACGGCACACACAAATCGCGCCAACTTCCTGCACGCGGTCTCCCCGCCTTCTGCGAACGCACCTTGGCCTACCAGCGCGATATCGAAACCATCGTCCGCGTCGACCTCAACACCCAAGAGATCGAAGAATTCACCCTTCCTGCCGCCCTTGTCGGCGATGGACGTCTGTTTCTGGGCCCCAATCGCCTGTTCTTTTCTCCCCAACACGGCGAATCTCTCTACGAAATCGGCCCCCAAAAACTGCGAACACGCCGCCTCCCCGAAACCGACAAACCTCTCCGCGATCTGTTTTTCTCCAAGATCCGTGAATACGAAACCATCGGACGCAGCGCAAGAATGGTCGTCTCTCTTGATCACTTCCAACGCAAAGAACGCAAAGACGGACCTGCTGTCGCTTACAACCTCACGGCCTTTGGTGAAAGCGACCGACTCTTGAGCGCTTTTGCATTCTATCACTTCCAACACAACGACCTCTCCGCCTTGGTCCATACCCACGGCGTGATCGTCGAAGAGGGCGGCCAACAATGCTACGATAGCACCCCTCATTCGCGCCTTGACGCTCTCGCTCAAACCTTTTCGCTCGAAGAACAACACGAAGTTCTCCGCTTTGCCCAACGCCACGCCTTCGACCTGATCGCCTTTGCGCCTTTTTTGCGCGATCTCCATGATGCCCGACACGGCTACACTTCGATTGGCGCACATATTTCCCTACACCCATCGGGGCTTCCGCTTTTCTCTCCCCACGATCTTCTCGCATGGTTCGATCTCTTTCACCACATCGCTCTCTCCCAAACGGCCTCCCAAACGGCCTTTGAACGCTTCGCCTCCTCGATCCCGCTCTCCTTTGAACAAGCCCTACCCACCTTCCAAGAAATCCTCGATCGCGCCGAATCCTCCCGTCTATCCGCAACCTTTGGACTGCTCCTTCGCCTCGCCTTCTCCGCATGGCAAGCCGATCTCTCCACGCTTCTGATCGCCCTCCTCCACTCCCGTCACTCCGCTCTTTGCGCCACTTGCTTGTTTGATATCGCAGTCATGGCCTTGCGTTGCTCCCGCCTCTTCCCCAACACCACCCAACCCCTCTACAAAGCTTTCCTCCAATGGCTCGAACACACCTCCGATACCGACGCTCGATGGAATGTCGAACAAGTGATCCAAGCCCCCGATATCCTCAAAAAACGACTCAAACTCCCCAAAGAACCCAAAAACACCACAAAAGCCCCATCCTCTAAGCCCACCACCAAACATCCCCCCAAAAGGTGATGCGTTTTGATATCCATCTCCCCAAACAAAAAAGCTCTCACGGCACCGCTTTGTTTTGGACTGGTTTGTCCCCGCTCGACAACGTGCCCCCTCTTCGACCGCCACCCAAAAGCGACCGATGCCTCGTTCCAAAAGCGACCGATGCCTCGTTTATCAAGGAACCTTGACTTTGACGAATGAGTCGATTATCTCCGATGTTCATCAAAGAACCGCACCATCCCATGACGGTTCGCCCTGATAGCGACTTCAAAGAGCTTCATTCGATGGCAAGCAGCCCAGCAACGCAAAGTATCGCTCCAACCCGAAACCTCCAGTCATGCAAAAATATCGGAGACATGGATGCAAGAAGAATCCCGTCTGAAGGAAAAAGTCAAAGAGTTCTGGGATCGAAGCAGTTGCGGCGAAGTATACGCGGTGGGCCAATCAGAAAACGAATATTACGCATCGGAAAGCAAAGCACGATACGAACTGGAGCCTTATATCCCAGAATTCGCGAAATTTTATGAAGGAAAAGGCAAAGATATCCTTGAAATCGGCGTGGGTATGGGAACGGATCACTCCGAATGGGCAAAATCGAACCCCAAATCACTCTCCGGGGTTGACCTGACTCCAAGAGCCATCGAACACACCAAAAAAAGACTTTCCCTTCTCGGACTTACCTCGAATCTAAGAGAAGCAGATGCTGAACGTCTGCCCTTCGATGATCACTCTTTTGACTTGATCTATTCGTGGGGGGTGTTGCATCATTCCCCCAACACACCCCAAGCGATCAAAGAGGTCTTTCGGGTTCTACGCCCCGGAGGAATCGCCCGAATTATGATCTACCATAAATATTCTTTGACGGGATATATGCTGTGGACACGATACGCCCTTCTCACGGGCAACCCATGCAAACCGCTCCACGATATTTATTTCGATCACCTTGAAAGCCCCGGAACAAAAGCCTATTCCGTTGAAGAAGCGAGAAATATGTTCGCTCCATTTTCAAAAGTGAATACGAAAGTCCAATTGAGTTTTGGAGACTTGCTCGAAGGCTCTGTCGGGCAAAGACACCGAGGTATCCTCCTCTCTGTCGCAAAGACGCTATGGCCACGAAAGCTATTGCGATCGGTGTTCAAAAATCATGGATTGATGCTACTCATCGAAGCCCACAAAGAATAAAACCACCACCACAACAATCCACTATCCGCACTGCGAAACCACCCAACAAGCAACTCTCAACGGAACACAAAAACAGGTACAAATCACGCACCAACACTTCAACACACAGAAAGGGTACGCCGTTGCGCAAGTGGTTCGGCAAGATGTTACTCAAACTCGTGGGATGGAAGGCCGAAGGCACTCTCCCCGGAAAAAAGGTGATCTTGATCACCGCCCCTCATACGACCAATTGGGACTTTTTCTATATGATCCTGATGGCGATGTATTTTGATATCCAGATATCTTGGATGGGAAAACACACGCTGTTTCGCTTCCCTTATGGCTGGTTTATGCGCTGGATGGGGGGCATTCCCATTGACCGCCGCGCCAACCACAACCTCGTCACCGCGACCGCCGAACAATTCAAAAAAACCGACGCTCTGATCCTCGGCATCCCCGCCGAAGGCACCCGAAAATACGTCGATTATTGGAAATCTGGCTTTTACTTCATCGCCAAAGAAGCCAACGTCCCGATCGTCCTTGGATTCCTCGACTACGAAAAAAAGATCGGTGGCTTCGGCCCTTCCCTCATCCCCTCAGATGATCTTCGCGCTGACATGGACCAGATCCGCGCCTTTTACAAAGATATCAAAGGCAAATATCCCGAAAAGTTCGGACGCATCCGCCTCCGCGCCGAAGATGAAACTGAAACCAAATCTCAATAAAATAGGAGTGACACGGTGGCCAAAAAAAGCCGTGTCCGCGACACTTCAAGCGACAGAGCCGTTGTCTTGAAAGACCTGTGATCTCTTCGCCCACACGGGGTCAAGGGGCGACAGTCTATGGCGGGGCGTGGGGTGGCACCCCATACGCGCCTTGTTAAGGCGGAAACACCGGAGAGTCGAGAATGATCGCTCTTTCTTTTGTCGGCCCCCCATGTCCGTTCGCGGCTCGATGTCCCGATACACGGGCGGTTCGCGAACCGCCCCTACGCAAACATGGCCTTGCATCGAACACGGATGGAACGAAAGAATCGTAGACAAAGCAAACGCAAACAGACATCAAAAGACGGAGGATACGACCTCCGTGTAGGGTGTGGTGGAAGGGTGGGGCGTATGGCCTACGCCCTTGCCCGATTCACGGGGATTTTGATCGCTGTGTACGAGCAGACAACCTGCGGATGTCGTATGAGGCAGTGGAAAAGGGAAA
>CAUJFU010000432.1 GCA_963169055.1 Myxococcota bacterium
GTGGTAGCGCCTGTCCTACGGGTCAACGCTGCCAAGAAGGGCGCTGCACATGCCCCGATGGAAGCACCCTATGCGCGGGGCGTTGCGTCGAGCTACAAAGCAGCGGCCAGCATTGCGGTGTGTGCGACAATCCCTGTGCAAGCGGCAGCGTTTGCGCCGAAGGTCTGTGCATCCCGTCCTGTCCGAGTGCGACATCCGCTTCTTGCTTTGGTGGATGCGTCTCGACGCAGACCAACGCCGATCATTGCGGTGGATGCGGGAAAGCCTGCAAAGAAGGAGAAGTCTGCAACAGCGGAAGCTGCGCTTGCCCGAGCGGGTTGCTGTCGTGCGATGGCTCTTGCCTCGATCCGAAGGTCAACCGCCTACACTGCGGGGCTTGCAACAACCTGTGCAAAGCAGGAGAAGTCTGCGCCAACGGAAGCTGCGTGCAATCGTGTCCTGCCGTCACCAACACCGCCTGTTATGGGGGATGTTTCGATATCCAACAAGACGCCCGTCATTGCGGAAAATGCGGCATCGCTTGTCGAGTTGGCCTTGTTTGTAAGGCAGGTGTGTGTACTTGTCCAAACGAACAAGCCTCTTGTCGCGGTCGTTGCACCGATCTCCAAATCGACAACCAAAACTGCGGCGTATGCGGCAATATCTGCCGTTCCACCGAATCTTGCGACAAAGGCCAATGCGTCCTACGTTGCGCCTCTCCCACCCAAGCCTGCAACAACACTTGTGTCGATACCAAAGCCAACAACCAACACTGCGGAAGTTGTGGGAATGGCTGTTCGAGTACACAACAATGCAAAGATGGGAAATGTGTTTGTGGCGAAGGGCGCGCAGATTGTGGCGATGGACGCTGCATCGATACACTCTATAACGCCCGTCACTGCGGAGCTTGCAACAATGCTTGCCAAAGTGATCAGACCTGTGCGCAAGGAAAATGCTTGTGCCGCCCAGACGGCTGTCACTTTGCTCTGCACAGCCCGGGCAGTGATCCCATGAGCGAAGCGCGCATCGTGCAGATGGCCGATGGCCCCAACAAAGAAGTCATCTACACCTTTTTGTACCGAGGCGGAGCCTTTACCTTCGCAGGAAAAACCTTCCCCGCATCCCCAAGCGCCCAATCTTTCGCGATCGCTGCACTCGACCAAAACAACAAGCTCCTATGGAGCCAAGACGTCGCTGGAAAAGGCAACCAAGGCGCCAAAACCACCGATATCTACGTCGCCCCCAACGGAGATATCTTTGTGTTTGGCCAATTTACAAGTGAGATCACCCTCGGTACACAAACGCTCAAACCCACGGACTCATCCGCACAACCCTACGATTCCTTGGGATTCATCGCCAAACTCAACGCACAAGGCCAATGGCAAGGTGCACAGATCCTCGAGATATCACGGCTCCCCTCGATGGAAAGCCCCACCGTTCAACTCCATTCGATAGCCCGCGCAAGCAACGGCGATCTCTATCTGAGCGGGTCTTATCAAGGAAAACTGCGCTTTCTAACCTCTTCGATCGACAACCTCGATCGCCAAGCCTTTGTCTTACGCATCAACAGCCAACTCCAAAGCCCGCTGTTTGTACGAACGGTGTCCGGAACAACCCCCAGCACCGTCGCCTACACTAGCCTCGTCATCGACGAAAACGACAAGACCTACCTCTTCGGTCAAGCCAACGGAGAAGTGGTGTTTGGCACACACAAACTCACCCCCAGCGGCACCAAAGGTCCAAGCGGCTTTTTGGTGCGTTTCGATCTCCAAGTCGCCGATCCTTGGGTGGCGGCCCCTTATGCTTTGCCGCCGTGGTCTTTTTCAAACAACCACGCAAACGTGGCAACGGGTGCGACAGGTGGCGGTGTGGTGTGGGTGGGCTCCTACACAAAATCTTTCCGAATCGGCAACATCAGCCGCCCAGATCCACCACGCGCCACCGCATACATCGCGTCGATGGACGCCAACGGTACGATGCGCTGGTTAAAAGAATCGACCGGCCCCTCCGACACAGAAAGCACTTTTGTTCGCCGCTCCCCAACCAAGGAACTCCAATGGGTCGTTCAAGCCAACGATGTCATACAATTCGGCAAATCCACCCATCCCTATCCATACGAAGGGGGCGACGCTCCCCATCACGTCGCTTTTTTCCTGAACGATAACGGTGATCTCCAAACCTCAAAAACGCTTTGGATCGGCGGATTGTTGCTCTCTGGCCTCCAGATCGGGATCCGCTCCGTCCTCTTACGCTCCGAAAGTGCCTTGATCGGCGGCTCCATCCAAGGCAGCGGCCTCACCCTCTACGGCAAAACATACCAACCCGTCGGGATAGAAGATGTTTTTCTTTTCCGAAGTTTCTACCGCTAATCTTCAGATCCTTCGATCTCCCTCTCGTGTTGTCTCTCTGTTTGAGACTTATTCTTCCCCCCTCTTGATACATCCATCTCCGCCAAATCTTCCTCTCATTTTGTCTCTCTAACTGTCGCTTCTTCTGTCCTCCCTTGATACAGCAGCTTTCTATTCTTGCAATCGATTCATGCCTCACCTACAATCACGAAGATTCACCGCGCAAAAGTCTCCACCCACAAGCGCACCCGAACCCAATACAACACCCGATAAGGAGCCGATCTTCTCTTGTTCGATCAAAGCCGCCTCCCTCATTCATGCCCAACACGCCCACCGCAAACGCGGTGCGTGGGACTCTTCTGCGCTTGTCTTACGGCTTGTCTGCTTTGGCTTGCTGGGCTGGGCTGCCCTCGCAGCGCCTTCTCTTCTCCGTTGCCTCAACCTTTTTCTTCCGCACTATCCCAAAAAGACCACCCCACCGAGAAGATCCGCCTTGATGCTAACGCACCGTTCGTTTCCCTCGGTCGCCAAGTGGAGATTCTTCCTGATGCTCTAGGGAAATATACCTTTCAAGATGTGCAGCAACCCACGCTTTTTCGCGCCTTTCAACCCTCCACCCAAGATATCGTCAGCTTTGGGCAAACCAAAACAACCTACTGGCTACGCTTTCGCATCCACCAAACGACCGAGACTCCGCGACGTTGGTATCTCGTCACTCCGCGCTGGTGGCTTCAACTCGCTCTCCACGACCCCACAAAAAATAGCCCGACACACCCAGCCACCCGCCGCTATGATCGCCCTTTTCACGAACGCCTGTTCCCTTACTACGGAGCCGTGTTCGCTGTCGAACTCCCTCCGCTCAAACGACCTCCCCTCAATGCCCCCCGCTCTCGCCCTTTTCCCAATACTTCCTACGTTCTGCCATACCGACAGCCTTCTGCTGCTCTACCACATCCGCTTTCTCCCACAACCCTTCCTTCTGTGACCATGCCGCGCCCGCCGTCTCCCACCGCCCCTCTATCGGCCACGCACACCTTTTATCTGCGCGCACAGACCGACTTTGGCTCCATGAGCGTGCCTCTGGCGCTCTGGCAGCCTCATGCCCTCCAAAGCCAATTGCTCCTCGAATACGTCCTATGGGGACTCTTTTTCGGTACGCTTTTTTCTCTTCTTTTCTATAATCTTTTCTTGTATCTCTCTTTACGCGAACGGCCCTACCTCGACTATGTGATCTATATCGGTGGATTGGCCCTCTACATGGCCTCAAACAATGGCCTTGCCTTCCAATACCTCTGGCCGAACGCGCATAGGTGGAACCAACGGGCGGCCTTGTTTTTTGTAGGCTTTGCGCTCTTTGGAGCGGTGCGCTTCATCGCAGGATTTTTGGATACCAAACATCACCTGCCTCGACACCACCGATTCTTACAAGCGCTGATGCTTGGCTGCTTGTGCTTGATCGCCTCCTCGCTCGTGGATGCGGGCATTGCCAACCAACTCTCCGCATGGCTTGCGTTGCTCACGGCCCTCTTTGCTCTCACAGCGATCGTCCGATGCGTCCAAAAACGCCACCGCAGCGCTTACTTTGTCCTCGCAGGATGGGGCGCGCTGCTTGGCGGAGGAGCCCTCTATGCGTGCGCGATCATGGGATGGCTACCCTTCACTCCCATCACACAAAACGCCCTACTCTTCGGCTCCGTCATCGAAGCCCTGTTGCTTTCCTTTGCGCTCGCCGATCGCGTCCACACGCTCAATCAAACCCTCGACACCCAAAAGCACCAACTCTCCGAACAAAACAACACACTCGCACGCCTCGACCAACTCAAAGACGAACTGATCGCCAACACCTCCCACGAACTACGCACACCCCTCAACGGCATGATCGGCTTGACCGAAGCCCTGCTCGAAGATTATGCAGATGCCCTTCCTGCCGATGCCCGAGAAGATCTTCATCTGCTCGCACAAAGCAGCCGACGCCTTGCCGCACTTGTCAACGATCTCCTTGATTTCTCCAGCCTCAAACAAAACCACCTGACCCTCCAAACCGCCCCCGTCGATCTTGCCCATGCTGTCGAGACCGTGATCGCCCTCTCTCAACAAGCGGCCCACAAAAAGCAGATCACTCTCCACAACCAAATTCCGCCCAAAACACCGCTTGTCGAGGCTGATCCGAACAGGCTCCAACAGATCCTTCATAACCTCGTTCACAACGCGATCAAGTTCACTCCTTGCGGACACATCACTCTCTCCGCACACACACAAGGCGATACCCTCGCAATATCGGTCGATGACACAGGTATCGGCATCAAAGAAAAAGATCAGGACCGAATATTCCGATCTTTTGAACAAGTCGACGGCTCTCACAAACGCCCCCACGAAGGTCTCGGTCTTGGGCTTGCCATCACCAAACAACTCGTCAACCTCCACGGCGGCGAGATATCCGTTCGCTCTACCCTCGGACAAGGCACCCGCTTCACCTTCACCCTCCCTATCGCTCAAACCCCACCCTCGCTCACCCTCTCGCATACGACCACCACCCCTACCGATACCACCCACACCACTCCCGAGATCACCCGCACCACTCCCGAGATCACCCACACCACTCTCGATATCGCCTCCAACCAAACGACTCCCGCTCTCGATATCGCCCAACTCCCCGAAGAAACCCCTCAAAACAAACTTCGGATCACGACCGATTCACCTAGAACCACCGCTCCCAACAACGTATCGATTCCCCGCTCTCACGAAGCCGAGCCGACACGCCAAGCTGTACGCATCCTCGCTGTAGACGACGACCCCATGAATCTCCGCGTACTCCAAGCCCAACTCCGCCCTCCCGCTTACCTTCTCACTCTCGTACAAAGCGGCCCCCAAGCCCTCCAAGAGATCGAACAACGCGGCCCTTTTGATATCGTTCTCATGGACATCATGATGCCCTATATGTCGGGCTATGAAGTCGTTCAAACACTTCGGCAGCATCACCCTCCCCACCAACTCCCCATCCTGATGCTCACCGCCAAAAACCAAGTCAAAGACTTCGCTGCTGCTTTTCAAGCAGGAGCCAACGACTACATCGCCAAACCTTACGCAAAGTCCGAACTGATCGCCCGCATCCAACGCCATCTCACCTCCCCCCAAAGCGACGGATAATACGAATCCGCCAACGGTGCGATCAACATCCGTAGGGGCAGCCACACCTTGCTGCCCGAACACAGGGGATTTTGGTCGAATGGTTGTTGCGATCCTCGATTGTATTAGGAGTTACGCAGTTGGCCCCAAAAAAGCCGTGTTCGCGAACGCTCAAGCGGCTGCGCTGTTGGTTTGAAACACCATCGATCACCCCGCCAACACGGGGTCAAGGGGCGACAGTCCCTTGCGGGGTTTGGGGTGGAACCCCACAAAACCATCCAACTGCGTAAGTCCTATGTATTTTTTCCCATACACCCCTTTTACTCGGATATCTGAAAGCAACCGTCTGTCTTGGAATCCCCTCACTCGAACGACATCTTCACAACGACTTGATTGTAAAAGTAAAATAAAAGATCGCTATATTGGCCTATTTTTTGGATAATGGCTCCACAACAAGATCGCAACACGCCAGCACACAACGAAACAAGCGTACCGCTGGCGCGAACTGTATCTACCAACCAACCCTTCCGAACCCAAAAGGAGCCTCTGATGAAAACCAACACCGTCCTGTCTTTGCTGTTTTCCGCCTTGCTGTTCTCGCATCTCACCGCTTGCGGGCCTGACAACCGCGTGCAAACCACAGCCCTTCAACAAAGCGCTTGCCTCTCCAACCAAGCACAACCCGATCCCGGCAAAGAGCCGCCCAATCCCTACAACACCAAACCCGAGATCGCCGTCACCAAAGCCACCAGCACGCTCAACGTCATGTACAAAAATGTACGCTTCCGATGCGAACAAAAAACCTTGATCGAAGCCTTCCTTGACGGACAAATCCTCCGCGTCGTTGCCCGTCCCATCGAGATGAACCCCAGCGTCGTCGCTGGCTGCGACTGTATCTATGATCTCGGCGCACAAGTCGGCCCACTACCCGCTGGAAAATATACCCTCAAAGTTCAGCGCCAAACTGACAACTACGGCGGAAAAAGTGAAACCTCCGATCTTCACACTCAAGAAATCGAGCTCGGCAAACCACAATAACAACCTCTCTTGTCATCAAATAGGAGATTTTCTGATGAAAAAGATGTTATTACTTCTTGCAAATATCTGGCTGTTTTCGTTTTTTGCTTGTGCGACTCCAACAGGAACTGCACTCCAAGCAACCGCTGTTCAACAAAGTGCTTGCTTGCCCAACTCCGAAATCCAAGAACCCGCCAAAACGGACGGAAAAGAAGCCCTCACCGTATCAGCCAGCGGCGACCAAGTGGAGATCAGTTTTAAAAACGCGCCATTTCGCTGCGAACAAAAAGTGACGTGGGAAGCCTCGCTTGACGGGCAGATCTTGACTGCTGTGGTGCGCCCCCAAGAGATGAACCCAACCACCGTCCCTCGCTGCGGATGCCGCTACGATCTCGGCGTCAAGATCGGCCCGCTCAACAAAGGCAAATATACCGTCAAGATCCAACAAAAGTCCGATAACTACGGTAGCCCCAGCACCACCAAAGACGTACATAGCAGCGAAGTCACCATCCCTTGAACCGCCCGCTCTCCCATCCACGCCCTTGCCCTTCCCCCAAAGGCCCTTCCCCCTCATCGATCAGCCCGCAACCCCCGAGAGTTTTCGCCGTGAATGCTTTATTTCTTCGGAGCCCAGTCGCCCGCGATGCCGTCGATGGCTTTGTGAAGCCCTTCTGCGGCGCTCAAGGAAACTTGTTGTTTGGTGAACATCGCGGCCCGCATCACAGCATGATGACGCGCCAACTTTGCAAGATACGCGCTGTGATCCTTGTGGCCCGCTGGAACGGAAGCGATCTTTTGGGTCAAGAAATACTCTGCGATCACTTTAATGATATTTGAGGCATGAGCTTCTTTTGTCATCACCCAACGCACCAACTGATTCTTGCTTTGTGCATCTGTTTTATCGCTGAGCGCAAGAATATTGTTGATGGCTTTGGCGATGGTTTGGCTGTCTTCATACAGGGCATGAACACGCGCATGATCATCATAAATCCCGCAAGGTACTTGGCAGTGTGCGTCCACTTTTTGAGAACCGACAGCCATCATCCCCAACCCCAGAAACCATATCAAACTCCATCGCTTGATCATCTTTTTCTCCTTTTTCTGTGCTTGTCTATTTGCCACGTTGCGCCTGCTCGCTCGGATATCGGGGGTGCGATGCGGCATACAACGGCGGCATCCTAGGCCCGACCGTTTTTTCTGTCAAGGCAACCGCTGTCGCCTGTCCCCTCGGCCTTAGAGGGTGTCTAAAACAGCGAGATCTTTTGGAAGTGTACGCATACGGGAGCCATCTGCGGGCAAAAAAAGCCGTGTTCGCAAGCGTTCGAGCGGCAGATCTGTTGGCTTTGAAAAACGTTGCTCGCCCCGTCCATACG
>CAUJFU010000433.1 GCA_963169055.1 Myxococcota bacterium
CCCCAAGGGGTACTTTGAAAGCAAGCAAGTGACCCCAAGGGGTACTTTGAAAGCAAGCAAGTGACCCCAAGGGGTATTTTGAAAGTCGCGGGACTTACGCAGTTGACAAAAAACCCCGTGTTCGCGCCCCTCCAAGCGAGAGCGTTGTTGGACTGGAAAACCATCGATCTTTTCGCCAAACACGGGGTCAAGGGGCGACAGTCTATGGCGGGGCGGGGCGTGGAACCCCACAAAAACGTTCGAACTGCGTAAGCCCTATCGATGGGAGATGAGAGAGAGGCAGACGTTGTTCAAGGCAGGCAGCGAGATCCAAAGCAGTACAGATGGACAGTGGTATCGGTTGGAACAGGCATTGGGAGAGGGTGGGCAAGCGGTTGTTTGGCGGGCCTTGCGGTTGCAAGACGGTCAAGGAGTCGCGGTCAAGGTGATGAAATACCTTGATCGGGCGGGGCAAAAAACACGAGAGATCGTGTTTTTTGGTCAGATCGAAGAAGCGATGATCGGGCGGCGGCTTCAGGAGTCACCGCATTTTGTGAAGGTGCATGATATCTTTGTGGTGGGGAATTCTTTGGAGGTCTCGGGCGGGCTGCTTGTGACGGTGATGGAACTGATCGAAGGCAACGATCTTGAAGAGGCGTCTGCTGCGCACTTTGCACAAGAAGAAGAGGAACAGAGAGATCCTTCGTTGCCTTGGGATCTGGCGTTTTCATTGGGGGTACAGGTTCTTGATGGGTTAGAAGAGGCTCAGGTGATCGGAAAAAGCAGGCAGATGAGCAACTTTGTCCATCGGGATCTGAAACCCGCCAACTTGATGCTGACACACGAGGGCCTTGTGAAGATCCTTGATCTGGGGGCATCGAAGTTCGAGGAGCGCCATGCGCTGCTTGAAACGGTGAGCGGCCAGCTTCGGGGGACGCCTGTGTTTTCTTCGCCCGAGCATCTGACGCAACGCCATCCTGTGGGCGTGCAGTCGGATCTGTTTTCTTTGGGAGCGATTCTTCATTATTTCACGACCCGCCGAATGTTGCTTGGGACGTTCGATTATGCGTCCCATATCCAACGCATGGCTTTTTACGATCCTGCTGCGCTTCGATGGTCTGAGAAAAACTCGTCTCTTCCGAACTTTGCGATCGAGGCGATGATGGCGATGTTGCAGGCCGAACCCGCACAGCGGCCAGCTTCGCCTTCTGCTGCGCGGGCGATGTTGTTGAGTGCGCTCGTGCAGGGCGGTAAAACTTTGTGGACACCCAAACAGCTTCAATACTGGCTGTCTTCTTTGTTTGGGGGGCGAGCTTCTGTGCCGATGTACAGCAGTTATGGGATTCCGCGTTCTTTCGCTGCGGGGATGCCAACGTTGCCTGTTCTTGGGCAGCCACAGAGGGCTGACTCGGCATCTTCGAGTTCCCCACATCAAAATCTCATCTTCTTCCACCCACAGACGCTGGAAACCGATGCGCTCGATACCTTGCCTTTGCTTGGGCGCATCGAGACAACGGCCCACAACAAAGCCGAAACCGCAACGATCAACGAGATCCACCCGCACGGAATCGTGGCAAACCCTCCCCCCCGAACCCACCCCACCGAAACGGCAACGATTGCTGAGATCCATGCTTTTCCAATCGGGATGGCTTCGCCTGTGCCCAAGAGCGGCCAACCATCGCGGCTCATGGGCGGTGAGGGCGGTCAGTCATCGCGGCTCATGGGCGGTGAGAGCGGTCAGTCATCGCGGCTCATGGGCATTTTGTGGATGGGAGGGATCGCGTTGGTGGTGTTTGGGGCGCTTTGGTTTGGGCTGTGGGGGAGAGGGCTGCGCCCTGTGGGTTTGGGGGCCTATGAGAGACCGAGGCCAAACCGCCCAGAGCAGACGAACCAAGCAAGCCCCTTGCGCGGTCAGCCACTCTCGTCTCAAACACCGACACATCCTGACCCGTCTCGCAGAACGCAGATGCTGACACCTCCCAACCCATCCGCACAGACGCCAACAACAGCGCATCCTTCCTTGAACAAGCAAGGCGGTGTTTCTCCGTTGCTTGATCGTGGTGGGCCTCGATTGCCGCCCGAGTCCAGAGAGCCGCAGGAGCACGAGGCTTCTGCTCCGAAAAAGCAAGGACGCAAAGGGGGGCGGTCTGCTCGGTCTCGTCGCAGTATGGCGATGCGTCGGGCTTCTGTGCGAGCCGGGCGCGTCGCGTCGGTTGTGCCTCGCCGTGAGGGAATGCCTGTGGAGGGGCGCCCGCTCCCTCCGCAGCGCGAAGCGACGCCCATCAAAGCACACCATCCGTCTATTCCGCGTGAGCCGACACCTGTTGCAGCGCGCAACACTGGCGTTGGCCTGCGTCGTCCGTCGGATCCAGAAGTGCGCGATAGGCCGCCAACCCTTCGGGTCGCGTCTGTTGGTGTTCCCAAAGCACCGCCCCGTTTGCTCTTGGAGGTTTCTGGGCATCTGTGCCACCTGTCCAACGACGAAAAGGACTTTGGTGAGCGCCAACACTACGACATCGAGCTTTCGGAAGGCACCCACTCTTTTTTCTGCACGAACAAAAGCAAGCGCATCGCGTGGGCTTTTCAAGTCACCTTGAAACGAGGCCAAGTGAAGCGCCTACGGCGGGAGTTTCGGATGGGGGAGTTGTTGTTGCGTTCGGAGCCTTGGTGTGCGATCTGGTTGCCACGTTTTGGTATGATCGGCAAAAGCGGTGAAGTGATTGCTTTGCCAGAGGGAGCCTATTCGCTCCATCTGCGCAAGTTAGGGCAAGATGATCAAGTCAAGCGCTTGGCTGTACAGATCGTTGCAGGCCGCACCCAAGTGCCGACCGTCGTTTGGTGAGCGCCCCTGTCTGCTTTATGGAGCTACTCTATATCCTTTTGTGGGGTTCCACCCCACGCCCCGCAAGGGGTCGCGGCCCCCTTGACCCCGTATTGGCGGAGCGGATAGACGTGTTGCAAACTCACGACTCTGCCGCGTGAAGTGTCGCGAATACGGCTTTTTTGTTTTTTTGAGTACAGGAGGATGTTTGCGAATGTTGCCGAAGAACCGAGATCTCGCCTTTGTGGAGAGCCTCTTCGGTTGTTTTGGAAGGAGATGGGCGTTCTTTGTGTGTTGTTTGGCTGCGTGGCTTGGCGTGACCTTGGGGTGCATTGTCCCGCCCTTGGATCTGCGCTGTCAAGTCTGCCTCGAAGACAATACGTGTGGCGAAAACAATGCTTTCGTCTGCAAAGAAGGTCTGTGTGTCTCCAGAGACAACCCCGATCCGACGTTGTGCCGCTCGGAAAACAATGAAGGCTCCCCCGAACGTACCGAACCACACGGGGACACCCCACCCGAAGAAACCACTCCGCCCGAAGAAGCCCTCTCTCCCGAAGATGGCGCTCCCTTAGACGGCGAAGCCATCCATGAACAAGACGCTGAGATCGTGATCCAAGAGACCGAGCAGCCCTACATCGAGCGCGTCAACGGCAACGGCACCAGACTTGACGCCAACACCGCTGCTTCGCCCTCTAAAATACCCAACCTACCCGCTCCCACTCGCCCTTCACCAAATCGCATCAAAGATGCCCTTGTCATCGAAGGAAACCTTCTCGATCGCATCGACCGTTGGGTTCTCCAATCCACAGACTCCCGCAACTCCGAACAAACTTGGACAAACGACCACATCATAAAGGACTCCCCCATGAAACACACGCTTTCTCTTCTCAAACGCAATCTTGTTGCCGGTGCCTTCCTTCTTCTCGGCTTTTCTGCAAACTCCCAAGTCGTTTCTGCTCAAGTCTTCATCCTCCAAGGCGAAAAAGGCGAGACTGGAGCCAAAGGCGACGCTGGCCCCAAGGGCGATGGCTTCGATTCAACCACCCTTGACTTTGTCAAGTCCCTTCAATCCACCCTCAAACCCGACACCGCTCAAAAATCCCTTGATATCACCGCCGATACCGTCTCTTTCAAACCTGCTTCTGCCCCCAAAATCACCCTCGATCTCGGTTCGACCGCCACGCTCAAAGCAGGCAACGCCTCCCTTGACTTTGCGGGTGACACCATCACCGCCAAATCAACCGCGTTTTCCGTTTCCTCGAACCGCTTTGAAGTCAAGGGCAACAACGGAACTGCTGTTATCCTCGATGACGCCGCCAAATCCGTCTCCTTTGAAAAAGCCAACGTCCACATCCAAAACGGTTCGGGCAAAACAGACCAAGCCAACGGTCTTGGAAACTTGATTCTGGGCTATAACGATACCACTTTGCCTGCCAATCCGCCGTTTACACTCCAACGCACAGGCTCTCACAATCTTGTGGTCGGTGATTCCCATAGCTTCCCCACCACCGCCGGCATCGTCGCTGGCCGCTACAACAATCTCGTCGGTAAATCCGCCTCTATCTTGGGCGGCTCCCAAAATCAAGCCTATAGCGAAGGCTCTGTCATTTTGGGCGGCACACGGAACACCACAGGAAAAGCCAACAACGCCGCTGCTCCTTTCTTCGGTCTTTATGCCACCATCTCTGGCGGTTCTTTTAATCAAGCTTACGGTGAGAACTCTTCTATTCTTGGAGGGAGCGGAAACTTGACAGATGTTCACGACGACGCGAGCAAGGGCTCGCATGCCTCCGTCAGCGGAGGGC
>CAUJFU010000434.1 GCA_963169055.1 Myxococcota bacterium
ATCCGCATGGGCGGTGAACTCGCCGAAACCACCATCATGTTCACCGATATCCGTGGCTTTACCTCCATGAGCGAACGCTACGACGCCGAAGAACTCGTCGCTGATCTCAACGAATACTTCGAGCTTTTGGTCGATATCATCTTTGCCCACGAAGGAACTCTCGACAAATTCATCGGCGATGCCATCATGGCTGTCTGGGGAACCCCCCAAAGCAGCCCCGAAGATCCTCGTCGCGCTGTCTTGGCTGCCCACGAGATCCAAGTCCGTCTCAAAGAATTCAACGACACCCGTGTCGCCAATGGCCGCCCCCCATTGCGCACAGGCATCGGCATCAACAGCGGGAAGGTCGTCGCTGGAAACATGGGTTCCCAAAAACGACTCGAATTCACCGTCATCGGCGACAACGTCAACATCGCCTCTCGACTTTGCAGCCAAGCCGCAGGCGGCGAAGTGATCATCTCTCACTCCACCTACCAAGCCGTCCGTGAATACTTCTTGTGCGATGAACTCCCTGCTGCCGAAGTCAAAGGCAAAGCCGAAGCCCTTCAAATCTACCGCGTCGAAGGCATCCGCGTACCCGGACTCTAACACAACGGCCCATCCCTCTGAACTTCTGGAGGCTTGCCACTCACAAAGGCCCACCCCTTCGACCTTTTGGAGGCCCGTCACTCGGCTCAAACCACGCGATCCGCCTGATGCGCTACCGCCCAAAAACAAAACATCCAAACGTTCCAACCTACCACACAAATCCACAAGGAGCGCGCATTGAGTGGCTTTCATTCATACGGTCAAGGCGTTCATCTTGCCGAAGACACCGAAGTCTTTGGCTGCGTCCTTGAACATGTCCGAGTCGGACGCGGTTGCAAATTGTTTCACTCCGAGATCCGAGGTTGCCCTGAATCCCCCGTGATCCTCGAAGACGGCGTCTCGCTCTCTCAATGCTACGTCACAGCAAGCCCTGAAACCTACAAGCACAATTGGGGGCCTTGGCGGTTTTCCGCACAAGGAACGCGCATCGGCACAAGCAGCCGCTTTGTACAAAGCCAGATCATCGACGCACAGATCGGTCGAAACTGCCACGGACTCCGCTGCTCTGTCCAACGCAGCGCGCTTGGAGACGACGTCCAGTTGCGGGTACACGCACACGTCACGCTCTCTTCTCTTGCCTCAAGCACACACATCGGCTCCGAGATATCCAAGTCCATCGTCCAAGGCACAGGCTTTGTTTCCGAACACACCGCCTCTTACCTTTCGCTCGTTGCACCCTCTGCTTTTCCGATCCTTGACACGGACGGCCAAGAGCAACTTCTCACCGACCTCCCCAACACCACCAATATCGGCGCTGGAACGGTGTTTGCGAACTACAGCGGCGAACCCCTCCCCGCTGAAACCCTCGATACCTCGCCCGGATCACAAAAAGGAACCGCGCTAATCTACGGGGCCTTTACAGCCGTCAACAGCGTGATCGTCAATCGCTACGGAACCCCCGACACAAACGCCGATCCCTTCGCGCTTTTACGCAACCGCGATATCACTATCCTCGGATTCGGCTGCTTTGTCGAAAAAAAGGTGACAGGCCGCATCCCAGCTTTTTCTTATGCAGGAAGCCCCCACGCCTCGGATATCCGTATCGGATGGGTACTCGACAAACATCCCGGCATCCTTTTGAACTTGCTCAAAAAGATGAAGAAATCTTTACCCTCCCAAGCGCACCGCCTTCAACACCTCGTCGAAGGTACACTGCGCCTTGAGATCCGCTTGCTTGAAGAAGCTCTCCAAACCCCGCAACACAGCCCCTTTCAACCAGCACAGATCGAAGCGGGCCTCCGATGCTTTCATTCCCATCTTGACGGGCGCTGGAAGATCGACGAACAAGGCGATCTCTGCACCCGTTGGTTCGCCGACGACCTCACCAAACGTTGGACCCCCGCAGCTTCCACATGACCCACACAAAGGAAATTCACCGCACATGACGTCTGCCTCCCTCCCGATCTACAGCATGACCGGCTTTGGCCGCGCAGAACGCCGTGTCGATGATATCCCCTTGATCGTCGAGCTCAAAGGCGTCAACCACCGCTACAACGATATCAAGATCCGCCTGCCTTCTTTCCTCAACGATTGCGAACACCTGCTCCGACAACATCTGCAAAACACCCTCTCTCGCGGCAGAACCGAAGTCTCTATCCGCTTCGGTGACAATCCTGAACTGCTCAGCCATCCGCGCCTCAACCTCGAACTCGTCCATCACTACCGCCGCCTCTACGCCCAACTCCAAACCGCCCTCGACAACCAAGACCATTCCGCTCTCTCCGCAGAAAAACTGTTCCTCTTCCCCGGTATCCTTCTTACGGGACTCAACCCCACAGACTCCGAAGAACTCCGCTCTCATCTCTTTGAGACCCTAGAATCCGCCCTCAAGCCCTTCTTGCAGATGCGCCAAAGCGAAGGCGAACACCTACGCCTCGATATGCAACAGCGCCTCCAATCCATCCAAGACGATCTCCACCAGATCGCCGAACGCGCCCCCTCCCTACCGATGGAACAGTTTCACAAGCTTCAACAACGCCTACACTCCTTTCCGCTCACACAATCGATCGAACCCCAACGTATCCACCAAGAGATCGCTCTGTTGGCGGATCGTGCCGATATCTCCGAAGAGATCACACGCCTTCAAAGTCACCTCACACAATTTCTCCAACTCCTCGAAACAGGCGGCGTGATCGGCAGACGCCTTGACTTTCTCTGCCAAGAGATGCACCGAGAAGCCACCACCATGGGCGTCAAAGCCCAAGACGGACCCATCACACACCTGCTTTTACCCATCAAAGCCGAGATCGAAAAGATCCGCGAACAAGTCCAAAATATCGAATGACTCGACCCCAAAAAGGAATCGCACCCATGTCCGCGCCATTTCAAGGAGAAGGTCTTTTATTGGTGATCGCCGCAAGCTCTGGAACCGGAAAATCCACCGTTTGCCAAGCCCTTTTGCACACCTCACCCCGCTACACACTCTCCGTCTCCTACACCACCCGCCCACCCCGAAACAACGAACAAGACGGCGTTCACTATCACTTTGTCTCCAAAGACACCTTCGAACAGATGATTCAACGCGAAGCTTTTCTCGAATGGGCCCACGTTCACGACAACTATTACGGAACAGGCCGCAGCGCCACCGAAGAAGTTCTCCGCCAAGGCCACGACGTCTTGCTCGATATCGACGTCCAAGGCGCACGACAGATCCGCAAACTCTTTGGAAACCAAGCCACCTTGATCTTCTTGTTGCCGCCCTCTTGGGACGCGATGGTTCAACGCCTTGTCGGACGCGGCACAGAATCCGAAGACAAGATCCAACGGCGACTCCAAACCGCCCGCACTGAGCTCCCCGCTGCCGCCGAGTTTGATTACATCATCGAAAACGACGATCTCGGCGAAGCAGTCCAAACATTCCAAGCGATCTGCCGCAGCGAACGCCACACCGCCAAACGCATGCACGCTCATCTCCAAGCTTTCCTTCAACGCATCCCTTCGCCCTAAACGACCAATCCAAGGAGCTTTCCCATGTCTGGATTTCAACATCTCCTGATCGAAGATCGCGATGGCACCCGCATCATCACCCTCAATCGCCCCCAAGCCCTCAACGCACTCAACAAAGACGTCCTGATCGAACTCGACCAAGCCCTCAACCACACCATGATGGACAACAGCATCGGTGTGGTGATCCTGACCGGCGCAGGAGATCGGGCCTTTGTCGCAGGTGCCGATATCAAGTCCATGCAAGACTTTAACACCGCTGACGCTTACGCCTTCGCAAGCATCGGACACAGCGTCTTTATGCGCCTCGAAGCCATGCCACAACCTGTGATCGCTGCCGTCAATGGCGTCGCTTTTGGCGGTGGAACCGAACTTGCGCTCGCTTGTGACTTCATTTATGCCTCCAACAAAGCCCGATTTGGACTCCCCGAAGTCAAACTCGGCCTCATGCCCGGCTTTGGCGGAACCCAACGCCTGATGCGCAAGATCCCCCAAGGCATGGCCCGCGAACTCATCTACACAGGCGAACCCATCCCCGCCGAAGAAGCCCTTCGCCTCGGACTCGTCAACAAGATCACCGAACCTGACGCACTCCTCGATGCTTGCCTTGCAACCGCCCAAAAGATCCTCGCACGCAGCCATATCGCCGTCGCCTCCGCAAAAAAAACCATGCTGCACGGCGCAGAAGTCAGCCTCCCCCACGGATGCACCGCAGAGATCAGCACCTTCGCCATGCTGTTCTCTAGCGATCACCCCCGCGAAGGCGTCTCCGCTTTCCTCGAAAAGCGTGATCCGCAATTCAAAAAATAGCCCCTACGTTCCCCCGCTCTCATCACCCACACACGGCCTCTCGATCGATTCAAACGGCACACCTCAAAAACAACCCAACATCCCCATCCATCCGACGAATCGCTCACACCTTAGCAAAAGGAGACCTGATGACCGCCACGCCCGACACACCTCCAAAAACTCTGATCATCGTCCCCACATACAACGAGCGTGAAAATCTACCGCGCTTACTTGATTCTATCCATCGCGCAGCCGAACATGCCCATGTCCTCGTCGTCGACGACAACTCACCCGACGGGACAGGCGATCTCGCCGAACAGCGCGCTCAACACGACGATCGCGTCTTCGTTCTCCGACGCCCCGGAAAACTCGGCCTTGGCACCGCTTACCTCGACGGCTTTCGCTACGGACTCGACCGCGACTACCAGATCTTCCAACAAATGGATTGCGACTTCTCCCACGATCCAAACGATCTCCCCCGTTTCTTTGCCGCTCTCCAAGATGCCGATCTCGTCCTCGGTTCTCGCTACGTCGAAGGCGGCGGCACACGCAACTGGCCTGTACGCCGCAAGATCCTCAGCCGTGGCGGTAGCCTCTACGCCCGCACCATCCTCGGCATCCCGATCCGCGATCTCACAGGTGGTTTCAAGTGCTTCCGACGCGAAGTTCTCGAAGCCATCGATCTCGACAACGTGCGCTCCGAAGGCTACTCCTTCCAGATCGAGATGACTTGGCGCACCCTCCAAAAAGGCTTTCGCGTCAAGGAGATCCCTATCCTGTTCGTCGACCGCGAACATGGACAATCCAAAATGAACCCCGCCATCTTTCGCGAGGCCGTCCTCATGTGCTGGAAACTTCGTCTCGGCCTCGTCAAATAACCCCCTCCTCTTCCTCTCTCTCCCGTATTTGCGCCCGCTTCGAGGCATCAATCGCCAAGATACAAAAAAAAGTTGAATCGCTTTTTTTTCAACACCGTCAAAGCCAGCGACGCAAAGAGAAATGCCCCACAGATAGGTCATTTCATTCGACACGAAGCCCATCCAAGGCTGATTCCCTTACAACCTCGGCCTCTCTAAGCACGGATGCCGAACCATAACAAGGAGTAAACGTCATGAAACATCTTCTCAAAGTATTTGTTCTCTCCTTCTTGGGACTTGGTTTGTTCCTTTCCGATATGCCACAAGCCGAAGCCGGAAGCCGCCACAAACGCGCCATGTCTTCCCGAGCCCGCGCTCGCAATACAGCTCGAAAAGTCCAGCGCGCCCGCATCAATGCTCGCATCCGCCATAAACACGCTGTCCGTCGCGCCAAATCGCGCCATCGCGCTGCTGTCCGCCGCGCCAACAACCGCGCCCGTGTCGTCGCTCGTCGTCGCGCTGTTCGCCGTGTCGCTGTCCGTCGCGCTGTTCGTCGTGCCGCTGTCCGTCGCGCTGTTGTCCGTCGTGCCGCTGTCCGTCGCGCTGTTGTCCGTCGTTCCCGCCGCTAATCTCGCGGAAACCTTCCCTGCCCTTCCCACCGCTGATCTCATAAAAACCTTTTCTGCCTCCCCCCCTTCTTCTTTTCCTACACAAAGCCTCAATCGACCGATTCTTGAGCACCCTCCACGCTACCTTGCGCTTCGTCATCCATCGAAACGGTCGCCATCTCGTCGACTTCGGTCGCTTCTTCTGGATGCAGCAGCTCGATCGGCTCTCCGTACAACACACGATTGTGTGGCGTAATCTCCACATCGATCAAACGCATCATCGTCCGATAATCGGCAGATTGTGCACGACCAAGCCGCGTCAGATCCATCGCCATCCCAAGATCCGGCAGCACCGAAAGATCGGCGCGAACAGGACGAAACAGATCACGCGGCCACGTCCCTTTCCATCGACGGTTCGGACAACAAGGCATGACCAAAAACGGCTCCCGTCGCCTGATCGCCACCGCGATGATCGCATCGGTCAGCTCGCCACATGCGTGACAGCCCATCCAAAAAAAGCGTTGCCCATCCAAAACGGGGTCTTCTTGCACACGCTCGATCCAAGCCCCCAACCGCGTCGGGATGCGCATCACACGCGAAGAAGCTTGGGGTGACATCTCTGCAAAGATCGCGGTCAACTCCTCCGAACGGGTCGGTGTATACGGATCGATCAAGTACACCGAACCCAACCGATCGGCCCGTACATACGCCGCCAACAGCATCCCCGTCAGACCATGACCACACGCGATATCCAAGGCCACCCACGGCCTTTCCTTGTCGAGGCGCTTGATCCGACGTTGCGCAAACCGCGAAAAATACAACGACTCAAAGAACTCCTTCTTTGGAAAGTAATGGCGCTCGCACAGTCGCAACGCCAACCGATCCGCAAAACCATCGCTCCCTTCAAAGAACCGACGCTGCCCATCCCCAAGCGGATTCCGATTCATCTGGATCATCTGCCCACGATAAAGCATGCCCACCACTCCTTTCACATAGCGCTATCGCTCGATGATCCCTGCATCGGGGTTGGACGTTATCGCAACACATCCGTCGCCCGTTGCGTTGCACACAAACCCCGCTACACAAGCGTTTTGTGATCCGGGAAAACAACGATACATACAAGCCCCGCCCGGGCCGCAACGCAGCTTGTTCGGACAATTCGCATCCGACGCACAACCGCACCCTTCCAAAATCAACCCAAACAACACCATCAGTCCCCAAGCCACCCAGCCCATCCACCATACGCGGCTTTTTTTCCCATCGGACCGACGTTGCGGCTCTGTTCGATCGGGCGCGGCCTCGTGCCCCGCCACCGAACTTCGTCCCCTTAGCCCCATGTCGGCGAAGAGATCATCGTTTTTTACACAAGCGGCTCTCTCGCTTGGACTGGCGAGAACACAGGGGTTTTTGTCCACCGCGTGACACCTATTCCCGTTCACTCGACGCTGCACTCGCTCGCCCTCCACATCGCACGCATCCCAATATGCCTCGATACACCGATTTATCCGAATCTTTCGCATCGGCAAGAAAACGCCCACCGACGCAAAAACAACCTCTCTCGCCGTGGCGTGCCTTGTTTGCTATCTTGATCGGCTTTGCACGTCAAGGCGCTCCAAAAAGACAAACCAACCGTCTTTTCGACCCTCCACGAGAAACGAGCCATCCATGAAACGAAACGTCTCCCAAAATCGCCGATACATCGCCGTCTCCGTCGTGCTGTTGTCCATCTTCTTGGTTTGGTGGCAACGCCCTTCTCCTGCCCCAAAACCCGCCGAAGATATCCCCTCGCGGCGGTTGCGCATCCTCCGCGCAGCCACACCATCCCCCATCATAGCTGATCGATCGCGATCCGCACCACCACGACGCCCCTCGCTGCAACCTCCAATCCACCGCACATGGCAAACACAGCTCCGCAAAAGTATCCGCCAGATCGATCGCGAGATGTTGAAAAGAGCCGAATACTGGGGGCGATTCCCAGATGGATCTTCCTTGGTGGCGTTACGCCAACCCCACCCACCTCACAAACATCCCCACGCAGAACGCCCCGCTGGATTTAAGCTGTGGCGTGCTTCTCCACGCAGCGGCCTCACACCGATCTCGCTCGATCTCGAAGTCGGAACCGCTCGCATCGATCCAAAACACGGGCGGATCGTCGCAGTCACACCCCACCAAGAACTCCTGATCTCCGCCCCCAACGGCAAAGAACCTTTCGCCCCTGTCAGCCAACAATCAGGGTATTTTCCTTCATGGAAAGAAGATGGCTCGCAACTTCTTTTCAGCCAAAAACAGGACATGATATCGCAAAGCCTTCAGATCTACGATATCCGCTCCAAAACCATCCGACAGCTTCTTGCCCAAGAACCCGGCCTCGCACAACCGATCTGGTCTCCACGCGGCGACGCCGTCGTCTTCATCTCCACACGAACAGGCATCGCTTCCCTCTGGCGGCTCGATCTCTCCCAAACAACGCCCCGCCAGATCACCAACCAAGGCATCTCTCTCGGACAAGGACTCCCCGCACACTTCGTCCCACCACCCCACCTCGGACGCATCCTGTGGGCCGGATACTGGCTTGTTTACGACAGCGGAAATGCTCTATGGGCTGTTCACGACAACGGCCAATCTCAAAAAAAACTCGCCGATGCCTCTCCTGTGCGCTTCCAATGGACCCTCCCCGGGCAACAGATCCAATGGATCACTCCCCCCAACCAACCACACACCGCCAACCTTCCGAACCTCCCTTGACCACGCCAACGATCTCGATTGGCATGGCCTGTGGGACGGTTTTAGTGGGGTGTCACCCCACGCCCCACAAGGGACGATCGCCCCTTGACCCCGTATCGGCGAAGAGTTCATCGTTTTTCAAACCAACGACTCTCTCGCTTGAACGAGCACGAACACGTCATTTTTTGGCAACAAGCGACTCCGATCACCCCTCCCAACGCTCTCCCACACAAGCCACGCCTCAAGGCCGAAATCTTGACCCTCTCCTACTGAGTATGCTACCAACAAAAGCCTGTTTTTTGCTTTCTCGCTTTCTTTCCATCACAACAAAGGCTCATGCGCTTATGATCTGCCCACGATGTGGTCACCCCAACCTGCCTGATCGGAAATCTTGTAGCCTGTGCAACACCCCGCTACAAGGCGTTGTCGCTTCGCGCACATCCAGCGGTGCCATGCCTTCCTTACACTCACCACCCATCGAACCGTTTGCCCCGATCACACGGCCCAAAGTCGACACACTCGTCGAACCCGCGCACCCCTTTGATCCCGAAGCCACCTACCCTCATTCAAACTCTCATTCCCCGCCCTATCAATCCGATCATTCCGACGTTTACGACGACAGCGAAGTCACGTTCGCAGGAAACGCCCAACAACGGGCTTCTGCCAACAAACCGAGCGATCCCAACCTCGAATGGGATATGTCCGAGATCAGCGAGCTTGTCCCTCTGCCTTCTTCGCTCGAACGCGACACCCTCCCCAAAGGCACCGACACATACCTCGGCCCCCAAGAACCCCAAACCACCGAAAAACACACCGCCCCCGGGATGTTGCCCTACCCCGCCGTTACACCGCCTCGCCGCGACTCCATCGAGATGACCATCTCCACCAAAGGAACCCCCGCCGATCACCGACTCAACGAAGAATACGGCTTCGAAATCGACAACACACCCCCATCTCTCCCTTCCCCCCTGCGCAGCCCCTTGCGCGACACCACACCACGACCCACCAAACACAGCGAACACACCTTCGCACAGGCTCGCCCCCTCCAAGATCACCATGCCACAGACGCCCACTACAACGTCTCTGGCCCCACAGACGCCCATTACAACGTCTCCGGCCCTACAGAAGAAGTCTCGAAAGACCAAATCCTCCAAGGACTCACCGTCCCCGCCGTCCCCTCGGCTTCTTTCATCCAACGGCCCGAACCCCCTCCCACCCTCGAAGAACCCAATCCCCTCCGCACCTCTTCTCGACAAACTCCTCCCCTTCAACCCCACCCGATCAGCACGCTCCCACCCGCGCAGCCACCGTCATACAAAGAACAGCTCGCCCCGATCCAAAACGACCCTTCTCCTCTCCTCCCAAGCACCGCACAACCAGATATGTCGCTTTTGCAACAACAATCTCCAATGGACAACATCCGCCCCGAACAATCGACCCTTCGAGACGAACCCATGACTGCCCATGCCCCAGCCCTTTCACGCAAACCACTCCCCAAACCGCGCATCAAACCCAACTTTGTCTTCGCTGCCCAACTGGCTCTACCCTCCCTTTGGAGGCGCGCCATCGCCGCAGTCATCGACCTCTCCTTGCTCTCTGGACTCTCTTTCCTCTTCACGCGCCTTTTCGGCCCCGCCCTCACCAAGTCCCCCCCTCCCGATCTCCACCCGCTTGATCTGCTTGTCTTTGTTCTTGAACATTACGGCCAACACGTCAGCTTTGGATTGATCGCCTTTTCTCTCTTGTATATTTTGTATAGTATGCTCGGCTTGCTGCTTTGGCGCGGTTCGCTTGGCAAGTCTCTTTTGGGACTCGAAGTGCTTGATCGCAGCGGTAAAAAACTCGGTTTTCTCGGCGCAATGGTTCGATCGATCGCGTTCCTACCTTCTTTTTTCCTCGGGTTGTTTGGTGTCCTTTGGATCTTGATGGACGGCGAATACCGCAGCCTCTATGATCGTGTCGCTGGTTCCGTTGTTGTCTCCAAACAAAATTAACTCACTGACCTTCCCCCAAGCTGTAGGTACAAGAGGTTACACATGTCGTCTCGCAAGCTGACAAAGCTCCTGACTGAAGCCGGCCTCCTCCCCGAAGATGCTGCCAACGAATTCCTCCAACAAGAGAAAAACGCCGAACCCCTCACCCTCGATTCCTTGATCTGCAAAGACGGCTTCGCTGAACCTGTCCAACTCGATCACTTCCTCGCCGAAGCCTTCCGCCTCCCCAAAGTCGACCTCCCTCAAGTCCTCTCCCCACAAAAAGACGCCCTCGCCGTCCTCGACGCCGAACAAGTCTCCAAGTTTCAAGTCTTCCCCTACGCCGCCGACGAAGAACACCTCTCGATCGTCGCCGCCCTACCCCTCCGCTTGACACGCATCCAAACGCTCAGCGAAACCACTGGCCGAAACCTCAAGATATCCGCCCTCAACCAAGTCTACTTTGCCCTTCTTGCCGAACAATATTACCAAATCGCCCCCCCAGATGAACTCATCCCCCTGATCGACGAATTGCCTCTCACTACTCCCGATGAGGCCGCCGATTTGATCTACACCCCTCCCCCCAAAGAAGCCAAAAAGAAAACCAAAACTGTCGGACGCTCCGAAGACACCGACCCACACACCAGCGATGAACCCGCCAACGCCTCCGTCGAAGTCTCTGCTGTCTCTCTCCCCTTCAGCCCTTCCAGTGCTGATCTACCCGCAACCACCGACTTATCCGAACCTACTCAAGCCTTCGGCTCCTTTCCCCCCGCCGAGGCCGCTCTGTCCACCAAGCCCGAAACATCGACCGAATCTGCTCTATCCACCAAACCCGAAACATCGACCGAATCCATCACTCCCGCCAAAACAGAAACTTCCCCAGAACCAGCCTCCAAAAAACAAGATCAAGCCAAACGTGCCTCCGAAGAAGCCAAACTTGCCCTGATGGATGTGACGGATATCCTTGGCTTCGAGATGACCGAACTTCTCGGTGGAACCCTACCCTCCGTCCAATTGGACGACCTGCTTGTTTCCTCCCATGCGATCTCCACCACAGGCTCGCTCACTGACCTGCCGATGACCTCTCCCATCGAACAAGAAAAGCCCGCAACCACCGAAACAGCAAGCCCCATCACAAAAGCCCCGCTCGTCGGTCTGGAAAGTATGCCCACCGCGATCCTTCCGTTGGGCGTTTATGAAGCCGAATACCTGTTGCGCAATGCCCAAACACGCGATGGCGTCCTTGAGTTGGGCCTGTACTTCTTTGCCACGAAACTCCAACACGCCGCGCTGTTCTTGCTCCGCAAACAATCCGCCAAAGGTCTCCGCATGATCGGCCCCGCCGATCTCGACAAAGCCTTCCAAGATATCGAGATATCCCTCGACGCAAGCGCCTTCTTCTCCGCCATGCTCAACGCCCTTGTCCCCTACAGCGGCTCCCCCTCCGAAGAAGAAGCCGATCGACCACTGTTTTCTCTCTTCTCCCAACCCCCCAAACACGTCTACCTCTTGCCTGTCCGTGTGCGCGGTCGCACTGTCGCTCTTCTCTACGGTGACACCCTCCAAGACGCCCTATCCCACGAAGAATTTGAACAACTCATCCGTTGCACCTACCAGATGGCGCAATCCCTCGAACACGTCATTCTGGCCGTCAAAAAGGGCGTCACAGAAGAATCCGCTGCTGTCACGCAAGCCCTTGACGCGCTCCGAAAACACGACGATCTTGCCCTACGCTCCGTCCTCCAAAATGGGCGCAACGAGATCAACGCCATCGAAGCGGAATCTCTCGCTGCCATCGAGCGCGTCCAATCCGAAGAAAAACGCATCGCCCACGAACGCGCTGAAAAACTCGCTCGTTCCGCAGAACTCGCTCGCGCTGCCCGCGAACAAGCCGCCATCGCAGCCTCGCAAAGCTCCCAAACCACCGACTTCCTTGACGCCACCGCCAACCCCCCCGACATCCAAACCTCCACCGACGCCCACTCCCTAAACTCTCAAACAGGCGACTTTGCCGATCCTCGCGCCTCCGTACCCGTCACCCAAACAGGCGACTTTGCCGCAGCACCCGCTCCCGTCACTCAAACGGGCGACTTTGCCCAAACGTCCGCCCCACCCCAAGCCACAGCCGCCTACCTTGACGCCTTCGTTGACGATGACGAAACCCGAAAACGCTTCACCTCACAAACGCAACCAATCACCGAGGAAAAAAAAAAGGTAGCGTCTGAGCAAAGCCCTTATTCCGTCCCCTCCGAGAAAAATGCGGAGCCTGCAACACTTCAAACCACCGAACCCAACACGACACCCTCCCAAGAAAAACTCGACACACAAACACAACCCCCTACGCTCTCCCCACAAGCAGATTCTCCCCAAACACCTCCCGCCTCTTCCGAATCATCGGCTCCTTCCGATACACCCGCTGAAACCTCCGAACCATCGGCTCCTTTTGAATCATCGGACCCTTCCGAATCATCGGCCCCTTCCGAATCATCGGACCCTTCCGAATCATCGGCTCCTTCTGAACCATCGACTCTTTCCGAAACATCGGCTTCTTCCGATACACCTACATCCTCTGAAACATCTGATATACCTTCTAAAACATCCGATGCACCTACATCTTCTGAAACATCTGATCACGCCGACACATCGGCTTCTCCCGAAACCACCCAGTCCCTTGAGCAAGCCATCACCAGTTCCAAAACAGAGGCCGAAGCCTTCCCCGAGCTGATGCCCGCCTTTGATGATGCACCG
>CAUJFU010000435.1 GCA_963169055.1 Myxococcota bacterium
TCTTTGTATTCAAAGATCCAGATGAGTTCGCTTTTTTGGCGAAAGATCATACAGCCTTTGCGGGTTTGGGTGTTGAGTGCTTGGAGGGCCGCTTTACAGTTGGCGTCAGGTTCCAGTTCGATCTGTTTGGGTCCACAAGAAAACAACACCCCGCCAAAACCAAAGAACAAAAGAAAACGAATGACTCGCATCTAGTCATATTCCTCTATCGAAAAAGAAAGATACTCTATTTTTGACAAGCAGAGCAACGCAAAACGATGCGATCTTGCTGGGCGATTCCAACACCGATTCCCACGCTGATCCCGACAACGATCACGCCCCCCACAACAAACCAAGGCCAAAGCGGAGCAGAAGTCGCGTGTTTGACGGCAGGCGGAGAAGCAGGACGTTGTGCAACAAGACGCCGCTCGACAGGAGTTTCGGAAATACGCCGTTCAACAGGAGTTTCGGGAATACGCCGCTCAACGGGAGTTTCGGAGATACGCCGTTCGACGGGAGTTTCGGAAATACGCCGTTCAACGGGAATGTTGAGATGCTCGGAAGGTCGTGAGGCTGCAAACGGAGGGGTTCGAGACGGAGGGAGGTTCGCTGAGTGGGCGTCGGGATGTATCACGGGTTGCGTTGTGGGCTGGGTGGTGGGGAGGATGGCTGTGGGGAGAGGCATGGGAAGAAGCCAATGTTGGACGCCTCGGGTACGCCCTTTGAGGGGGCGATGGTAACGCAGAGATTGATTGCGATAAAGCACAGCAATCCAAAGATCGACTTTTTTGTAGGCCACCACGCGAAACTTGCAAGGGGTCACGTTGGCAGGGAGACAAGAGAGAGGTTTGTTGTCCTGTGTAAGGGCGACAGGAAGGCCCGATGGAGAGGTCTCAAGAAGGATATCGCTATAAGTGGTCGGGAGTGCGGTCAGTGGGTCGTCTTTGTCGTCTTTGCCGTCTTTGCTGGTCTGTGCGAACGTGAGCGTCGGAAACAACAAACAAACAAGCATCACCCACCGAGCCAGCAGAGGTGCTCGTTGAGCATGCAACCGCTCGGAGGTAGGCCAAAAGACAGAAAGGTTCAAAAACATCAGATCGGCTCCGTCAGGAAAACTTTTTGAGAAAGAATAGGACTTACGCAGTTGCCCAAAAAAAACCGTGCTCACGGCATTTCAAGCGACGGTACTGTTCGTTTGAAATGCGCGTCATCTCTTGGGTTATGTGCAGCGAGGTGTGTTTTCTGTCAAGGGCGGGCGGTACAGCAGAGCTTTGAAGGATGAGCGGGTTTCAAAAGAAGTGAGGCAAGGCAAAGAGTGCGTTGCAAAGCCTTGTGTTATTCGTCTTCTTCGTCGATCCAAGGGCCGTGATGAAAACGATCGAAGAGAGCTTGTTCGAGTTTTTTGTGAAGGCCACCAAAGCCGCCGTTAGACATCACAACGATCACGTCGTCAGGTCGGGCTTTTGCGGTGATATAAGACACGATCTGATCAACTTCGGGAAAAGCAATCGCACGTTTTCCCCGCTGCTTGAGATCATGAACCACTTTCTCGATATCAAGGCGTTCGTCTGAGGCCATCTTGTCGAAGAGATAGGGCCAAGAAAACAAGGCGATGTCGCAAGCGTCGAAGCTACGGGGGAGATCCTCTTGGAAGACGTTGCGTCGAGCGGTGTTACTGCGCGGTTCAAAGATGCCCCAGATACGGCGAGAAGGAAAACGCTCACGGATCGCTTGGGTCGTCACACGGATGGCGGTGGGATGGTGGGCAAAGTCATCGATCAAGACGATGTCACCGACACGTGCGAAGATCTCTTGACGCCGCTTGATCCCTTGGAAAGTAGACAGGCCCTCTTGGATCGCAAGCGGAGAGAGACCAAGATCCAGCGCAACGCCGATCGCCGCGATGGTGTTTGCGATGTTGTATCGCCCGAATATCGGGACTTCAAAGGGAGCGATCTCACCGTTCGGATCGCACAAGGTAAATTGAGCGCCCGCTTCCGTCATGCGGATATCTTTGGCGTAGAGATCGGCCTGCGTTTCTGCGCTATACGTTCGGACGGGGGATTGGGAGGCAGCGGCTACTTCCATTGCCATCGGATAATCGCGGCAAACCCATAACTGCCCATCAGAAGGGATACGCTGCATCAGAAGAAGAAAGGCCGCTTTGACGGCATCGATATCTTTGTAGATGTCGGCATGATCGAACTCTACGGAGGTTAAGATCACGCGCTTTGGGTTGTAGTGAACAAACTTGGGTACTTTGTCAAAGAGCGCAGAGTCGTATTCGTCGCCTTCGATCACAAAGTCTTGGCCTTTGGGGAGCAGATAAGAGCCTTGAAAATTCCCGCAGATCCCGCCCACAAGAACGCCGGGATCACGCTTTGCGTGCGCAAGTAACCAGCCCGTCAGTGCGGTGGTTGTGGTTTTTCCGTGGGTTCCAGCCACCACCACCACATCGCGTTGTTGTAAAAAAAGGTCGTGGATAGCGCGAGGCATCGAAGTACAGGGGATGCCTTCGGCGATGGCGGCTTGGGCTTCAGGATTGGAAGGCCGACAAGCGTTGCCGATGATCACAAGATCGGGGCGAGGCTGAAGATGTGCGGGGCTAAAGCCCTGCTGCACTTTGATCTTCCACGTCGCAAGCTGATCGCTCATTGGCGGATAGACGCCTTGGTCGGAACCTGTCACATGATAACCCGATTGCTTGAGCATCCCCGCAAGGGTTCCCATCCCTGTTCCTGCGATCCCGATCAAATGGACATGTTTGATCGCGGAAGCATCGACCTGTTGGGGTTGATAGGCACGTAGCTCGGCTTCTTGCATAGATTCCTCCCTATCTATCGGGGATTGAGATGGAAACAAGTGTTCACACGGGAAACTCACCGCGACGGAACGGTCGCAAAATTAGCGCACCACGATCGATTCGCCAAATTTTCGTCACCCCCTCCTATGTGGGTTCACTTTCCCCGCCCGTTTTGACTCACTTGAGGAGTTGCGCATAGGACTTACGCGGTTAGGCTTGTATGTGGGGTTCCACCCCAAACCCCGCAAGGGACTGTCGCCCCTTGACCCCGTATCGGCGAAGAGATCGGAGGTTTTCCAAACCAACGACACTCTCGTTTGAACGGGTGCGAACACGGCTTTTTTTGGCAACTGCGTCACTCCTATTCTGAAAAAAGCGGTTGTGTGTTGCTTCATGTTTGTGTAGTTTTCTTTTTGTGCAGGATGCCCCAAGCAAAAGACTCCGTTGTTTCTGACGAGGCGCAAAGATGATTGACACCCATCATTCAAGAAAGAGTCCTTACTCGACGCCCTCGACCGCACAAGCACCGAGATTTACAACCGTGTCCTCGTTCGTCACTGGCGTTATGATCGCAAACACGGCATCTGGATATAGATTTTTGCACAAGATTCATCACGAGGAGGATCCATGCGTTTTTTTCGGCGCGTATTGTTGAGCGTGTCGCTGCTGACGTTGTGCTTGTGTGCTTTGGAATCATGGGATGTGGTCGCGCAACAGCATCAGGGAAGGCCAGCGTCTTCGTATGCCAACCAGTGGTTGATTATTTTGAGTTCCTCAAAACAACAAGGAGTGGTACCCGCAGGCTTGTTGCTTTTGCAGCAGAATCCATCGTTGGGTGCGCGGGTTGCGAGGCTTTCTTCTTCGCAGTTCAAGGGACTGATGCCTTGCTACGAAGTTGTGGTGGCGCAGGCTTTCTCTTCAAGGAAGAAAGCAGTACAATTTGCAAAGAAACTTCAGGGACTCAAGATCGACCACTATTTGAAAAATGCTGGGCAGTATGTAGGTATACAGCGTCATGTGGATGCTCATTGTCGCGGGGAAGCGCAGCCAACGTCGTTTCAGTGCGGAGCGATGCGTTGGGTCGAAGAGCACAAGGGGACGCTTTTTTTGCATCTGCCGCTCGCGGATGCGCTGATTCAACGCGTGCAGCCGATCTCCGTTCGTCCCAAACAATGGAAAGGTTCGCTTACGACGTGGATCGCTCCGACTGCAAGTCGACAGGTGGATGAATATGAGATAGGAAAAAAGTACAACATTTTTACTTTGAAGCAGAGCAAGCCGGTTGCGACTTGTGCGATCAAACGCTTCGTTTTTCTCACAAGAGGGCAGCCTCATTTTGGTTGGATGCAAACCCATGCGAAAGGCCGCAAGCCCAAAGCACCGGGTTGTGGAGAACCTGTGTTGTTTGCACAATTGTCATGTGCTCCACAAAAACTTCCTAGCGGTCTGCGCTTTGATTTTGCGTTACCTGCGGAACACAAGACACCCGCGCTTTATCTGGAACAGCCCACAACACCACAACCACAACGACTTGCAGAGTTACAAGAACTCTTCTTGAAGGACGATGGCTACCACAAGGCACTGACAAAAGCGACGCAAGACGCTGCAAAGAAAAAAGAAACATTGCTACGTCATTTCTCTTTTCGTTCTTTTGCGGGGTTCGGGCGCACGTTGTTCTTGTTTCACGTGCGTTTGCAAACCAAAGAGGGGAACGTCTTTTGTGGTGCAGAAGATGTGCGGGTGGATCTCTACGGCGTGGCAGAAAAGAGCGCTTCAGGACAACTCAAGCAGTTGCAGCCGTTGGTTGGTTTGGAGGCTGATCAAAAGGTAGAAGGGTTGTTCGATTTGGAAAGCGATGGTCGGTTTGAAGTGTTGCTCTCTAGCTTTTATTCCAAACGCTCGATCATCCGCTCTGTTACTGGCCAACCTGCTTGTTCAATTACCGTTTCCTTCTGCGATTGTTCTTGCTAAACGATTCTCCGAAGCTTGTGGTGCAGGTCGATCAAAAACACCACTCCCATCACTTTTTCTTGGTGCGTTTCTTGGCGCTTTTCTTGGTGCGGATGACTTGGTTCTTTGGGGGGACTTTGCGGTTAACTCTTACGCAATACTCTGCACAAACATCGTAGCAAGGACTCCGAAGATCCGCCGTGTTACACCATCGATAGGCTGCGTCAACCCGTTTGCAAAGGGTTTCGTTGGGGGGTTCAGGATATTCGCACTTTTCGATCTGGGCGAGGTAATTGGGACATTCCTTCAAGGCTTGTTCAAGCTGGCCACTTTTGCATACGACGCTTGAGGGCATGGTCTGACATTTATTTAAGATGTAATAGTAAGAAGAATGACAGCGATCATGTTCCGCTTTGAAGTTTTGACATTGAGCAAAATACTCATAATAAGAAAGTTTTCTTCCCGAAGTTTTTTGAACACATTCTTTTTCCCGCTTTTCGGCATTCTCTTTACAAAGGCGGGGACTTCTGTTCAAACAAGCACCATAACACGGCTTCCAACAAGACTCACCGACGGGATGGATGCCCTGCCTTTCGGGGTCAAATGCTCGAGTATAGGCGACGGTGGACACCAGCAAAAGCGAGAAAGCAAGCAGACACGGAAACAAAAAAGAAGCGCAACGGAACATGGCGTTCTCCTTCTTGATGAAGAGGGGGGCAAGAAAGCGTGCGCAACAACGGAGGTTTAGCGACAGCCGCGAAATTCGGGAGGAATGTTTTGGCAAAAAGACCGATCAGGGTGTGTGTTGCAGTAGCGTTGCCGCTCGTCAAGACCTTTGCAAAAAGCAGGGATCAGGCGCTTGCATTGTTCGGACGTGCGCGACTCGTTCATGCAGGTATGGTGGTTGTAAGGCAATCTTTTGCACCGATCGAAAGCGTGAAAGTAATTGGCACAGTGTCCAGCATGTCGCAGATGCCATCGACATCGAACGCTCTGGCGTTGACGGCAGGCTTTGAAGTAGGCTTGCTCACGGCGCGCACAACTCGAAGCAAGAGAGCGAAATCGACTACAAGAACGGTATGTATCGAGGACTGATTTGCAAGATTGCATCCTTTGCTCGCTGTACTTGCATTGGTGGTGTTGCTGTAATTTTTGCGCGCAAACGTAAGAGAGCCGCCCAACATGGCCACACATCAACCGAAGGTAGTTCCCGCATCGTTGTTTCCATCGCGGATAAACGATATGGCAAGTTGTGTGAGAAGGGCCTTGATGCGAGGCAGATGAGCCGTTGTTGGGGCGCGGTGGATTGGGTGCTGACGAGCCGTTGTTAGAACGCGGTGAATTGCCTGACGAGCTGCGAGAGGGAACAGTTTGCGTTGTGTGAGTGTGCGTGCTGGTTTGCGGCGAGGAGTCCGACGTTCCCGATGTTCCCGATGTTCCCGATGTTCCCGATGTTCCCGATGTTCCCGATGCTCCCGATGTTCCTGACGATCTCCGATTGTTTTGTGGGGGGGTTCGTTGTTTGCGCTTTTTGTTGTAGGTGTCGCGCTTGTGTTTGGGTAGGGAGTCCATCTGTCTTTGTTCTTCGGGTGTTGGGTTGTCTTGGTTAGAGCCTTGGTTAGAGCCTTGCTCGGAGCCGCTGCGGGTGGGGGGTTTGCTGTCGGGCGTGTTGGGTGGGCAGTATTTGGTGCAAACATCCTTACAATAAGAGGTGGATTCGGGAGGATATTTCTTTAATTCTTCAGCTATTTTTTCGCACTGTTGTTTGTTGGGAGGATTGCGGCCTCCACATTTCTTATAAAGTTCCAAGTAGTCAGGGCATGCGGTCTTGGCGGCCTCGTAATTGCCATCTTTGCAAACGATGCTGTTCGGGTTTTTTGAACAGGCTTCAAGGTAAATATACCCGTGATGGCAGCGGCTGTATTCGTTCGCGAAATCCTTGCATTGTTGAAGATATTCATCGTAAGAGAGGTTGGATGGAGGATATTTTTGCTCACAAAATTTCCAACGTTCGGCTTTGCTGGCTTGCTTGTTGAAGTGATAGCGAGCAAAGCAGCGATCTTGGCACTGGTCGAGGCATTTGGGGCTTGTTTTGTCGTAGTCTGGTTTGTACTCAAAAGCCCAAATGATGGGAGAAGACAACCAAAACAAGCCAAAGCAGAGAGCTGACAAAAGGCGGGAATTGAGC
>CAUJFU010000436.1 GCA_963169055.1 Myxococcota bacterium
AAGAAAAGGCTCCTTGTGAAGCCACTCCCGCAAAAAACGCATTGCGCGATCCCGACGCCAACAACGGCGAGAGCGAACCAAATCGCGCCGTCTGCGCAAACGATCCGGCCAACAAAACTTGTCGTTGTGTATCGACTTTGACCGAAGAGACGGTATCTTCACCATCGCCCCCGCCAGAAAGCACCCACGCGCAGCCAAAATCAATGCTGCCATCGCAATCATCATCCAATCCGTTGCAGACTTCGGGTTGCGGTTGGCGCACAGGCACACAAGTCGCTCGTCCACCCACACACGCTTGTGTGCCTTCTCGACACGCGCCTTGCTGTTGGCTGACCACACACGGCGCGCCCTGCAATGGGAAACTTTCGTCGATCAGGCCGTTGCAGTCGTTGTCTTGGCCGTCGCAGATCTCTTGCGAAGCACTAAAGCGCGGCACGCACAACAGCGCGTTACCACGGCAAAGATAAGAACCTTGCGCGCATCGCCCCGTCCGTTGGGGGATTTGACAATCTCTGGACTTTTCGGGAAAGCTCTCGTCAATGTTTCCATCGCAATTGTTGTCGAGACCATCGCAGATCTCCAACGCAGGGACGATCCCGTTGAGGCAAGGCCCCCACCGCTTGTCTTGCCCACAACGCTGCAAGCCTTCACGGCACAACCCCACGCCCTCGGTTCCCTTCGGCCCGCTATAACAGACTTGTTGCGCCCCCGCCGTACACGCACAATCTTCGTCGACTTGACCATCGCAATTGTTGTCGCGCTGATCGCAGACTTCTTGCGTGGGCAAGATCTCTCCCACACAAGCGCCCCATACGCCTTTTTCACAGGTCTGTTTGCCATCACGACACAAACCAAATCCCTTGCTTGACGCAGGCCCCGTATAACACGAGCGGCTCAGATCTTCGTCGACCTTCCCATCGCAATCATCATCGATCCCATTGCAGATCTCGGTCTTCGGTTCGCCCGCTGTCGCCGCACAAGCAGCACGCTTGCCGTCGGACGCGCACACCCATGTCCCGCTCGCCTCACAAGCGCCAACCCCCACACGACACGGCTTGCCCAGATCCGAAAAGCCTTGATCAACGGCCCCATCACAATCGTTGTCCCGCCCATCACATCGCTCTTGTTCGGGCAACACTTCGCCCAAGCATCCCCCCCACACCCCATCCCGCGAACAATAACGCAAACCGCTCTTGCATACGCCTTTTCCGTCTGTCCCACGCGGCCCCGTATAACACGGCTCGCTTTGCCCGGGTACACACACACGTTCGGGCTGTGGCTCTTGAGGCCCCGCGTCGTCCAATGCCCCCTCTGGCAAAGACCCCACACACTGATACAACAAGTCATTGGGTTCGCAGTAGCCGTGTACGCAACGCTCGCTCGCTCGACACGCACCGTCCTCTTTACAAGGCGCACACGGCTTGTACGCATCCAGCAAACACCCTGCCGCTACGCACCCAAACCACAACGCAACCACACCAAAACGAACCCATCCTCGCCATACCATCGTCGAACCTCAACACACTCCACAACAACCGCGCTCCAACACAAACCCTGATCAGCACACTCGCATCCGCTCAACACACCTTTAGCACATCCATCCACCCGTCCGTCTGCGGCTTGAGAGCACACCCAAGAAGCCCTCAACGCACCTTAGCACATCCATCCACAAACCCCACCACACAGATCCGAACTTGATGCTCCGTATGCCCCATGATTCTAGGCTCAAAGCGCCATGCCACCTCCTCCTCGGGTGGCAAGATCAGATGCCATGACAACATCCCGATCGCTGTGGCCGCTGCCACACCCGTCCCCACATAAAAACTAACACTTGAGAAGTAAAGCCCTTGCGCTTGATCAAAACTCTCCCGATACCCCGAACCCGCCAACAAACTGCGTGTACCTGCTTCTTCCCAACGGTTGCGCGCCAAAAGATGCGTCGTGACCGCCGCTGCCCCCAAACCCGCAGTCACCCCCAGCGCGATCCAAAAAGGCGTTAAGCCCGGCCCTTTGGGGCGTGGACCCGTTGGCTTCTTCGGAGCGATCGCCACCTTCTTTTGCACTTCGCTTGGTGGTTTGGGTTCAAGGCGGATCACATAATCGGATGTCGCACGCGGGCGCAGCTTAAACGAGACCTCGGCTGTTCTGTACAACGGATGCACCGCACGCAAACGATACGGTCCCGGAACCAACTCTTGAAACTGCGCAGGCGCATAACCTTCCTCACGAAAACGATACCCCGTCAAGATCAGCCGCGCACCCGCCACATTGGAACGCACCGAAAGTTTCGCAAAACCACAAAACAATAAAAAGTTTTGTTGCTTGGCTTCGATCTCTTTGCGCGCTTCAAGCGTCAGGCTTTCGCCGCTTTGCTCCAAAAAATCCCGATACGAGCGCATCGCCAACCGCCAATAATAACGCGCCAACCGCTTGTCCCCACGCCGCGAAGAAGCAAAACCCGCCCGCTCATAAAAAGACGCCAAACTCCGAAGGTTGTAGGCTGAACGCGCTTCTTTGTACTCTGCTTCCATGCACGAAACCGCCTCGTCGTACTTTTCGCTGCGCAACAGCCGTACACACGCCGCCTCGTCCGCATACGCCGAAGCCCACAGACCCACCCACGCCGAAGCCCACAGGCCCACCCCCATCCAAACCCACAGCGCCATCCACATCCACACCACGCGATACCGATCCATCCGCCTACCCGCTACACTAGATATCCAAAGGCTTGCCCAAGGCCGCAGGGGGACGAGTCCGCCCCACCCAACCAACAAGCGCCAACAACGTCAGCGCATAAGGTAGCATGGAAAGAAACTCCGAAGGGATTTTATTGGTGGGCAAGGCTTGAAGCTGAAAGTTGAGGGCATATGCAAAGCCAAACAACAAGCAAGCCGCCAATACACGTCTCGGAAGCCAATTGCCAAAGACCAAGGCCGCAATCGCGATGTATCCGCGCCCTGCCGTCATGTTCTTGCTAAAGTTCCCCGCGCCATGCACCAACGCTGCCCCCGCCAAACCCGCCAAAAATCCGCTCGCCAACACCGCCACGATCTGCACCTTGTACGGCGATATCCCCGTACTATAGAGCGCTTGGGGATGCTCTCCACAGGCCCGCAACCGCAAACCCCACACCGTCCGCCATAACAAGATCTCCAACCCCAACCACACACACAATACCAGCACAAAAAACAAAGAGATCCGCAACGACCCCAACGAGACCCCCGCCAAGGTATAATCCAAAATCCCCGTACTACCTTTGGTTCCATACAACCACAACGCCAAAAAGATCGTCATCTCGCTCGCAAAGATATTCAACGCGACACCTGAGATGATCTGATCAGCCTTTCCCCACAAGCACAACAGCGCGTGCAGCCCCGCCAACATCGCTCCCGCACAACCCGCCAACAACAGTCCTAACATCGCCCCCCAAAACCCCGAAGGCCCCAACAAACCCACCCATGCCGTTGTAAAGGCCCCCACCAACATCATCCCTTCCAGTCCGAGATTGACCACGCCGCTGCGTTCCGACAACAACCCACCCAACGCCGCCAACGCCAACGGCGCTGCCGCCGCCAACGTCACTCCCCACAACGTCACCCAAGACAACGAATACAACGCCTCAAACATCGCTTCCCCCTGCTTTTCCTTGAAAAAATCGCGTGGACAAAAACAAGATCAGCGTCACTTGGAGCAGTTGGATCATCTCACGCGGAATCCCCCGCGTCGTATCCAAAACGCTCGCCCCCGTCTCCAAGATCCCAAACAACAACGCCGCAGGCACCACCGCCAACGGATGATTGCGCGCCAACAACGCCAACGCGATCCCCCAAAACCCCCACCCGGGGGAAAAATCCGGCTCAAAGTACGGGTGTTGCGGAGATGCCACATACAACCCACCCGCCAATCCCGCCAAGGCCCCCGATATCACAAACGCCAAGATCAAACGCCGACCAATCGGAATTCCCGAATGTCTCGCGGCTTCGGGCTGAAGACCCACCACTCGCACCTCGTACCCCAATCGCGCATCCCGCAAAAAGCGCCACAACCCCCACGCCAACACGCCCCCCAACAACAACCCCACATCCAATCGCAGCCCGCCCACCGAAAGCGATGACAACTGCGCTGCCAACGCGATATCCGCCGTTCGTGGGATCGTCGGATCCACCCGAATCTGCGGCTGGCGCACCAACCATGCACCTGCTGCAAAGATGATGTAATTCAACATGATCGTACAAATCACTTCGTGGATCCCAAACCGCACCTTCAACAACGCCGGGAGCATCGCCCACAACGCCCCCGCCAACGCTGCGATCAACAACAACCACACAAACGAACCTGACCAAATCAGCGAACGCCCCCACAACGCCGCCAAGATCGCACCCGCAAACATCTGCCCTTCTGCACCGATATTCAACAACCCCGCCCGAAAACCAAACACCAACGCCAACCCACACAACAAATACGGCGTTGACGCGCTCAACGTCGCGCTGATCTGCGCAACCCCTCCGAGCGATCCTTGCAACAACAAACCGTACACATGCGCGGGCGATTCACCCATATACAACAGCACCAACCCCCCCAAGATCAGCACCCACAACAACGCATGATGCGTCGCCCAAAGCCCTTCCCATCCCGCTTTCCACGCAACACTCCGCTCCATGCGCCCTCCGTCCTCTGCCTCAAAACATCCACACTTCGGGTCGAGTTCGCCTCGATCAGCCCTTGACGCTCCCCGCCGTCAGACCGCCCACAAGGTTCTTTTGCAACGCAAAAAACAACAGAACGATCGGCACCGAAACCAAGATCGCGCCCGCCGCAAAATGCCCCCACTCCGTATTGTACGACCCCACGAAGCTTTGCAACATCACAGGCAACGTGTAATGCTTTTCGTCGTTCATAAACGTCGCCGCAAGAATAAACTCGTTCCATGCCGTCATAAACGAAAACAACGCTGTCACCGCGATCGCAGGTCGCGCCAACGGCAAAATGATCCGCAAAAAGATCACCGTCCGTGAAGCCCCATCCATCAAGGCCGCTTCTTCGATCTCTTTGGGGATGGTGTCGAAATAGCCCTTCAGCATCCACACACAAAACGGGATCGACGTCGTCGAATACACCAACGTCAACCCCAACAAGCTATTCAACAAACCAAGCCGCGACATCAAGATATACAACGGGATCATCATCAACGTCCCGGGAAACATCTGCGACACCAAAAAGCTCATCAAGCCCGCAGATCGGCCCGGAAAACGAAAGCGGCTAAAAGCATACGCCGCTGTACACGCCAAAAACACCCCCAAGATCGTCGTCACCAACGCGATCAACACCGAGTTGAGCAGTTGCCGCCAAAACAACGACCGCCGCTTGATCCGCTCATCGTGCTGCTCTTTGATCCGCACCAAAACCTTTTGCATCTCCGCACGTTCAGGCGTCGAAGAGACCTTCGCCAACACTGCGCCTTGCCACCCCGCCAAAGCCGCTAGACGCTGGTCTTTCGGCGAAGACCACGCCTGCACAAACGGCGTACACAACGCCCGATAACTCACGACTTTCTCTTCAACCGCCAACCCCCGCTCGCTGCGGTGGCGCACCGCCTCGCATACCTGATCCAGACACGCACTCCCCAATCCCGTCACTTCGCCAAAGTTCTGCAACAACGCACGGCGATAACAAGCCGCCACTTCGGCCTTTCCTTCGCGAGAAGCTTGCCACCACAACGCAACAGGCCGAGGGATCGGGTTCAATCCCATGCTAAAACCTTGCGTCGGTGTGACGGCCATCTTCACGACCCACAAGACGGGATAAATGGTCGCGATCGTAAACAAGATCAAAAACGCATGGGTCGCTCCCATCCCTGCCCACGGGCGATAACCCTCCAACCAACCATCCGAAGGTTCGCCTCGATACGAAAACGCCCGTTTGACGGGCTGTTCTTGGCTCCCAAGCTGCTGCAACAGCCAGATCACAAAAAGACCACCCGCCAGCGCACTCAAGTACAACAGCGGAGCCTGCGCGGGTGTCGGTGATCTGCTGCCCCACAAGGCCACCACGCCCCGCAACATCGTCAACGAACCCACCCCCGCAACGGTCAAGACCCGAAACCACGGCTGCAAGGGCAAACGCAACTGGCCGATCGCAAAGATCGCGATCACTAACCCCAAAAGCTCGATCAATCCGAGCCGACCCGCCTCCAAACCCAAGGCATCCACCACCCAACCACTCAACCCACGCAACAGATCGCCCATCCACAAGGCCGACCCCACGCAGATCAACACCACCTCTCCCACCCAACCCGACCACAAGATCAACGGCGACAACACCACCCACAGCATCAAAGCCGACGCAAACAACGCCAACCACCACCACGGCGATTCCATCGCAGCACCCGCCCCCACCATCGCCACAGAACTCAACCCCACCACACCCACCCACAACGCCGAGCGCGGCGCATTCCGCCCCAACACCATCACCAACCAACCCAACACCAACCACCAACACGCGACCGACCAACCGCTCGCACGCCAGACCCAAACCAACGGATCAATTGTATCCAAAAAGCTCGGTGCCATCGCCGCTTACTCTCTTTTCTTCTGCTTTTTGCGCACCCACTCCACACCGTGCGCAAACCATCCAAACTCGGCTAGTTGACCCCTTCCGTTGCGCGTGTCAAACGGTTCGTAGTCAACGAATAAACCAACAAGATCAAAAAGATAATGGTCGAATAAGCCGCAGCGTACCCGTAGCGTTCCCCACGCTGAAAGGCCCATCGATAGGCTTCTGTAATCAAGATATCTGTCGCCCCACCCGGCTCCCCACCGCTCACAAGGTAGATGATGTTGAACATATTAAACGTCCAGATGCAGCCCAAGATGATCGCGGGAAACAACGCAGGTTTCAACAAAGGCAGCGTGATATAACGAAACTTTTGCCAACGGTTCGCACCATCCACATCCGCAGCTTCGTAAAGATCCGATGGGATCGATCCCAACGCCCCCAACGAAACCACCATCATAAACGGAAAACCAAGCCACGTATTGGTCACAAGGTTGGCGGTAAAGGCCGTCGATGCGCTCGAAAACCAGCTCACCCCCTCCAAACCAACACTCGTCAACAACGCGTTGATCGCCCCAAACTGCTGGTGAAACATCCCTTTCCAGATCAAAGCGGTGATGTAGTTTGGGATCGCCCACGGCAAGATCAACAAAACACGGTAAACTTCTTTCATCCGAAGCAACGGATTCTTGAGCAACAACGCAAGCGCCAGACCCAAGATCACATGCAAGCCCACGTTGAGGACCGTCCACAGGATCGTCACCAACAAGGTGAAGTAAAAATTCAGCGGGTGCGGAAACGGATAAAGCTGCGAAAACAAGATATCACGGAAGTTTTGCAGCCCCACAAACAGATAATTCCCGCCCCCTGTGTGTCGAAAGAAGCTCAGCAAGATCCCCACCGAAAACGGCGCAAATACCAACAGCACCATGCCCGCCATCGCAGGCGTGACGTACAGATACGCACCGATGTGATCGTGAATCGTCTGTGCTAAACGCCCCATCCATCCGACCATATAGATCGCATACAACAAGATCGCAAACAACGCGATCCAAAAAGACGGCAACCACGGAACCGTCACCAAAGGTAGAACCTTGGCAGCTTCCAAACGAGCGGATTGACCGACTTGTAGCTTGAGTGTGTAGAATCCGCTCTTGGCTTGGGCGCTTGGCAATACTTTTGTCAACCATTCTTTCGGAACCACCGAGGAGGCCGACACCAACGAAGACAACAGGCGAGTATCTCGATCCATTCGTGCTTGTTGGGCCTTTTGCAAAGAGTCCACATGCCAAACATACGGATACATCGCAATCGCCACGATACCGACCAGCGGTGCAAGATGGCCCCACGGACCCCGCACCAACCACAACACCACCCCCACCAACAACGCCGCCAAACCCCACGACAACAACCACGGCATCTGCGGGCGTTGCGTGTCTTGTTGCCATTGCGCAGAAAGCACGATGGTTCCGACAAAACGCTCCCCCTCTCGCACCGCTGCCACCACACGCACTTGGTGCTGCGCAGCATCTGTCTGAGATACCCACCAGTCCGGCTTTTCTTGGCTCTTTTGCTCGGCCTCTGCGCTCAAATCAAACCATGCCTTGTCGACTGCGCTGTCTTTTTGAAGCTCTTGACCGACCTTTTTGACGTCCGTATGGGCCACAAACACCTTCTTCTTTAAGAAGGCAAACATCCCCCCCGCTTGTTCGGCGATCACAAACGCATCGCGCAACAAAAACTCCCGAGGCATCTGTTTTTTGAAGCGCAACAACCATCCTTGCACCGCTTCGTTCTTGGCATCCGCAAGCACCGCCTGACGCCAAGCCCGCGCCGTCACTTTCAGTTGGCTGAGGACTTGGGCTGAAGGATCGGCCTCTGGCGCATACGGAAACTGCGCCAAAACCAGCGTCATCAAACCACCTAGCCAAAAAAAGACCACCCCACGATGCCCAAAAAATCTCGCCCAAGACAGCGTTGTGTTTGTTGCCACGATGCGCTTTCCCTCTCCGCTCGATCGTCCGAACCCAAATCCGCAAGTTTCGCCTTGTATCCGTCGTTTTCGCTTTGCGTGTGCTATCGTATTACTTCATGGTATTGAGCAAGCTCATCACTTCGCGTGTCGCCTCATCAAGCGCCTCTTTGGCTGTACCCTGCCCTCGAAAGATCTTTCCCAAAGCATTTAACATCGGAGCCCAAACTACCCGCATCGCTGGCGTATTTTCCATCGGCACCGTGTGATCGAGTTGACGGCGAAACGCCAACAAGATCGGATCGGCCTTGGCTTCGGGCGTGGCATAACACGCTTGGTTGGCAACAGGTTGTTTTCCAACCGTCATCCGCACCATCGCCGAAGCTTTGGAGGTCAGGTACTTCATCACTTCAAAGGCGAGGCGCTTGTGCTTGCTGCGACGGCTCAACAACACAGCTTCCGAGGTCAAGAACGGTGCAGCGGGCTTTCCCGTCTCGCTAACGATCGGCATCGGTGCAACAGCGTATGGTACGCCTGTTTCGATCTCGCCCCGAAACCACGGGCCGTTGAGCACCATCGCCACCTTGCCACCGTTGAACAACGAAGAGATTAGCTGACTCGTCGGTTCTGCGGGCAAAAGCTTGTGCTTGTCTTGTAGATCTCGCGCAAAGCCCAAGGCTTTGATCCCCTCATCCGAAGCCAAGGCCACTTTTCCACCCGAAAAGACCTGCCCACCGAATCCATGCAACCATGCGGCGTGATGGTAAAAATTCGTCGCCTCATAAGCGAGACCAAAACGCCCTTTGGAAGCGTCGGTCAGAGACTTTGCAAGCGAGATCATCTCGGCGGTAGTGCGCGGTGGAACCTTGACGAGTGAGGTGTTGTAGAAGACGGCAAGGCTCTTGTAAGCCAAGGGCAAGCCGTAGAGAGCGTTGCCATAAGCCAACATCTGCACAGTCTTTGGGAAAAAGCGCGAAAGCAACGGCCCATCGACCCAAAAGGTGATCGGTTCGAGGATCTGATTTTTGGCCCAATCTCCGATCCGATCGTGCGCAAAGATAAACAGGTCAGGGCCGTGACCACGCGGGATCGCTGCAGAGATCTTGTCGGCATAAGCATCGTAAGGGATCGACAACAGCCGCACACGGATCGTTTGCTGCGTTTTGTGGTATTGCTCCACCACAGCTTCCAATGCGCGCCGTTCTTCCGCACGGTACGCATGCCACATCACAAGCTCCGTTGGTTTGGCCAACGCGATACGTGCCGCTCCACCGATCCATCCGAAACATACGGCCAAAAGCAACCACTTTGCACAGATCCGCCCGATCATCGCACTCCTCCACCTTCCAAAAAACAAACTCGTCACACGCAAAACGCGATCAGCCCTTTGCCGACGTCGGCACTTCGCTTTCGTCCGTCACCATCCGCACAGACAAATAGATCCACAACCCCAGAAAAAAGCTCTTGAGGATCAAAGATTTGTGCAAGGGAAGCACCAAAGCTCGGGCTTTCGTCCCAAAGTCCACCTGCGCCAACGAAGGCACGAGGTGATACAACCCCACTCCCCCAAGCATCAAGCCGATCAATCCGAGTGTGACGCGAACATCCATCCCCATCCCATGCGTCAAACCCGCCCACATCTTCTCCGAACGCACAAACATCGCTTCCACCCAACCCGAACGCACCTCTTCAAGGGCAGCTTGTGCGTACAACTCGCTTTGCATCGCCTCTTCTTCTTCGGGTGTCAACGCAACCTCCGCATCGACCGCTCCAACCACATCGACAGCCACAGGCGATTCGATCGCATTCTCTTCTGAATTCGCTGCATCGGATGCTTCGGCGGCTTTTGCCTCCAAAACCTCGGTAGCATCGACCGAGGCAACGGTCGTCTCTTGGGGGGTCACTGGTTTGGCAGCCACTTTTTTTTGTACTTTTTTCGCCATGATCGCTGTCTCCTCTATCGTTCTTTCAAAAAGCCTACCGTTCGCCAATTGCGCGTGTGCTTTGCTTGTCAAACAAGTGCAACGCATCGGGTGCAAAACGCAAGTGAAAAGACTCGCCGACTTTGCGTGCCTCATCTGCGCCTTCTTGGCGCACAACCAAAGTTCCCCGATCGAGGGGGAAATACAAAAAGGTTTCGGAACCTAGCGGCTCGCATACTTCCAGAGGCAAAGAGGCCAGATCCGCCGCTTCCTTTTTGCCCACCAGTTCGATGTGTTGGGGACGAACCCCCAAGACCACTTCGCCACCCTCTCGCATCGTGAGTGCTTTTTGAAGAGGCGCAGGCAACGGCAAAGAAAAAGCCTTGTGTTGAAACAAGATCTGATCGCCTTTGCGTTGCAGTTGGCCTTCCAAAAGATTCATCGCGGGGCTACCGATAAAGGTCGCCACAAACAAGTTCACGGGGTGGTGATACAACTCCATCGGCGAGCCCACTTGTTGGACTTCGCCATCCTTCATCACCACGATCCGATCCGCCAGCGTCATCGCTTCGACTTGATCGTGTGTGACATAAATGCTTGTACTCCCCAAACGCCGATGCAGCCGTGCGATCTCTGTGCGCATCTGCACACGCAGCTTGGCGTCCAAGTTGCTCAACGGCTCATCAAACAAAAACACCGAGGGCTGGCGCACGATCGCTCTCCCCATCGCGACACGTTGCCGTTGCCCCCCGCTCAACGCGCTCGGCTTGCGCTGTAGATACGGTGTCAAATCCAAGATCTGCGCAGCTTCTTCTACACGCTTTTGCACTTCTTGCTGCGGCATTTTTCGCAAACGCAAACCAAAAGCCATGTTCTCAAACACCGACATATGCGGATAAAGCGCATACGACTGAAACACCATCGCGATATCGCGATCCTTTGGGGCAAACTCATTCATCCGACGCCCACCGATCCGCAACTCGCCTTCGCTGATCTCTTCTAGCCCCGCCACCATCCGCAACGTCGTCGACTTCCCACACCCCGAAGGCCCAACCAACACCAAAAACTCACGATCCGCGATGGTCAGATCCACACGACGCACGACTGTCACTTCGCCAAAACGCTTGGTGATGCCTTCCAATTGAACGACCGCCATCTTTGCTCCTCGATCTTTTCGCGGGTTGCTCACCAACCCCCGATGCTCCAAGTTAGGGGCCTTCTCGAAAAATCAGAACTCAGGGGCCTTCTCAAAAGACCTATACTCAGGGGTCTTTGATCCACTCCACATTATCCATTTTTCGGCTTCTTTCCTGCCCATGCGCGCATTGCCAATACAATATCTTTCCCCCATCGACAAGCCCCCACCCTCTTCTCGTAAAACAAGGCACCCTCCCCACCGAACGGATCATCCGCCCCCTTCTCAGCAGCAACGTCCTCTCGTCGCCCTGCCCTTCGGCGTTTCAACTCCCCCCTGCACCCACAAAAAACTCCTTTGTTTCGCCGCCCAACGACACAAGAACGCATCTATCCTGTTGCATTTTGCTTCCCGATCGGTAAATAATCGCCGAGGCTACACACGAAGCGCCCTATTCACAAGGGACGGCGCAAAACCTCCCTTGCAAACGCTTCCTTTGCAATCGCTGTATGGATCATGCCGTGACAAAAAAAGATTTTGACAAGCAAAAACCCTCCTATCCCACGAATGGACAGCCTTACAGCCATTCATCCCCGCCTTCTTCGGATCCTTTTCAAGCCCAAAGTGGCGGTCCCTTCAAGCCGTCCGGTAGTCCTTTCCAACCCGCAGGTGGGCCGTTTGAACAAGGCAGCCCTTTTCAAACGGGTTCCAACGCCCGCCTTGAAAGCGAAGAATACGACTTCGCCGCTGCTCCCGAATCCGCCACCGCACTCTTTAGTGCCGAGCTTTTCGGAGACCTCGATATCGCTCCTGCTGCGGAACCTCCCGCTCGTCACACTGCAACGCCTTCGCTCGAACTTGAACTCGAACAAAAGCTTCCAGATCGCGCACGCACCGCAGCCAAAGCCACACAAACCCAGTCTCTTTCCATCCCGCCCCCTCTCGTCAAACAACCCTCATCGAGCGGAAAGATCCTCCTCGTCTTGGGGTTACTCGTTGTCTTGGGCGGGGGTGGGACCGTCGCAGCCTATCTCCTCGGCTTCTTCGATTCCCCAACTGTTCGCCGCGTAGTCGAGATATCCAGCGTCCCCACGGCTGCAACCCTCTGGATCAACGACAAAAAAATGGCACAACCCACCCCGCTGGCTCTCACGCTCGTGGTGGGTCGTAAGTACAACGTTCGCGTCGAATCTCTCGGACACAAACCCCTACGCTCTCTTCTGGCCCTCTCCGCTCTCGGCGAAAAAGTCACTCAAAAAGTCCAATACACCCTCCAAAAGCTCGATACTCCCCACACTTCCCCGCAAACCCGACAAGATCCACCCCCGCAAACTAGACAAGATCCCGTCCCTCCCACCAAAGACCCCACAACACCGCCATCCACCGAAAAGTTCGGAACCATCGAGATATTGTGCAAAACTGAAGGCGCAAACCTTTCCATTCAAGCCGCCCCTTCGACCTCGCCCGCTCCCACTATCCCCGCACCGAATCTCCTCTGCAAACTTGCACCGCAAAAAATCCAACTTCCTCCCGGAAAATACATCCTCACCACCACCAAAGACGGCTTTGACAAAGACGAGCAAAACATCGAGATCGTCGCCGAACAAGCTCAAACCCTCAGTATCGAACTCCAAGAAACCCAAACCAAGCCGTCTCGCAAACGCCGCCGAAAATCCACGCAAAGAGGCACCCCACCCTCTCACCGAAACGGTGTGCGCTTGCGTGGTGCTGCCGAGATCACCATCTCCAGCAATTTCCCCGGAACCATCGTGCGTTGGCGCGGCAAAAAATTAGGCCAAACCCCACTCACCCACCGCTTCCCTGCGGGTCCACAAACCGTCACCGTCGAACACCCCTCGCTGTTTAGCCGACTCGACAAAACCTTTACCGTCACCCCCAAAACCAACCAGACCGTCTCCGTCGAATTCAAAAAGGGCCGCATCAAGTTCATCATCCAACCATGGGCGGATGTCACCATCAACGGCAAAAAAATCGGCCAAACCCCCATGCCGCCTTACACCGCGTGGCCCGGCGTCTACACCATCCAACTCCAAATGAAAGACAAGTCCGCCCAAAAGATCATCAACCTCAAATCCGGCGGCACTTCCACCATCCGCCACTCTTTCAACGAGTAGCCGCCCACCCTCCACACGGCAACCAAGCCATTTACACGCACCCACCTGCTGTCTGTTTCTTTCAACGAGTAGCCGCCCACCCTCCACACGGCAACGTCACAAAGACGCCCTATCCACCGGCAACTTTCAACGAGCATCCCCTCGACCACTATTTCAACAAATAGCCCCCCTCCATCACTATTTCAACAAAACGCGCATCTCAGCGATCTGCGTGTGGAGTCCATCGCGCTTTTGCTCTTCAAGGGCGAGTCGTTCGCGGGTTTGGGCGACTACCTCGACAGGAGCGCGCTCGACAAACTTTGCGTTTCCGAGCTGCTTGTGGACGCGTTCGATCGAAGCGATGTGTTGCTCAAGCTGCTTTTCCAAGCGAGCGATCTCCGCGTGAAGATCGATCACCCCTTCGAGCGGGCAACACAGATGAATATCACCCACGATCCCGCGCACACTCAACACAGGGGGTTCGTAACTCTCGCACTCTTCGATCTTTTCGATACGCAAAAACCGCGAAAGGCCCGTCGAAGCCTCTGTCAGCTTTGCACGAACGCTTGCGTTTCCACCAAACAACACCATCGACGGCAAGACCATCTGATCGGTCACAGCGGGCTGTTGCGCACGCATCTGATTCACTTGACCCGCGATCTCACGCAGCATCTGTGTAAGCTGCGCTGCCTCTTCGTCGCGTGGAATCTCCGCAGCGATCGGCCACGGCGCACGAATCAGCGCCACAGGAAGATCGGCCTCTCCTGCTTTGATGCGGATCTTGCGCAAGGCTTGCCACAACTCTTCCGACAAAAACGGCATCACAGGATGCAAAAGACGCAACGTCGCATCCAACACCCGAACGAGATGGGTTTGTGCTTGCGCTTTGCTTGCATCGCCAAGCACCCCCCACAATCGCGGTTTGACGATCTCCAAGTACCACGAGCAAAAGTCATCCCAAAAGAACGAATAGACTTCTTCGCAAACTTGGCCCAAATGAAAGCGCTCGATATGCCCTTGTATCCGCGCCGAAGTCTCATGCAAGCGGTGGTACAACCAGCGATCCTCGATGGTCTCGATGCGTGCATCCACCGTAAAACCTTCGCATTGACGAAACACCACGCCACGCGAAGCTTGCCAGATCTTGTTTCCAAAACGCCGCCCTTCTTCAAAGCGGGGGATCTCCACATCGAAAACGTCCAGCCCTTCTTCTTTTTCGGGGCGTTTGCTACGCAAGATCTGCATCTTGATATCTTGGGACTGCCCTGCGGTCATGCTCAACATCCCGTAGCGTAGGGAATCTGCACCGTAAGGCTTGTAATATTCTTTTCGATGGGCAGGAACATCGCGCAACGCCACTTTTCCTTTGATCTCGTCGCCACCGCCTTCGATGGCCCGAACGGGATCAAAACCGTTGCCTCGGGATTTGGACATGATATCGCCGTGTTCGTCTTGAATGGTTCCGTGCAAGACGACATCCCGATAAGGCGTTTTCCCCAAGAACTTCATCCCCATCATGATCATCCGCGCCACCCAAAGCGCCAAGATATCGCGCCCTGTGACCAGCGTACTCGTGGGATAAAAGTATTCGAGATCCTTGGTTTGTTCGGGCCAACCGAGCGTTCCCATCGGCCAAAGCTGCGAACTAAACCATGTGTCCAAAACGTCGGGATCTTGAACCAGATGATCGCCCCCGCAGGTCGGGCATGTTGCGGGCTTGGCATCTCGTGCGCGGCTTTCTGGCACGATCGGTTGGGCCTCTTCGGGGATGCTAAAGCCGATTGGATCGCCTTCTTGGTCGATCTGGATCGAGGAATAACAATCGCGGCAGTACCAGATCGGGATACGATGCCCCCACCACACTTGACGCGAGATGCACCAGTCCGGCGTCGAATCCAACCAACGCATATAATCTTTTCCCCGATGTTCGGGGTGAAAGAACACTTCGCCATCTTCGTATGTCTTGCGCGCCATCTCCACCAATGGCTGCATCTTCACAAACCATTGGCTCAGCAGGTACGGCTCGATCACCGTATCTGTCCGATAACAGTGCGCCACCTCGTGTTCCAAGTCCTCGATCTTCACAAGATAACCGAGCGCTCGCATGGCCTCGACCACTTTTTCCCGTCCTTCGGCCATCGTCAGCCCTTGCATCGCAGCAGGAGCTTGTTCATTCAGCCGACCATCGGGCGTCATCATATTGATCATTGGGAGGGTGTTGCGTTGCGCACAGGCATAATCGTTCGGATCATGCGCAGGTGTCACCTTGAGTGCGCCTGTGCCTTTTTCGGGATCCGCCAACAGCGCATCCGCGATGATCGGGATCGGACGATCCACCAACGGCAACATCACTTGTTTGCCCACCAACGCGGCATACCCCTCCAGACGCGGAAGTTCCTCTGCGATGCGTTTGCGCAAAAGCTCCACGCGCTCCTCTTGCCCCGCAGCGATGGCCGCTTCGAGGCGACGGTGCAGTTCTCCCGCAGGATCGGGATGCACCGCAACGGCTGTATCGCCCAGCATCGTTTCGGGCCGCGTTGTGGCGATCTCGATAAATCGGCCCTCTTCGCCGATCACAGGATAGCGAAAAAACCAAAAGTGGGTTTTCACGTTCTTGTACACGAGTTCATCGTTGGACAGCGCCGATTGAATCCCCACAGACCAGTTGATCAGGCGCTTTCCGCGATACACCAAGCCATCACGAAACAGCTCGGAAAAGGCATACTGAACTGCGTGTGTAAATTCAGGCGACATCGTGAATTGCGTGCGATCCCAATCCAGCGATGCACCAATCCGCCGAAGCTGCGACAAGATCCGCCCGCCATAATGCTCTTTCCATTCCCAGATCCGCTCTAGCATCTTGCGGCGACCGAGATCATGGCGCGTCACACGTTCATCTTCCCACAATCGGCGCTCAACCACCGCTTGCGTCGCAACCCCCGCATGATCCGTCCCCGGCATCCACAACGCCTCATACCCTTGCATCCGCGCATGGCGAATCAAAAAATCCTGAATGCTGTTGTTGAGTGCATGGCCCAAGTGCAACGCGCCTGTCACGTTCGGTAGCGGGATCATGATCGTGTACGGCTTGCGCTGCTCGTTGACTTCGGCATGAAAAAAACCATTTTCTTCCCACCACTTGTACCATCCTTCTTCGATCATCGTCGGATCGAACGCAGGACTCTCACAAGGCGGTGGACACGCGGTGATCTCCCTCGCTGCGGGCTTCTCGGACATCGGCTTACTTACTCCTTGCGCTTCTCTCGCGCTTTTCCCATCTTGGCCTAAAAAACAAGGCGCGCACTATACCAAAATCAACCCACCCAAGCAAAAGGTCTTTCAAAGAGAAGTGTCTTTGTCCGCCGTTGCGCTGTGGCTTTGTTTGCGATAGGGGCGACGTACCCCGTAAAACAAGCAACGACGGTGAAACCAACGACGGCTTTTCATCCACCCTTTGCGAAACGTGGCGAGTACATCGACCACAAGGTACGCAGGCGGCGTCTTGCTGTCATTCTGACGACCGAGTGCTGCGTTGGGGTCGTTGTCCATGATCCCCTTGGCGCGATCTAGCAAACCTGCCCCTGTACCCGACCCTGTCGCAAGACTGCGCAGCGTCAACTCGGGTGGAACGGCATCTTGCACGCTACACCCCGGAACCCGCTCGCTCCCCACCTTGTAAGCGTTGTCGTGTCTTTGCCAAGACGCTCCTTGCATATAACCCGATGGCAGCGCGACTTCCTCGGTGGTTCCGACTCCCACATACACTTGCGCATCTCGCGGGGCGTCCTTGATCTTGGCGATCTCATTGCGAATCCGCGTCCGTACCGCCTCTGCCTCCAACGTCGCGTATTGTTGGCTGTCCATCGCTTCCGCAATCGCCCGATCCACCGCTGGTACCCAAAAACTTCGCTCCATCATCAAATATCCCTGAAATGCCCCGAGCCCCATCCCCAACACCACAATCAACAAGACGATCTTTCCCATCCCACCGCCCTGACCGCTGGTATCCGCCATCGCTGCCGAACGCCCTTGTGCTGCCCGCTGACTTGACATCCCATACGCCATCGCTCTCGCTCCTTCGCAAAAATACAGAGTTGACACGCAACCTCGAAACAAGCAAACACTATACACCACATTCTCCCCCACAGTGCGATCCCCACATCCTCGCAAAGGATCGGATCGCTCTCCTTCCCAGAAAGGATCTCAAACTCTTGACCAAAACCCTTCATGAACACATCGCCGATCCCAATACCCGAAAAGCTGTCATCCGCGACTGCGTAGTCGTCCTCGAAGAAGAAGTGAACAAAAAAGGCGGACTCGGCGGGCTTGTCGTCAAAGGCGGCTTCAAAGTCATCAAAGGCGTCGGTAGCGGCACGCTCGAACGCTTGATCGATTGGCTGCTCGACGAATTTGTCGATGCCATGGAACCTTTCTACCAACAATTCCAACAGATCGACGAAGCCGCCCGACCCACCTTCGCCCGATTTGTCGAAGACCGCACAGACGCCGTCGCCAACGCCTTGATCAGCGTCACCGATCAACGGCGACAACGGGCCAAAAACAAACTCCTGATCAGCGCCTACGACAAACTCCGCCCCCAAGCCCTCCAACACGTCCGCGAAGGCGTCCCCTCCGTCGGTCGCCTCCTTCACAAATACATCGTTTAACCCGCTGCATCGCCTTTTTCACGGATGGCTCGATTCTCCCCCCTGCATCGCTCCCGTCCCCAAAGCATCACCAAAGCGCCATCAATCGGCAGATTCGGAGCCTCTTCGTCGATTTCTGGCTTCTTCGTTGGCTTTTTGTGCGGCTTCGATCAGTTCGCGGGTAGGCATCAAGATCACCAAGCAAAAGATCCCCGCTCCCATAAAGCTGTAAGAGACCTGCAAAGAAGCCCCCATCATCGATAGCACAAAGCCATAAATACAGATCGACTCACACAACGCCAGACGAACGATGAACACCATAAACGGATGCGCGGACTTCATCAGCACAGGCAACGCAAACAAAGCCAACACACCGACCGTCACGCTCACCGCAGCGAACGCCATGGTGAGCAGATTCACTAGTGCTGCGCTTTCTGTAGCGCGTTTTGCGATCTGTTCGGCGGTCATTTGTGCGCGCAAGATGTAGGCGATCAACGCATACAAAAATCCCGATCCGACCATCGCCCCCCACAACACATAAAAAAGAAACCCGGGATTTCCGCCTTGTGGTTGTGTCTGTCTCGCCATATTTCTTTCTCCTTGTGGGATCGGGCTAGTTGCAGATCTGCATCACACGATCTTTGCTGGCTTGAAAGCTGAATTCGTTGGCGATGATGTAGGTGTTTCCGCGATCTGCGAGACCTCGACAAAAGAAGCCAACCACTTGCAGCTTGCTGCTATCAAAGCTAAACACCCGAACAATCGCCCCAACTTGGGCTGCACGCATCGGTCGCAGCGCATAACGCGAAAGATTGCGCGCTGCATCGATCTTGCTCTTGTCAAAGGAAAACACCCGAATAAAGCGGCGGATCGAACGCCATGTCAGCACTTCGTTACGGGAGCGAAGCCCCGCAAGCCAACTCCCCAACATCCGCATCCGCGCATCATCAAAGCTTTGGTTGCTCAACGCCGCCGCAAAACTGCGAGCTTGGGATTCGGGTACAACCGAAATTTGAGCTACGGGCGGCGGTTGTACCACCACAGGAGGAGGGGGTTCTTGACCGGAGGGCGGCGGAGGAACGGGCGATCCGCTCGGCGCGGGCATATCGTCATCGGATGTGTTTGCACCTGCGGGCGGGCTACCGGGCGGAAAATCGATCGGCATGGCCCCGCAACGCAAGGTGGTGACGTCTTGTTGCAGCGCGATAAAGGCTTGTTGTGGTGTGCGTGTGAAGCGGTTGAACCACAAACCATCACGGATTCCGCCCACTTGCACTGCGAGGCGCTTTTTGCCGTACTCACCGGGGTTACAGAAGCGTGCGAGTGGAATGCTGCGTGCGAATTTGCGTCGCATCATCGGAAAGATGCGGCTTTGTTGCCAGCCTGTAGGAGTTCGAATCCACACGCGCACCATAAAGCGCCCACCGCGCATGCTCATCCGACGCCACACGTGTCTTTTCACACGGATATTCATCATCACTTGGCCATCCATCGGCGTCAACATCACGTTGATCGCTTGAGCTTGCGCACGCTGTTCGACGCCAAGCATCGCCATCCACAACGTACCGCACAGCACCAGTCCTTTGAACAATCGCATCGAATCCTTCTCCTTTGTCTGTTTTTTGAAGGTTGTTTTTTCTGAAAAGTTGCGGGCTTCTCTCAGATCAGGCTCGGCGGTCGTAGACGAGCCACCGCCCCCTCTATTCAATCTTTGCGCTCAAGCCAGAGGCTCCACAGAACCAAAAAGCCCAAAAAGCTGCCCAGCGCGTAACCACCAAACGAGAACCACGACAAGCCCAACAACGCAGGTGTGCCAGAATCCGCATTCATCGTCGCGATCAGCAAAAACACAAAGGACATCGCAACCATCATCTTGCGTCCATTTTGTCTGCGGTATTCGCGCAAAAAAGCCTCGAACTGGACATTATCGATCCCAAACTTGATCCGCCCATTTTCCACACCCATCAAGATCTGTTGGGCGGTGACTGGGAATTGTTTGAGCAAACGAAGAAGCTGTGTCGACTGCCGAAAAAGCTGGTTGGTGATCGATTCAAAGCTGTACCGCTCTTTGACAACCGCCCGAACATAGGGCTCGATCGCAGCGATCAGATCCATGTCAGGGTCCATCTGTTTGCCTACCCCTTCGACCGTGATCAGCGCTTTGAACATCATCGTATAATCGGGGGGAACCGCCATGCGATGCCGCATCGCACCTTCCAAGATATCCTGCAACAATCCGCCAAACTCGATATCGGACATCCGCGCCCCCACGAGGTGCTTGTCCATCACCAACATCACATCCGAAACAAATCGATCATAATCCACAGGCGCACGTTTCCGACCGATCTCGTACAAGACTTCGGCCACGCCTTCGTAATCGCGCCGAATCACCGCCAACAACAGATCGATGATGTAATCTTTCATCCGAGGCGTCAGCCGCCCGACCAAGCCAAAGTCGATCAAGGCCACCGACAGATCTTCTTCGATCAAGATGTTCCCGGGATGCAGATCCCCATGAAAAAACCCGTACACAAAGATCATCTCACACACAACGCGAAGTGTATTCTTGACGATCTGTACCCGATCTCCTAGAGACTCCGTGATCTTGGAACCCTTGATCCGCTCCATCACAAGGATGCTTTTGTTCGACAAGGCGGGATAAGGCTGCGGGATATGAACCCCTTCAGCGTTTGCAAAGTTTTGGCGAAAACGGTTGATGTTGCGTAGTTCGTGCGTAAAGTCGATCTCTTTCAAGATCTCTTTCTCGAACTCTTCGATCATCCCCACGGGATCGAACAATTCAATGTCAGCAAAGATCTGCGTGGCTTGCTTTGCCAAGAGCTTCATCAACGAAAGATCGCTGGTCATCGACTCCCGCGCCCCCGGGCGAGCCACTTTGACCACCACTTCGGTATCATCCGGCAGATACGCGATATGCACTTGTGCGATCGAGGCCGAAGCAAGGGGCTTTTCCTCAAAGCGCAAAAACACCTCTTGGATCGGCTTTCCCAAAGACTCCTCGACTTGGATCTTGATCACCTCGAACGGAAGGGGGGCAGCGCTTGCTTGTAGCCGCTTAAACTCCACGATGTACTCTTCGGGGACGATATCTGCCCGCGTACTCAGGATCTGCCCCAACTTGATAAACGTCGGCCCCAACTCTTGGATCGCCATACACAGACGTTGAGGCGTTGACATCCCTTGATCGGGCTTGGCTTCTCCCACCAAGATCCGCCCCACAATATTTTCTTGCAGGTTCATCCGCGTCACCAGTTCGCCAAAACCATGACGCACCAGCACCGTGATGATCTGTCGCAAACGGCCAACATCTTGCCACGCTTGCCCGATATTCGCATACCGCAATGGGTTCATCAAAAAGCCTCCCTCGGCTCAAATAGACAGGTCTCGACTCGCTTTTTATCGATCAGATCGGAAAAGACGGTGGCTTGCGAAAGGGTCGTTGCACAAGCAACCGCATCATACAAACATCCGACAATCACCACAAACCTTTCATACGCGAAAGGAACCTTTATGCCCTTACACCGCTCGCTTTGCAACACGCCCATTCTGCTTGGGCGTTTTTTTTGTTGGGTCGGAGTGTTGGCGCTGATCGTGGTGGTAGGAGAGCAAACCACACACGCGCAAAGCACCCGTCCGACCGCACAAAAAGAACGAGACCCGATGCTTTTGCGCCACCGCATCGAGATGGGCACGCAAGTCGACTTTTCTCGCGATGCACGCGCCCCTTTTGGCGCAGGACTGCGCGTGGGTTACCAATATCGGATGCTTGCGCAGATCCACCTCGGTGCATGGGTGCATTGGACGTATCACGGCGTTGCGCATGAGGCGCGGGCAGCGCTTGGTTTGCATCTACTCCTTGATCTGTTGCCGATCATGCCTTTTCTTCAACTCAGCTTCGGCTTACAAACCCGCGTCACGTTGATCGGCGTGTTTTTTACGCCTGACGTTCATGCGGCTCTTGGTGTCGAGATCCCGATCAGTGCGCGTTGGCGTCTTGGTGCAGCCTTTCACTTCTACCTCCCCACCACCCCCGAATCTTTCCCCACAACACAAAGCTTGCTTCTCCATGCAACGTGGGTATGGTAGACTCCAATCGTTTTGTATCCCTGAGGCCGCAACCTCACTTGTAGAGAAAGGAGCTTGGGATGATCCACATCCTTCGCTGTATCCGTCGAATCGCTTTGTTTGGTTTGCTTCTTTCAGGTGCTTCCCTTGCCTTGCCTTCCCAAGCCCACGCACAGTTTAAACACCACGGGTTGGGCATCATCGCAGGAACGCGCTACACCTTTAACGTCGAAGGCGATCCCAGCTCTCCAAACGCGCTCGCCAAGCGCGGCTATGGTGTAAGCATCGCCTACATCAACTTCGGCCTCGAATACCAATACCGCTTTCTCAACAACTGGCTCGTTGGTGTCGATGCGCATATCTCCTTCCATAGCTGCAACGCTGGAAATCCCCCTGTCTCCAAAGGAGGCTCTGCGGTCTGCGAACGCGCTGTCTCGACACCCATTATGTTCGCAGCCATGACCGAGATTCGTTATCTTTTCCTGACAGATGAGTTCCGTCCCTACGTCGGTTTGGGGGTCGGCGTTTGGCAATCGCTGGCTTTTGTCGAAGAAGGTCTGACTTCTTTTGGCGGCGTTGTGACGGTCGGTTTTGAATACTTTGTCAAAGAAGAGATCTCGATCGGTTTGCGCATCCGAAACGGACTCCAACTGCTCATCGGTGCCCAAAATATCACGCCCTTTTATACCCTGTCTGGCGGCTTTGTTTTTAACGCCTACTTCTGACGCCGCTTTTCAATGCCTACTTCCAATCTCACCCCACGCTTACGCCCCTGCTTTCTCCTGTCTGATCCGCCGTTTCCTTCGTTTCTCTTGCCCACGAAAATCCTTTGACGACGGGTGATTCTTCTGTTAAGAAGCGGGCCACACGCCCCAAGGCCCCCGCACAAGGAGATATCATCGTGTCGATCTTCAAAGACTCTCCCTTCGAGATCCTGCTTACTCAAGAACAAATCCATACCCGTATCCAAGAACTCGGTGCGCAGATCACCCAAGACTATCAAGACAAAGATCTCGTCTTGGTCGGCGTTTTGCGCGGAAGTTATCTCTTTCTTGCCGATCTCTCCCGTCACATCGATCTGCCTTTGATCATCGATTTCCTTGCCGTCTCTTCTTACGGCACACGCACCCAAAGCTCGGGGGTCGTTCGCCTGACCAGCGATCTCTCGACCTCCATCGTCGACAAAGATGTCTTGATCGTCGAAGACATCATCGACACGGGCTTGACCATGAACTACTTGGTCGAAAATCTCCAAACGCGAAGACCCCGATCCATCCGCGTTTGCTCGCTCCTCGATAAACCTGCCCGCAACATCCAGCCTGTGACGGTTCACTACCTCGGCTTCGAGATCCCCGATAAATTCGTCGTAGGATACGGTCTCGATTATATGGGACGTTATCGAAACCTCCCGTATATCGGCTTTCTTAGTCACCCTCCCGTCGAAGACTAAGACGATATCCAAAAGAAGTGTGATTTATCTTCGGGGTGCTCTGCGTTTGGAGGATCGCTTGCGTGTCGGTGGCTTGCTCGCACGTAAAGGCTCCTTTGCAGAAGAAGGCGCGATCATGGAACTTGTTGTATCGCGCAGCGCCACAATCACCGCCGCGTGCGAAAAGTGGCCTTGGGCGCGCAGACTGACTTGGTGAAGTCCTCGCCCTGCTGTCAACGCAAAGGGCGGTGCTTGTTGGAGCCTTGCCATGAGAGGCAGCGCTTCGCGCCCTGCCACCAACGCGCAAAGCTCGATCAGACGGCGTAAACGGGACAATCGCTTGAAAAGGTCGCTCGCTCGTTCGCGAACATCTGCCGCGCTGCGCGGGCGATCTCCCTGCTTGCGTGTTGTGATATAGGCCAGCCGTTCTCGTTCTAGCATAGCGAGCAATGCAGGCGCGATCGCTGGGTTTCTTTGTGAGCGCAACGCGAAAAACACTGTGCTTTCATCAGACCCTGCCTTTTCCAAAAGCTCCAACAGCACATACGCGGCCTCGGGTCGCTCAAAACGGCCTAGCGCGTAAATCGCTGCATTCCGAACATAAGAATGCTCACCCGAACGCGCCCACCGCGCAAATCTCGGAAGGTCCACGGGATTTTGAAACCCCTCAAGCGCCCGTACAAACCCCGACAACGAAGCGCGTGTGCGTAAACTTTTGTGCATCTCGGGATGCGGTTTGTTTTTACAGAATTTTTCGTACAGGCTTGGGTTGTCGATACCTCGATAGATGTTCAACACCTGAAAAAAATGTTGGCGAGACGATGTTGTGTTGATGCGTGCCAGCGTGTTGAGAAAAGAAGCATACGGGACGCGCTCCTTGCTCGGGGTACACAACAGCTTTTCCATGCTGTGTACCTCGATCTCTGGGGATTGAAAACGCCCGACATACCAAGTGAGTTGTCGCCCCAGATCTTTGGACCACACAGGCGTCGAAAGCAAGCGCACAAGGGCTTGATAGGCTTCTTGCGAGCTAAACGCCCCCAAGGCTTGGCAGACATAACGCGCAAACATCACCCGCAGCCCTTTCGGCCAGCCTGCAAACGGCTCGTTTGCCGAACCCATCGCTTTTTGCAAGGCTCCCCACGCCAAAGAAAAATACTTGTTGTCGTGGGTGTAAGAGAGTGCCAACGCTGCAAACAGCCGTGTATCCACAGAAGACGTTGGATCACGCAAGACCTCTTTGATCAGAGGAATGCTCCTGTCGGTATCAAAGCGCGCAAGCACACGCGCCATCCGATCTTTTCGAGAAAGCTCCCGCAAGCCTTTGTAGTACGCTGGCCGCAAAGCATGCAGCTTTTTGGAATACTCCATGTCTTTTCTTCGCTCGCTATAGCGCATCTCCTGCATGGCATAATAAGGCTTTATCTTTTCTATATCGGTAGGTTTACGCAAAAATTCAAGCAAAAGTTGCGCGGCTTCTTTGGTGTTGATCAAGTTGAAATAAGACAGCAACGGTTGCCAGTCCTCGCTATCCTTTCCCAAAAGCAGCGTCTTGTAGATCGGCAAGGCCCGTGCTGCATGACCACGTGTCAGCAGGATATACATGGCGCGGTAGCGCAACATCTGCCAATCGATGTCCAAAAATCGTGGATCGTTTTCTTGCGTGGCGGCTTGCACAAGAATCTCAACCGCCTCTGGTGTACCGATCTGACTAAGCGCGTAATACGCCCAAACCACCGACCTTCTCAACCGGTAGGGTACGCGGCGAGGGGATGAACTCTTTTCGAGGCGATGCACACCCCCGTTGGCGCGCAAACCGCCTTGGATCGGAGGTTGCGCAGGGTTGTTTGTTGTGCGGTTGTCTCCAATAGGATCGGCCTTGGGGAAGGCATGGCGGCTGATTTGCTTGTCTGCGGGGGTGCGCAAACGTCGCAGCCATCGTTGGATCGCGGAGACATAGATATCGCTCGGCGCGTAACGCGCAAGCACCAAAAGGCGATCATCGTCCTCGGCGTCTTCGTCAAGTCCTTGGAGTACCCACGCTTGAACGCCGGGTGTAGAGAGGCTGCGCAGGGCGTATTCAACGGAGGAACGAAACAACGCGATGCGTTTGTGCTTCATCAAAGCAAACAGGATCGATTCGAGGCGCTTGATATGCCCCTGATCCACCTCGCCATTGTTCACAGCAAGCGCGGCGTAGGGCAAAAGGTAAAGATAGGGATGCACCCAATCATGGTTTTTCTGACGCTCCACCAGCACCTTTTCAACGGCGTCATACTCCTCCAACCAAGCCCCCACAAGACGCGACATCTCAGGCTGGATCCCTGCGAAAAAGCTGATCATTTTTCGCTCTTGTTGCACCAACATCCGCTTCTGCTCGGCGAAGGGAAATCGTGCGATCTGATAAGAAGCCCCTAACAACCGGAAGTGTTGATCCACAAACCCCACATCTCCCGCCGACAAAATGCGCAAGACCCCGTTGTCCACCATCTCACGCAAAAGCTTGCTTGACTGTTGCAGATCAAGTCGGGCCAGCAGCGCGATCTGTTCGAGTGCATCATCTCGCCGAACAGTCGGCGTTTTCTGGCGCAAACTCAAAAAGGCGAGAGCAGATAAGATCTTGACTTTGAGCGTCATCTCAAAAGCTCCGCGATCCAACATACTGCGAACCAGCCGATCGTAGATCACGCCGAGATTACGGGGCGCATGGCCCACCAACAAATAATACTGAACACACAAAGACAAGATCAAAGGGTGGCTGATATTTTGGCTCAAATAACCGTTGTTCATCAGCTCGCGAAAAAATCGCGAAGAAGTTTGTTTGTACAAAAACTCCCTTGCGACGCGGCTTTCATACGATTGTTGCTTGAGGCGCACAAAACGGGGCGCAAGCGACTCGATCGCAGCGAGACTGCGTTCTTGGTATACAGCGAAGATCGTTCGACTTTTGCCATAACGCTCTGCAAACTCCACCACCTTCGGCAAGAGATTGGCGGGACTGCCCGCCTGTTCGATCTGCGTGAAGTAGAAGGTGGCGGCTCCTTGTTGGAAAAGCTTCTCCAGCCCATCAAAACGAAACAAGGATTCACGTTCGCCGTTGTATCCCGCGATATCACGGGCCGTTTCTTGGATCGTTTGTTCGATCGATTCATTTTTAAGCTTGGATAGATCGATGGCGATCGCCAAGCGCCCGGCTTGGGTATCTTTGAGCATCTCTCGCGCAACAAGCACCTGCAACAAGGTCGAACTGCTTACAAGCAAGGCGATCTGCGGCTTTTGCTTGTGTTCTGCCAACGGGCGCAACTGACGCGAAGACTCCAACTCATCTTTGTTTTTTGGACTTGCAGCCCCGCCTCCTCCCGATGCAGCGGCATTTCCCCCCCCCGCAGATGCGGTTCCATCGGCTTTTTTACTGCTGCCTTCGTTCTTTTTGCCTGCCGAAGCATCCGTCTCTTGATTGGCTTGTTCCTCGCTTTGTTCTAACGAAACATAGATATCAGGAAACCTGCCCATGCTATCGAGCAAAGGATGGGCCTCCAACCGAGCGCGCAGACGCTGGCGATAAAGCCTTGGGATCACATGTTCGGCGCGCAGCGTTTGGACCTGCTCTTCGGTGCCTTTGCGTAGATGCGCGAGATAAGTTCCGAGGTATGGAAAAGAAAGCCTTCCTTCTTTCGGAACTTCGGCCTTTTTGAGATCTGCCATCCCCTTATCGAGAGCAGCTTCCGCGTTGAGAACTGCTTTGGGAGAGGGATTTGGTGGGCTCAAGGCCAAGCGAGCCACGGCCACCTTTCTTCGTGTGGTATCGAGCTTGTCGTTGTATTGATCGCAGTCTCGATAGTTAAAAAAGCCGATGATCAAAAAGATCAAAAACACCACCCCGAGGATGCTGCGCAAAGACACCTGCGGCAGCTTTTCGAGTAGGCCCGAAAACAGGTTGGCTCCCGGGACAAAGACCAAGATCGGCTTGAGATCGATGGAGCGATTGAGGATCGCATTCAATCCGCCCGATAGTTGGACGACTTCGGCATCATGGAGAGAAGTCGGATCGATACCACGTTGTTGTGCGATGGCATCGAGGACATCACCCACGTCATCCGCAACGATCCGCACAAATGTCTGATGGTGCTGCGTCAACCATTGCAGCGATGTTTGTGCGGTAGGCAGCTCTTCGACAGCTTCGTCGTAATGGCGATCTTCGATCCAAACCACCGGCATATCGGGCTTTGTGACCACGAGACGCATAAAACCGTTCATCATATCGCTTGGATACGGATGTTGGCCGGCCACGATCACCCCGTCCGTGGTGTCGAGCATGGCTTGGAGACGCTGTTTGACAAACGTTGCTTCTCGATCTCGCCGATCTTCTCGATCTTGGAAGATCAGGTCGTCCCACTCCTTGAGAAATTGAAGTCCATTGCCCGACCATGCGGGCTTTTCAAGCGAAACCACTTCGTAGGCGATGTGTTGTTGATCGAAGGCTTGTTCGAGCAGATCGTCGGGGGCGCTGCTGACGACCCCCACAAACATCCCGCTGCGTGCGAGATCCGCAAGGCGGATCATGCTTCGTTGTGGGCGCAGGTTGTTGGTGTAGTTGCGAAACCACTTGATCTGCTCTTGGAGTTGATCGGCCACAAACCCCAACGGCGCTTTGCCCGAACGCAAGGCTTGTTCCACACTATCGGCGACTTCGCGGCTTTGCGTCCGAAAAATATGATAGCGCACCAGATCCGCGACACTCGGCGACCAAGAAGTCCGTTGAAAAGGCAACGGAACACCGCTCGTTGCGCCAAGATGAGAACCCGCAATCAACAACCACCGCTTCTTTGCATCCTCGAAAACAGACAATGATCCCTGCCAAGACATGCGACAACCTCCCTATTGATGGCCTTTTTGGGCCTTGTTGCCTTCTTCTGGGACGATGGCGGGGCATGGGGCAAAGCCCCCACACAAACCATCCAACCGCGTCGATCCTAGGGCCTGAGAAAAGCTCAACTTCTCTCGGATGTGTCCTGCCACCATGTTTCGGCGAGGGCGTATTGTTGGGCACTTGCGCCGCCCCACCGTGTGCGCAGCGTCTGGGCATCCCGATAATAGCGCTCCACAGAAAACTCACGAATAAAGCCGTATCCTCCGTGGATCTGGATCGCTTCTTGACCGATCCAAACAGCAGCTTCTCCCGCAAAAAGTCGTGCGGCTCGCCCAAGCACAGAGACTTCTTCCCATGCGCTGCGTTGCCACGCATCAGCGGCCTGATCGACCAAAAGTTGCGCAGCATCGGACTTCATCGCCATATCCGCTAGTTTCCATTGGATCGCCTGAAACCCGCTGATCGCCTGTCCAAACTGATGGCGTTGTTGGGCGTATTGGATCGCTTGGCTCAACGCTGCTTGCGCAACACCGACTTGCACAGCGGCGATCGCGATCCGACCACTTCCCCACGGATCAAAAGAACCCAAATCGCCCATGAGTCGGGAGGTTTCAGGAACCATCGTCTCTGGCACAAGAAGGTGCGCAACCTCCGTCCCCCGTAATCCGAGTTTCCCCTCGAAAACACGGGCCTCGATCCGATCG
>CAUJFU010000437.1 GCA_963169055.1 Myxococcota bacterium
ACCGAGTCTTTTCTGACATCGCTGTTCGCGCCCCCTCACCCAAACCAACACACGGAGTACCGCCATGTCCAAAAAAGACAAAGACACCGAATCCACCAAGCCCAAAAAAGACAAAGGCACCGAATCCACCAAGCCCAAAAAAGACAAGCACACCGCTCCCGATGGCGAGGCCGAGGCTACCGAGACCGCCGCTTCGACCAAAGAAAACGTCCTCGAAGACCTGCCTTTCAAAGAACGCGACGCGCAAAAAGCCTACGAAAAGCACCTCGAAGCCTGCGAAGCCATCCCCGCCAAGACCGCCACCACTCCAAGCTTTGCGATCTCCGACGCGATCATGTTGGGCTTGTTGGTGGCAAAACACGCTGAGCAAGACAAAAAACGCCTCAAAAAGCTCCATGAGATCGGCGAAAGCAACTACGACCTGATCATGCAGCTTTACAGCTTGACGCTTGCGCTTTCGTATGCCGAGATGCGTTGGCGCAATGCCCGCAAGCAGATATCCAAAACCCCCAAAAAGACCGTCGGCCAACAAGCGAAAGATATCCGCAAAGAGCTACTCGACGCCGCTGATTATGTTTGGCGCAACGATCCCGACATCAAAGAGACTCTCAAAGAGATCCGCGAAGGCTCTGGACTCCGCGATCTCGCCGAAGATCTCCAGCGCCTCGCCGCACTCTTCCTCGACAATTGGTCCGATGTTCAAGGACGTAGCGAGATCACCCATCAAGATATCGAAAGCGCCGAACAAACCGCCCTTGATGTCCTCGACATCGTTCTCCTCGACGAACAAAAAGAGGCACTCTTGATCCGCAATCGCGTCTTCGCCCTCTTCCAACAAGCCTATGCAGAAGCCTGCGAAACAGGCCGCTTCCTTTACCGCAATACCCCCAAAGAAGCTGCCGAACGCTACCCCGGACTTCGCCACACCAAAACGCCCAAAAAACCCCAAAATCCCCCACCCCAACCCCCCATCGACACTCCCTCCCCTCAATAAACGCCCGTACAACCACTTTTCGCCCTCCCAAAAACACGCCGTACGCCCGTACAACGTGCCAACTTGACCCTCACCCCTGCCCTCCGGGCGTCCCCTCTCCCTGCGACGCTCGCAAAGCCTCGCTGCAAGGCGAGGGGTGAGAAACAGCATCGCTCGCAAAGAATTGTAGGGATGGGTCTCACAAGAGACCTTTGTCGAGGTCTTCGCGGGAGATTTCGTGGATTTGGTATTGGTAGCCTTGTTCGGTGAGGAAGCGTTGGCGTTTCATGGAGAAGTCTTGTTCGCAGGTATCGCGGCTGACGAGAGAATAAAAATAAGCGAGGCCATCTTTTGGTCGGAGGATACGGCCCAAGCGTTGGGCTTCTTCTTGGCGGGAGCCGAAGCTGCCTGAGATTTGGACGAGGACATTGGCGTCGGGGAGGTCGATGGAGAAGTTAGCGACTTTGGAGACGACGAGCAGACGGGTTTCTCCAGAGCGGAAACTTTCGTAAAGTTTTTCGCGGCGTTCGGTGCGGGTTTGTCCCGTGATGAGGGGAGCATCGAGGACGCGGGCGAATTCGCGGAGTTGTTCGATGTATTGGCCGATCACAAGGACGTGATCGTCTTGATGCTTTTGGCAGAGAGCTTGGGTGAGGTTGAGTTTGAGGGGATTTTCGGAGGCCAAGCGGACACGGGAGCGTTCGGTGGCGGTGGCGTAGTCGAGACGGGCATCGCGGGGCATTTCGACGCGGTATTCGTGGCATTGGGCTTCGGCAATAAAGCCCTTTTCTTCGAGTTCGCGCCAAGGCATATCAAAGCGTTTGGGGCCGATCAGACAAAAGACGTCGTCTTCGAGACCATCTTCGCGAACCAAGGTAGCGGTGAGTCCCAAGCGTCGGCGGGCTTGGAGGGCGCTGGTCATGCGGAAGACGGGGGCGGGCAACAAGTGGACTTCATCGTAGATCACCAAGCCCCAGTTTTGGGCATGGAACACGCCAAAGTGCGGGAAGTCGCCGAGTTTGTCTTGGCGATAGGTGAGGATCTGATACGTTGCAACGGTGACGGGTCGGATCTCTTTGCGTTCGCCCGAATACTCTCCGACATCTTCTTCGCAAAGCTCGGTTTTATCGAGGATCTCGCGGACCCATTGGCGACACGCGGAGATATTGGTGGCCAAGATCAAGGTTTGGACTTGGGCGCGAGCCATCACACCGATGCCGACGACGGTTTTTCCAGCGCCACAAGGGAGGACGATCACACCATGCCCGCCTTCGGGTCCACCGCCTGCATCGAAGATATCGACGGATTCTTCTTGGTAGCCGCGCAAGGCAAACGGCTCGCCCGAAAGGGTGGTGGTGCGCAAGCGAACGGGCAGAGGCGTACCGACGGTAAAACCTGCTTCGTCGCGGGTGGGGTAGCCCAGTTTGATCAAGGCTTGTTTGACTTCGCCGCGATGCAAGGTTTCGACCCAGAAAGCGTTGTATTGGGCGTGGGGATGGAGAAGTTTGGCGATCTTGGGATGACGGCGGAGTTGTTCGCGCAGCAGGGGTTCATCGACTTCAAGGCGGAGGCCGCCTTCATCGGCATAGAGGCGGATCATGCCGTAGCGATCCATCTGGGCGCGGACTTCGAGGTAGACGTGTTCGGGGACGGGGTACTTGGCAAACTCGGTGAGGGTCGAGCAGATATCCTCGGTTGCCAAGCCCGAAGCAGCGGCATTCCACAAAGAAAGGGGCGTGATGCGATAGGTGTGGATGTGTTCGGGAGAACGCACCAACTCCGCAAAACGGGCCAGCTTTTCGCGTAGCGGCACATAACGCGGACTGTACACCTCCACCAAAAGCGTTAGATCACTCTGGACAATCAAGGGATTTTCTGCGCGAATCGTTACCAAATGTTTTTCCTCTCGTCTCTACTCGCCCAAACAAACGGAGAATCGTTGTTGACACATCTTCGACTTCCGATCCCCACCCGTATCTTGCTTGGATTTTTGATGCTTTTGCTCACCTTTGGAGCCGTGAACCTATGGAGCATCTACCAACTGCGGCAGATCGGACTCCATTTGCGGCTACTTCGTCCCGTGTATCGCTTAAATACCCGCATCTCACAACTCGAAGCCCTCCAACTTAACAAACGCGATGACGCGATGCGCTTTCTGGCCTCTACACCACAAACGCTCCAACGGGAATGGCTCGAACGTCTGGCCTTTGCCCCTGCGGTTCACACAAAGCTCGTGGCTTCGGTGTCGATCATCAAGCAGCTTGCGCAACATACCCAACAACGTGATGCCGACTTTGTACAAAAACTTCATCTGCATTTCCAGCGCATCTTGTTTTTTGCCGAACAAAGACACCGCGTGTTGCTGCAAACACAAGACACACTCGGCGCGGTTTCGCAAGCCACCCTGCGGACGCAACAACAGCAATTCCAACGTGCGGATGACGCGCTGCGCACAGAGATGCAACAATTGATCAAACACATGGACTTTCGACCCTTGCAAGCGGTGTTGGATGCCGAGCGCGAAGAACATCGTGCGGTTTTGGGTCTGATCTTGTCGAGCGGTGCGGGGCTGTTGATGGGATTGTTGACCTTGTTGTGGAGCATGATCCCGCTGAGTCGGATCCGCTATCTGACGGCGATGGCGGCGCGGATCAGCGAAGGCGATTATATCCAAGCCCTCGATATCCCGTCGACCGACGAGATCGGACAGCTTGCACAGGACTTTAACCGCATGGCCCGCTCTCTCCACGAACGCGATCAACACCTCGCCCAACAACGTGCCGCCCTCGAAGATGCCTACCGCGATCTCCAACAAAGCTCCGAAAAACTGCTGCGCTCCGAACGCCTTGCCGCCATTGGCCGACTCGCCGCCCAGATCACCCACGAAGTCCGTAATCCGCTCAATGCCATCGGACTCAACCTCGAACTGCTCGAAGACGATATCCAACAGCTCCCCGAACCCGAAGAAGCTCTCGCAGTCCTCCACTCCGCCGCTCGCGAAGTCGAACGCCTCACCTCGATCACCGAAGAATACCTCCACTTTGCACGCCTTCCTCCCCCACAGCTCGAAGAAGCCAATATCGCTGCCCTGCTCCAAGATATCATGGCCTTTCTATCCCCTGAACTCGCCGCCCGTCGCGTGATCTGGACGTGGAACAAAGCCCCCACGTATGCACTGGTTCACATCGATCAGCGCCAGATCCGACAAGCCCTGCTCAACTTGATCCGCAACGCCACCGAAGCCGCTTCTTCGGGTCCAGCCGAAACACCGCGCATCGCCATCGGCATCGATCACACCGAAGACGGCGTCGCCATCCAGATCGACGACAACGGCTCAGGTATCCCCCCCGAAAACCAAGACAAGATCTTCGATCCTTTCTTTTCCACCAAAGACGACGGCTCGGGGCTTGGGCTTCCGCTCACACAACAGATCATCCACGGACACGGCGGAACCCTCACCCACCACCACTTGCCCCCGCACGGTACGCGCTTTTTGATCTGTCTGCCTCGTTAATACGTTTTCGACTAGAGGACATCCATGCTTTCGCGCAGGCGTTTTTTGAGTCCTTTGGTAAGGGAGCCGATCGCGGCGAAGAGTTGGGTGTTTTTGGAGAGCAGGGTGCGCAAGAAGGCTTTCATATCTTCGGTGGAGACGGCTTCGAGTTGGCGGAGGCGGATCTCGATGGGGACGTAGTTTTCATAAAGGATGGCCACGCCGAGATATTCGTTCATGGTTTCGCTTTGATCGAGGGCAAACTCGCGGCCAAAACGCAAGCGGCGACGGGCAAGAGCGAGTTCGTCATCGGTGGGGCCTTGGTCTCGCAGCAAGATCAATTCTTGGTAGAGGGTTTCGACAAGCTGAACGGCTTTCTCGGTGGCGACTTGCGCGCCGATCTCAAGCATACAAAAGTCGTAATTGACATCCAACTGCGCCCAAAGATCGTAGCACAAGCCCATTTCTTCGACGATTCGACGCCACAGGCGGCTGCTCATGCCGTCGTCGAGGATGCGTTCAAGGAGCAAAAAGGCGGGATAATCGGGATCTTTGGGTCCGGGTCCGGGGAAAGACAATTGGAGGGCGATCTGCGTATCGTCGTGGGTGACAAAAGCGGGCTGTTGTTGTGGCGCGAAAGGTCGGGGAACAGGGGCAGCGGAGATGCGTTGACCTTTGGGGAGGGAGCCGAACTCGGCTTCGAGGACGGGCATGATCTCGTCCACCTCAAAACGGCCCGTCACGCAGACCGCAAGGTTTTCACCACAAAAGAAGCGGGCAAAGTGTTCGCGCAACTGGGCTTCGGTGATCGAACGCAGGGCTTGGGGGGTTCCGATGATCTTTTGAGCAAGCGGGTGATCGCCCCAATAGGATCGCCAAGAGATATCGTCGATGTCGATGTCAAGGCCGTCTTCGTCCACGTCTTCGAGGCGTTCTTCTAAGATGATGGCGCGTTCGGTCTCGACTTCGGAGAATCTCGGTTCGCGCCCAAGTTCGGCCATAAAGGACAGCGCTTCTTTGCAAAAGGTCGGATGCACACGGCCATAAAAGTACGTGTATTCTCGGGTCGTATAGCCGTTGATCGATCCGCCCCAAGACTCAAAGTCCCGATTCATCGCGTAGGATGTTGCGTAATGTGCGTTCCCACGAAACAAGATATGTTCCAGAAAATGCGAGATCCCCGAGACTTCGGGGGCTTCATAACGAGACCCCACACGACAATACAACCCCACACCCACGCTATGTAAGTGCTGCAACGGCCACAACCCCACCTTCAAACCATTGCTCAAGGTCAAAAACAACGGTTCTGGATAACTCACTTGACTCATCGGATATCCTCGACATTTGGCATGCTCTGACCACGCAACCTTTGCGAGGCAGAAGGGGCCTCATAACACAGATCTCCGCCAAACCACAAGGCGGCCTCGGATGGCTCAAAAGCCTTCGGCGCTGCCGTCGCCGCGAGGATCAGCGGCCCCTGTTAATTGGCGAGACTTCGTCACCCACAGCGCCATCGCGTTTCCCCACCAAGGCTTGCGTTTGAGGGTATGTCCGAGTTTTTTAAGAGCTTGTAGGATGTGACGGGTGCGGAGTTTGGATTCGACGAAGAGATGGGCGGGTTGCCATTGGTGGTGGAGGCGGGGGAACTTCATGGCTTCTTCAACGTGGATGCCTTGGTCGATCAGGTGGAGGATGAGTTGCAAGACGGTGGTGATGATGGTGGGGCCGCCCGGGCTACCGATGGCTCCGCGAAGATGGGACTTTTCGTCAAAGATCAGGGTGGGGGTCATGGAGGAAAGGGGGGATTTTCCGGGAGCGATGGTGTTATTGACGCTTTGGATCAGTTTGTAGGCGTTGGGTTTTCCGGGTAAGGTGGTGAAGTCGTCCATCTGGTTATTGAGCAAGATGCCTGTACCCGCGACGACAACGCCTGAGCCGAAGGTGGTGTTGATGGTGAGGGTCATAGAAGCGGCGTTGCCCCAGCGGTCGATGATCGAGACGTGGGTGGTGTGCTTGTGATTGAAGGGGTAGGGATCGCCCGCTTGGACGGAACCATCGGGGGTAGCGCGTTGAGCGGAGATGCGTTTGCGCAAAAGAGCAGCGTACTGAGGCGAAGTCAAGCCATGAGTGGGGACTTTGACAAAGCGGGCATCGCCTTGGTAGCGAGCGCGATCAGCAAAGGCGAGACGCATGGCTTCGACGACAAGGTGCATACGTTGGGGATCGCGCAGCTTCATTTTGTGGAGGGGAAAGCCCGAAAGGATATTGAGCATCTGGATCAGATGAGTGCCACCCGAAGAAGGCGATCCCATCGAATACACCGTATAACCGCGATATCGACCGATGACAGGTTGAACCCACAACGGTTTGTAGGCTTTGAGGTCGTCTGCGGAGATCAGGCCCCCGCCTTTTTGCATCTCGCGCAGGATGTAATGGGCAACACGGCCTTGATAAAAGGCATACGGCCCAAAGCGTTGGATCTGCGAGATCGTCCATGCGAGATGATCTTGTTTGAGGATCTCGCCCTTCTCAAAGGGCTTTCCTTTTTTCAAGAAGATCGAGCGCGTGGCGCGAAAGTTCCGCAGTTTGGGCTTTGCGTAGCGCAAGGCTCCTGCAAGCCGACGATAGACGGGAAAGCCGTCTTTGGCGTGTTTGTGGGCAGGTTCGAGCAGCTTGGTCCAAGGCAGAAGCGCGTAAGCAGACGCAGCTTCGGCCAGTCCCGCGACCATGCCGGGGACGGCTGCTGCAAGATGCCCTTCTTTGGAGAGTTTTTCTGCGGTCTTTTCATCGTGGCGAGCATACATCTGGGGATCGGACTTGAGCGGCGCACGTTCACGAAAGTCCAAAGCTTTGAGATGTTTTTTGTGGGCATCGTAGTACAGCAAAAACCCGCCGCCACCGATGCCAGAGCTATAAGGTTCCACCACCGACAAGACAAAGCCGGCAGCAACCGCAGCATCCATCGCGTTTCCGCCTTGCTTTAGCATCTCCAACGCGGCTTGTGTTGCGAGCGGATGGGCGGTAGCGACCATCTGTTGCACGTTGTCTTTCCAGACGGGACGACGGGGCGGACGGGGCTTTCGCCGCCAAGGTACACGAAAAAACCGCGATGCGCGGCGCTTTCGTAGGGTGCGACGTTTGGAGAAACGCCGCGCTGTTTTCTTTCGTGTGCTTTTCGTGGTCTTGCTGCGCTTGGTGCTTTTGCTGCGGGATGGCGTCTTCGTGTGCTGGCGTTGGGTGTGAGATCGGGCGGAAGGTGGGCTGTCGGCGTTGACGAGGTGATGATGACTCCAAACGCCCCACCATCCGAAGCCAAAAGCCCCCATTCCCAACATCCATCGGATTGCTTTTTGTTTCAATGCGTCCATCGCTCTGCCCTATCCTCAAACACCGCAGGGTGTTGGTTTGTAGTTGGGTTGGGAAACGTACCCTCGACAACACAAGCGACGAAGCTTGGACAAAAAAAGCAGCACAGTCAAAAAAACCGTGTCAAAAAAAGCTGCGATCATCCGTCGCTAAGGATACGAACATAGCTCCAAGTTCGTTTGCGCAAGAGCCAATACTTTTTGAGAGCGTCACGTTGTCGAGAGGCAGCAAAGGTATCCAACGCCTTTGCAGTCTCGGCTAAGGTAGCCATGCCTTGGGCGATCGATAACACCCGCGCCCGATCTTCTTTTGGGATCGAGTGTTTGGCACGAGCCAACTGTTGGATGTTGTTGTTGAGCAAGCGCGCCGTCAAGCCGAGGTGTTGGCGCGTTTGATCCGCAGGCAACAGCAACCGAAAATACCCGTCTGCGACCAATCCGACAAAAAAGTAACCAAAGACAAGATCAACCCCTAGATAATGGCCGAGATGCCGATAAGCGGCCTTACTGCCGCCGCGAAAGCTCCGAGAGCTACGGACAGCTTGGTGGGTCAAGACGTATTGGATATCTTCGACAGCAGCGCGGCGATACGTGACGAACTGCGACCAATCCTCTTCTTTGCCTTCGTTGACAAAACGCCGCAAGGTCGAGGCTTCTTGGACGAGGAAATCCACGACGGCTCGGATGCGGCGAAACATCTCACGATTCTTTGCAGCGCCGAGCGGCTTGATCTGGGAAAGAAACAACTGCTCTTGGCGCAAGGTAGGTTCCAACATGCCGAGATAACGGAGGACTTGGGGGCTGGTGTAGATCTTGTTTTTGTAAAGATCGCCGAGCGTCCCGACGCCGTAATACAAAAAGATTAGCTGCGCTCCCAACAACGACTCCCATGCTTGGTTTAAGCGCGGGACATTGGCGGCTTGGCTTGGCGCAGCGAACCACAAAGAAGCACACAAAAGCATGAGGGCGAGGCGGTATCTCATCACAAAAGCTCCTTTCGATTGGGTAGGTGTCACGCGGTGGAGTTCAGGGCCGTTTGACGGGACGCGACGAAGGCGGGTTGAGATCGTGGAGTCGGAGTTTGGGGGCCTCTTGCACGATCGGGGCGGAGACAAGGCGCATATATGCCTCAAAATGACGGATCGCGTCGGCGTATTTGTCAGCATAACGATAACACAGCCCGAGATAAAACAAGGTTTGAGGATAGCTTTGAACAAAGACGCGATCTTCGGATATCGGTAAAAGGGCCATGACACAGGGGTTGTGCTGATCTTTCATAAAGTGCCGAGCGCCCTTCAAGAGATCGCGGGTTTGTGCAAGCCATTTGCGCCGATCGGTGGGACGGGTGGTGGGCAACTCGGTGGGCAGATCGGGGGCTTCTTCTTTGTTCTCCATCAGGCGCAACAGTCGGGAAGTATCGAGGATCGCGGGCATCTTGGCTGCCAAGGAAGTGGCTGTTTTGAGGGCTTTCCGAGCGCGTCGAAAAGAGCCATATCGCAGCATGGCTCGTGCGGTCTCGTTCCAAAACAGCGCACGTTCGGGCTGCGTTTTGCCAAAGACTTCGGGGGCAAGGTAGGAATCAAAGCGCCGCCCCACCAAGTTGACCTGCTTTTGAAACTCCGCAAACACCTTGATGCTTGACCCACGGACAAGATCGAGCGGAGCGGTGAATTCGAGGCGGTTGTGTGCATCGGTATTGATCGGGGCTTTGCTGGTCTTGAGCAAACGTTGGATCTCTCGCTCTCCCACCATAAAGCGGGGCAAGAGATCGTGGGCGGTGTAGACCTTGGCTTGTCCCAAAAGCTCCTTGTAGCGGGGATCTTTTAGCAGCGTTGCGTAGCGGCGCATCGGTACGCGAAACGGTGTCATCGAGGCAAGCAACAAGGTGTCGTAGCTGTCGGTTTCGACTTCATAAAGCTGTACATACGGAAAGACGGAGTTCACCGAGCGCAAGATCGAGATGATGTTATCGTAGGAAAGTTCGTAGAGTTGGACCCATTGGCAGAGCATCCCGCCTTTTTTCAAGCGTTTGCGTGCGATCTGAAAGTATTCTTGGGTGAAGAGATTGGCGACACCACTCATCCAAGGATTCGAGGGTTCGGAGACGATCACGTCAAATTGTTGGCGAGTTGCGGCCAAGAAGTTGCGACCGTCGTTGTAGAGCAAGCGCAAGCGCTTGTCGCGTAGAGGAAAAAAGTTCCAAGGCTCGAACAGTTTGGAGGCTTCGACGACGGCAGGTTCGAGTTCAGCGGCGACAAGGCTACGCAGCGGAAACTTCAGGGCAGCCCCGACCGTCATCCCCGAACCCCATCCGATCACGGCGACATCTTGGGCGTTTCCGTGTGCGATGATCGGAAGTGCGCTGACGCTGATCTGTGTGGAACGATCGCCGATATTGGAAGCATCGGTCTTTCCGTTGACTTTGAGTGCGCGATGCGTATCGGTGCCTTCAACAGAGACGGTGGCGCTGATGCCTTCGCGGTAAAACAACACAGCCCCCGGACGGGTCGCCGTCTTGTAATCCACTGAGCGCAGACGCGATAAACGAAACATCCCCAAACCCATCTTGCCCGTATGCCAAGGCGGAACAAAGAAGATGCCCACCCCGCCAAACACCAAAAACAAACCGATCACAAGGCGTTGTTCGTGCTGAACCGCCCACACCAGCGCAAATGCACACACCAGATACAAGGCCACACACAACGCCAAGCCCCCCTGCAAGCCCAGCCACGGGATGATCACAAACCCCGCCAACACCGACCCAATGATCGATCCAACGGTGTTAAAAAAGTACACATACCCCACACTCCATCCCACCCCTTCGCCTTGATCTTGCGTGTACACCGCCAAGCCCAACGCAAAGAACGTTCCCATCAAAAACGTTGGAATCAAGATCGGAATCGCTGAAACAGCCGCCTTGATCGCAAACAACAAAACCGCATCGACGTTGTGGGCGATATCGATCACCAAGGCGATAAAGATCACAGGCAACTGATCCATTAACAACACACCCAATCCCACCGTCAGCGCCGTCGCAACAAGCATCTGCGACCACACCGACACCACATCGCCCACCCGCCGCGCCAACCAAGAACCCCACGCCGCTCCCCCCGCCAATCCCACCAAAAACACCACCAAGATCAACGTAAAAGCATACGTCGATGAACCGATCACCATCGCCAACGCCCGCGACCAGATCACTTGAGCAACCATCGCCAAGGCTCCCGTCAAGGCCAACGTCCCCAACACCACGCCACGCAAACGCCGAAACAACGAGGCTTCGTACACCTTGCGCTCACCGTGAAACGCCTGATTCCATTCGTCGGCCTCTCGTTCGGCCTCTCGTTCCACCCGCTCCTGCTCGGCCTGATCGATGTCTCGTTCGGCCTGTTTCGTCGTATCTTGCGAGGCGTCTTGTTTCGGATGTTTCTGCTCGGCCTGTTCGATGTCTCGCTGCGAGAGCGGCGTTTTTTGAGCAGCACCCGAGGTTTCAGGGATGAGGGCGGGAAGGCGCAAGCCCACCACCATCAAGACCACAGCAAGGGCCAACAACACGCCTGAGACCCAGCCCAAGGTGTGCTGCATCCCCAACAACGGAATCAACAAAAATCCGCCGCTAAACGCCCCAAAGACCGCCCCAAAAGTATTCAAGCTATACAAGATGCCGACATCCGCCCCGACACTTTGGCGATCTCGTACAAAAAATCGGCTCAACACAGGAAGCGTCGCTCCCATCAATGTGGTCGGCAACAACAAGATCCCAAAACACAAGGCAAAACGCAAAAACGCCATGGCCCCTGACGAGAGATCTTCGGGCAACCATTGGTAGACAAGAGGCAACCATCCCACCATCCACGGGATCAACAGCGCATACAAGGCCACGCCGCACTCCAAAAAACCGTACACAAAGACAGGGCGCTGCAAACGATCCGCATAACGCGCAGAGATCGCACTGCCCAAAGCCAAACCGCTCATAAATGCCGTCAACACCGTGACGATCGCAAGGGTCGAACCGCCAAACACCAACGTCAGCATCCGCACCCACAAGTTTTCCAAGACGAGACTACTGAGGCCAGAGAAAAAGAACGCCATCCCCACAGCCCAACGCACACCACGCCTCGCACCTCTACTCGCCATGACCTCCGCTCCTTCTTCGCTTGCGTAGCCCGTCCACGCGCCTTACGCTTGCGATGGATTTTTGATGAATCGCGGCGGCGAGTGTGCGATCCTCCGCACCCCGACGCCTGCGCGCTCGCATGCTAACACCGCACGCAAAGGTTTCCAAGGTCGCGCACGATCAACCTGATCAACCGCCTCTCTTACGCAAACGCTCGAATGGAGCGTGGAAAGATCGTCACGATGTTCTCCAAACGCATCACTCTTTTTCGGCTGTTGGGCTTCCCAATCCAAGTCGACTTGAGCTGGCTGTTTTTGATCTTGTTGTTGGGTTGGTCGCTTTCGCGTGGATTGTTTCCGAGCTGGTATGAACAACTGGCCGCCGAGACGTACACATGGATGGCGGTGTTGGGGACGGTGGGCTTTGTGCTGTCGATCTTGCTGCATGAATTAGCACACGCGGTGGTGGCCCGTCACTACGGGCTTTCCATCCGCAGCATTACGCTGTTTATCTTTGGTGGGGTGGCGGAGATCGAGGACGAACCGCCGCACGCTTGGGCGGAGTTTTGGGTGACAGCGGCAGGGCCTGCGGCGAGTCTCGCGCTCGCGGGCGGATTCTACGGCCTATATATGTTGAGTCTCCAACAGATCTGGCCCGAGTCGGTCGAGGGGCTGTGCCGATACCTTGGTTGGCTCAATGGCTTGTTGGCGGTCTTCAACTTGATTCCGGCCTTTCCGCTCGATGGGGGGCGGATGTTGCGGGCGTTGCTGTGGTATTGGCGCGGTGACTTGCCTTGGGCCACGCGGATCGCAGCCCATCTTGGCGGTGGCTTTGGTTCGCTAATGATCGGCCTGTCACTGATCCAACTCTTTGCATACCAAAATTATGTACAAGCGTTTTGGTGGTTTTTGCTCGGGATCTTTATGCGCAACGCCAGTGTTGCAGCGTACCATCGGATGCGCTTGCGGGAGATTTTGCGTGGTGAACCGATCCGCCCGTTTATCCGACAACACGACGACTGCTTGCCAAGCTACCTCTCCCTCCAACAATTTTTCGAGCAATACGTCGAAAAAGAGCCGCACAACCTCTATCCGATCGTCGATCCACACACACAAACGCTCATGGGTTGCGTGCGCGTCGATGACATTCACACCCTCGCTCCACACGAATGGCCCGAAAATACGCTACGCGCCATCCTCAAGCCCTGTCCGCCCGAGTTGACCATCGACAGCGAAAGCGATGCCCTCCAAGCCGTCACGCAAATGAACCGCCAACAAAGCAGTCGCCTTGTCGTGCTCGATCAAGATCACCGCTACATCGGCACCATTGCGATGCCCGACTTCGTTCGCTTTCTCAGCCGCAAGATGGGCGTCGACGAAGACGAGGATGACGAACAAAAATCACCTTCGCTTTGATCTTTTGGATGGTGCAGGAGTGATTTGTTTGGTGGGAACGTTTGTTTGGTGGGAACGTTTGTGGGGCTTTGCCCCAAACCCCGCCATAGACTGTCGCCCCATGACCCCGTATTGGCGCAGAGATCGACAATTTTTACACAAACGACCCTGTCGCTTGAAGCACCGCGAACACGGGGGTGATTGTCCGCTGTGTGAGTTCGGTAGTTAGCGGCGGGCGCTTTTGTTTTTTGGGGGGGGCTCGGGATTCGGGAGGGGGTCGGGATCGCTGGCAAGAGCGGGCATCCCGTCGGTGGGTTGGAGGACGTGCGCAAGAGGCCGTGTTTCGGGGGATTGTTTTTCAAGGGCTTCGCGGACAACGTCGTCGAGGTGTTGCAAAAAGTGGAATTGGATCTGTGCTTTGATCTCTTCGGGGACTTCGACGAGGTCTTTTTTGTTTTTGTCGGGCAACAAGATCACTTTGACGTCGGCGCGATGGGCCGCCAAGATCTTTTCTTTGATACCACCGACAGGCAAGACGGAACCGCGCAGCGTGATCTCGCCCGTCATGGCGATATCTGAGCGAACCTTACGACCCGTCAACAGCGAAACAAGGGCAGCAAACAACGTGACGCCTGCGCTAGGTCCGTCCTTGGGAACAGAACCAGCGGGGACGTGGATGTGTAGATCGTGATTTTCCATAAAGCGCGCATCCACCCCAAGCAGCGGAGCATTGGAGCGGATATAAGAAAGGGCAGCTTGAGCGGATTCTTTCATCACGTCGCCAAGCTGGCCAGTCAAGAGCAATTGACCTTTGCCGATCATGCGGGTGGCTTCGATAAATAGAAGCTCTCCCCCCGCCGCCGTCCATGCAAGGCCCGTAGCGATGCCCGTTTCGTTCAGTCGTTCGGACATCTCGGAGAAAAACTTGGCGGGGCCGAGGTAGGTTTCAACGTCGGCGCTATCGACGGTGCGGGGTTCGGTGTTGGATTCGGCGACTTGCATCGCAACGGCTCGACAGATCGAGGCGATCTGGCGTTCGAGATTGCGGACGCCCGCTTCGCGGGTGTAGGCGCGGCAGACGGTACGGACGGCTTTTTTGGTAAAAGTGATGTGACCGTCTTGGAGGCCGTGATCGCGGTGTTGTTTGGGGATCAAGAAACGCTCTGCGATGTGTAGCTTTTCTTCTTCGGTGTATCCGGGGATCTCGATGATCTCCATGCGGTCGCGCAGGGGCGGAGGGATCGGTTCGAGTTGGTTGGCGGTGGCGATGAACATGACTTTGGAGAGATCGAAAGCAGCTTCGAGGTAGTGATCAGAGAAAGAGTTGTTTTGTTCGGGATCGAGGACTTCGAGCAGAGCGGAGGCGGGATCACCGCGAAAGTCTTGGCTGAGTTTGTCGATCTCGTCCAAGACAAAGACAGGGTTGTTGCTTTTGGCTTTTTTGACGCCTTGGATCACGCGCCCGGGCAGAGCGCCGACATAGGTTCGGCGATGCCCACGGATCTCGGCTTCGTCTTTGACGCCGCCAAGCGCAACACGCACAAAGTTCCGTCCCATCGCCCGCGCAATCGATTTGCCAAGCGAGGTCTTGCCGACCCCGGGAGGCCCAACAAAGCACAAGATCGGCCCACGCATATCATTTTTGAGTTTACGCACGGCGAGGTATTCCAAGATCCGCCGTTTGATCTTGTCGAGGCTGTAGTGATCTTCGTTGAGGATATCGCGAGCGCGCCCGATCTCAAGGGAATCTTCGGTCGTCACAGACCAAGGCAGATCGATCATCCATTCGATATACGTCCGAGAGACCGTATATTCGGCGGATTGTGGGGGGATACGCGAAAGTCGCCCAAGTTCTTTGAGGGCTTCTTTTTCTACATCTTCGGGCATTTTGGCGGCTTTGATTTGGCGGCGGAATTCGTCGACTTCCTCCATCTCGTCTTCTTCTTCGCCGAGCTCTTTCTTGATGGCTTTTAACTGCTTGCGCAAGTAATACTCGCGCTGGCTTTTGTCCAATTCGCCCTTGACTTGGTTTTGGATGCGAAAGTTGAGTTCCAACATCTGAAGCTCTTTTCGCACAAAGCCGAGAACCTTTTGGAGACGGGGCTTGATCTCGACGGTTTCGAGGATCTCTTCTTTTTCGGGCATGGGGATATTGAGGTAAGCGGCCACGAGATCAGCAAGATAACCCGGGGACTCCATATTTTGGACGACGGCGGAGACTTCTTGGGGGATGTGCGGAGAAAGCTCGATGATCCGCAGCGCGGATTCTTGGAGAGAAGAAAAGAGCGTGCGGGATTCGAGGTCTTCGTCGGGGCGTTCTTCGATAAGCTGCACACGGGCTCGAAGATAGGGGCGTCGCTGAACATAGCGAACGACGCGAAGACGTTGCAGCCCTTGGACGTGGGCGATCAGATTTTTGGAATCTTCGCTGACCTTCATTACACGCAAGATCTGCGCGGCGGTCCCCATGCTGTAGAGTTCGCTGCTATCGGGATCATCGACATCAGGGTCGCGTTGCCCGACGATACCGATGATGCGATCGGCTTCGACGGCATCGTCGATGAGACGTAGGCTGGATTCGCGACCGATGGTGAGCGGGATCACGACGCCGGGATAGATCACCGTGTTGCGGAGAGGCAAGATCGGCAGTTCTTCGCGGATACGCGGTCGGTTTCGGCCACGTTCAAACCACCCTTTTTTTCCGTCATCATCGAAGAATTTCAAGTGACCACCTCGTCGGTCTGATCAAAGCAGGGCGCCTTGCCGTGAATTGGCTTGCATGGTGTTGGATGGTGTGCGCATCGCCGTCTTCGGGTGGATTGGGTTGCGTGGTGTTGGGCGGCATACGCTTCGCGTTCTTCTCGATACACTTCGCCTTATCTTGTGCAGCCTACGAAGAAAAAGCGAGACCCCATTCGTCCAAAGCTCCAAGATATCGGCTATCGCTGGGGGGTCGGTTGTGCTTGTAGTGCGGGGCGCGCTTGGAGGGGGGTTTGCAAGCGTTGGATGCCGAGGTGTCGAAAACGATCCGCATTGTGCAAGCGAAGGGGTTGCGAATTGGACTGGACGTGGATCTTGGGCTGCGCAGGAACCAAGACCGCACCAGAGCGCACAGCGGACGGCGCAACAAAAGCAGGCGCAGGATCAGAAGGTGCAGGATCAGAAGGTGTCGAAGGGACAGGCGCAGGAGAAGGGGTAGCGATAGAGCGAGCAGGAGAAGGAGCGGGTGCTTCTTTTCGTGCCGTTTCGGGAGCATACGGTCGGATGGTCAGGTTATCAAAGCAGACGTGAGCGATCCAATTGCTGAAAGCAAAGAACTGGTGGCCTTTTCCTTCGAGGGGTTGGGGATCGTCATAACGCATAAACAGCTTGCCATCGAGATACCACAGCAGCTTTTCACCGTGGCGGATCACCTTCCAGTGATGGCCTTTTCCGATGATGACTTTCTCACGGCGTGTCCATCGGCGGCAGTTGGCGCGGGCATTTTGTTCTTTGGCGGAACAATCGCGGTTGTGTTCACCAAGTCGATCGATGATCGACATCGCGTTGTGCCAGCCACCATGAGCCAGAACGTAGCCTGTCGCATGAAAGCGACCGTCGGTGAACAACTCGATCTTGACATCGCCGTCTTTTTCTTGTGCGTAAGCATCGAACTCCACGACGACATCGCGAGGCAACGCTCCGCGCAAAAACAAGGGATTGTTGCGGGCTTGCTCGACACACAAGCGGCCCTGTTTGGTGCGTTCGTCGAACTGAATTCGCCAACGCCCCGCCATTTCCGAGGACCACATCGCCCCAAGCGAAGGGCGATCAAAGTTGTCTTCAAAGGGAACCTTGAGTGTTGTGGAGGCTTCTTGGATCTCACATCCTTCGCACCCCCACATCAACGAAGAGATCAGCAAAAAAGCGAAACAAAGAAAGCGAAAGGAACGCATTCAAACCTCCGAGGAAACGGAACGCAAACGGATCAGTGCGGTAAAACGGGCATGGTTGTTTGTTTTTGAGGCGCAGGAAGGGGAAGCGGCAACCCTTGCGGAAGTTCGGTGGGTGAAGGAAGGGTGGTGCGTGTGATATCAGGGATATGCAAGGGGCGAAGTGTCGGCATGTTTGGTGCGTTGAAGCCCGGGTCAGCGTTAAGGCCGCCACGTTGGGGTGTAGCCACGGGGTCGATGCCCGGGATGCGGGTTTCATAGCGAAAATCAACGGAATCTTCAAAACACAAGCCACCCCGCGCATCGAGATGGACGCGCAATTCGGCGTTTTCGTGGGCCGAGCGCAACAAAGCCCACGTTTGTTTTGCGATATCACGCTGCCAGATCTCTCCGCGTTGGTTCAGGACAAACACGGCTTGTTTAAGCAAAGCATCGGGCTGTGGGGGCGTTTCAGGATCGGACCATGTACGGCCTTGATCGTAACTTTCACGATAACGGTTTTCGCCCGCAACGATCAGCGCTTTTTGTTGGCCGACGATCAGCGCGGGGCCAACGGGGGATTCGCCCGCTTGTTCGCCATTGACCATCCGACGACATGAAGTGTCCCCGCCGCATTGGAAAGAGCTTTGGTTTCCACCGCTGACGTCTTCGCCGAGTTGACCGCCTTGATCGCACCGATAGAGCCGTCCATCGCGCTTGATGCAAAAAGACTGACGCGCATCGGATGAGTTGGAATTTGTCGGATGTTTGGGATCGGTCGGCTTCACGGGATCGGTCGGATTGTTCGGGTTTTGCGGTTCTTTTGTAGAAGATTTGGGATCTTGGTTGGGGAGAGGTTCTTTGGTTTGGGTGTTGGGATGGTGTGGATCGCTGGATGGCTGCCCATCCCGAGAAGCAGTTGTGCGGCCTAGGGGCAGATCACGGCCTGTCGTAGCGTGGGTTCCACCCATTGCGAAAGAAGGATCATTCGGTTCAAACCGAGAACTGCGTGCGGAGCGAGACTGCGTCAAGAAAGCAGCTCCCGAAAAGAAATTCGCCAAGGCAAGGGGGTTTTGGGGATGTAGAGAAGAAGAAAGTGCAGACAGAGAAGTCTCGGATAACCCACGAGCCTGTGGGGCTTGATAAGCCCCCCACCATCCCCATTCTCCGACCGAAGCAGAGGATCGCCCACGAAAAAAGATCGAAGACTGCGATCCAGCAGAAAGAGAGATTCCGCCCGAGTGTTCGGGTGGTTTGGAAAGGGGTGGAGAAGCGAGAGATCCTTCGTGCTTTGCGATCGTGTTGTGATCGAAGCGAGCGAAGGAAGTTTGGGACGCAGAGGGAAACCCCAACCGCTTTTCGGGAGCGTATTGCGCCCACCATGTCCCCGCCGAAGTCACAGACAACAAAGCCACAGTCCAAGAGGTCGCGTGATGAAGGCGTCCAACAAACAGCGCCCGACTTGCCCGACTCCACAGTCCCACTCCCAGCGCCATGCTCACCGTGAAAAGCTGTCCAACGCGCTGCAAGAGTTTTTGACGAAAGCGAAACAGCCGACCGTTGACGACCCCCGCAGAGACGCCAAGTTCCGAAGCCACCTCGCGCAAAGGCGCTCCCGAAAGGAAGTGTTCGTGCAAAAGTGCTTCGTCGACAGGATTTTCTCGGGAGACCTCGCGCACCACACGCAGATGACGCTGCCAAAAGACCCGCTGTTCTGGCGAAACATCGAGGCTTTCCGCATCTTTTCCATCCAAAGGAACCTTATGTTCGGCCCGTTTTTGGTAGTAGTCGTAGATCAAATGACGCAAGATCCCTTCCGCGTAGGGTTGGATTGCGCTGATCTGGTTGGACTGTGCTTTTTCGACCAACACGACCAACACGTCTTGTACGAGATCTTCGACATCTGCTTCGGGTACCTTGCGCCGCGCTTTCTCACGAAGCCGCTCTGTCAAGGCACGCAGGTTCATTTCGGTTTGTTGTGCCATGGTTTCGCCCTATCCTACGCGCTTATCTCATCAAGCTTTTGCCTTCCCGTGTGGTGCTTTGGTTTGTGCGTCTTTCACACGCCAAACATACGCGCCCTTTCCGTACAGGTTTCGCCAACTTCTAACTCAACAACAACCCTCCAAAACAATCAAGACCCTTGCTGATTTTTTTCGCCCAACACAGGCCCCGCCTTGGTGCGAGGCCCCGCCACCCACCGCTCTCTTTCGTCCAAGCTTCGGCACGTTCCCAGATCGCGCCTTCCAGACAGATCGGTCGAGTGCTCCATCAAGCGTCTTCCCATCCGAACGCCGACGCGTTGCAAGATCGCATACGCTTTGTTATCTTGGCGCTGCTTTGCTTGCGCAACACAACAACCGTCGGCCCCCAAAAGCAACACAACGGCTCTTCTGATCTTCGAGGACGAGCCGCCCCCAAAAACGACACAACAACTCTTCTGAATCTTCGAGGGTTGGACGACGTCTCCAAGCCTTAGGCAGTTCAAACGCAGTTTCAATACAAGGCGGCTCTCGCACCCACCGCAGACACGAGGCGATTAGACATGAACAAACCAAAACGCGATCATCATCCTGTGCAAGAAGCCCCCACCGAATGGCGAAAGATCTTGCTCGAAGAAGGTCCCAATGGTGAGATGATCCCTGTCGGCCTTGAGCCCGTCACACCGCAGCCTTTGGCGGCGAAGCGGGGTGATTCGCGACCCGCTTCGCCGTCTAGCCCCGATTTACCGGACGAATGGCAAAGCGTCTTTGAAGAAGCCTCCATCCCACAAAACAACCGCCCTCAAAGCACGCCCCTGTCTCTCCAACAAGAACTACCCGAGTTTTCCGAACATACCATCCCCGGAATGCAGCTACCTGACATCCTCAAAAAAGAGATGCAAGATCCCGATCAAAGCAAGCGCGTGGTCTCGCACATCCAAAACGCCCCCCAAGTCCAAGAGATCCTCAACCAAACCAACAACCCAAAAATCCCTCCACCTCAACCTGATCTCCCTGTTTACAACCACCCACTCCTATCTCCCGAACCCAACGAACGAACCCTCGCCAACTCGCGCCTCCACGCCCCTCCTCAACCCAAAAAACCACTCGTCGTTCCCGCTCCCCAAGTCAACGAACAAGATGCCGCTCCCAACGCCATCCCCGCACCCCTCGCCGCAACACTCGGACGCGCCCCCCTCTCCCCTGCCGAATCCCGTACTCCCCCCGATCTTCAAGCCTACGCCGACGAAACCCAAGATCCACCCACCTACGATAGCCACGCACAACCCGATCCCACCCATGGTTCCGACTTCTCCAATCACTACAGCCAAGACGATCTCCACTACGACGAACACGATCTCCGCGACGCAGACACCAACTATCTCGATGATGAACTCCAGCAACTCCGTCAACTCCATCACAACCATGCTCACGACGCCCCCCTCACCAACGGGCTCCACGATCCACACGCAAGCCGCGAACTACACACCCCCCCAAGGAACGATAGCCGCGAACTCCACGCCATCCCCCCTCCACGCCCGATACACGACAGCCGCGAACTCCACGCCATTCCACCATCACGCCCGATACACACAAGACACGACAGCCGCGAACTCCACGAAACCACCGAAGCTTCCTCTCACGAGCACACCGCCGCCACCCCCATCCCACAACCCCCCCAAGCTCCCCTCGACCCCCAAGCCCATCACGCCATCGCTTCCCTTCAACAATCCATGACGGAGCAACAAACCCAGCTCCGCGAACTCCTCGATATCGCAACCGAACAACGCACCCTCGCACAAAAACAACAAGAAGAAAATAGCGAACTCCGCCGATCCATCGAGCGTTTGCGCGCTGAACTCGACACCGATCGCGAAGAAACACGCTTTCAAGCCCTCTACGCGATCTTCCAAGATCTGCTCTTGCTCTTTGACTATGTAGACCTCCGTTACCGCTCCCTTTGGGACACCAACGGCGAACATCACCCCGCTGTTCTCGAAGCTTCGGGATTCCGTGAACGCCTACTCTCCACCCTCAAAGAACAGGGACTCGAACCCATCGACATCCATAGCTATCTGTTTGACCCCACCTCCCACCGCGCTCTCCAAGAAGTCCACACCCCACACACCAACGAAGATCAACAGATATCCCGTATCTTTCGCCAAGGCTTCCGATTCCAAGACAAAGTCTTTCGCCCAACAGAAGTCGAGATCAAACGATACGCCCCTTAAAATAACCCTCTTTTTATCCCAAACACACCATCCCACCGCACATTCCACACCCTTGATCACTCTTTCCCCCTACCCTTCGTTTTCTGTTTTGTGCTAGGTTCCACCCCAAACACTCTCTCGCGTGTTGTACACGATGCTTTTCGCCCCATGCCTGAGGTAAAAAAACGATGAGCGATTCTCTAGCACGTCTTGTCCTCCTTCTGCCTAACGGCCAAGAAGGGGGAACCTATCCCCTCAAACCGGATATCACACGCATCGGACGCCAACAAGGGAATATTCTTTTCCTCGACGATCCCTACGTCTCTCCCCTCCACGCAACCTTTCAACGCACCTCCAGCAACAGCATGACCGTTCGCGATGAAAACAGCCTCAACGGCCTTTTCCTCCGTCTCCGTGAAAAAACACCCCTCGAACACAACGACGCCATGCTGATCGGTAAACAGCTTTTTCTCTTTGAAAAGATCCAAGCCCCTCCTCCCGATGAAGACGGCTTTGATCCGCACTCCGACGCCCCATCTCCTGTTTGGGGAAGCCCTTATAGCCAATACTGGGGCCGCGTCATGCAATTGATCTCGGGCGGAAAACGCGGAAACGCGATCTTGCTCGGCGGCGAACAAGTCGACATGGGCCGTGAACGCGGGCAGATCACCTTCCCGGGTGATCGCTACATCTCCGCCATCCACGCTCGTATCTCTTTCCTAAACGGCCAGTATGCCCTCGAAGACCTCGGCAGCCGCAATGGAACCTTCATCCGCATCCGCAAAGAACACCACCTCCGACACAACGATGTCTTGATCATCGGCGAACAACTCTTGCGCGTTGAATTTCAATAAAAATCCTCGGTGGTTTTGTGGGGTGCTCGATGGTTTTGTGGGGTCAAAGCGATCTCACTCCAAAGCGACACTTCCTCATCTTGGCTTGCCCTGATCTTTTGGTTTTAGATGGCAGCCCTCCTTCCAAAGTTAGGCCCGATGTTTCGAGACATTCACTTTTTCTCTTCGGTTTTTCTACAGCGTCGCTGGCGTCTATTCGCCTTGTCGTTTGGACTCTTGCTTTTCACCTTCCAAGGTTGCCGCTGTTGCCCGAACTCTTTCATCTCTTCTCAACCCGAAGGCACTCTCACGGTCACCCTCGGTAGCGATACAACCCCTGTTCAGTTCGATGTATCCAACCTCCGCGCAATCCTCAAAGTGGACGCTTGCTATGGTCGTGTCACCTTGCGCCGTGTCCAATTGGTCTTCGATCCAAGTTCTGCGGTCGCCCCCAACGCTCCAGACAAACCCAATCCTGAGATGACACGCGCTGAGATCCTGACCCAACTGCGGCAGAAAAATTACATCGAGATCCCCGTCCTCCGTCTTCCCCTTGCTTTCGAGCAATGCGAACGACAAGATCCCCAAGCCCCGCTATCTGCTCGTTGTCACCTCTCCACCAACCCCAACGAAAAAACACAAGAGACCCTCAACATCGAACTCGGCGACCCGACACAATACCCCCCCCAACTCTCTCAAGCATGGCGCGTCCCCTGCCAACTCGCCGCGCAATCCGCCCAAGGACTCGCCAAACGACCCACGCTGCTTTTTTTCTCGGGGTTTCTCGAAGACAACGACTCTTCTTATACCGTTCCCCCCGCTGCTGGGCGCTTTATGCTCACCTGCAAGTGAACCACCCCTGTTCTGCCATTTAACGCGTCATCAAACGCATCGCATAAGGCATCTCCAAGTGGTAGCCTTCTTTTGCCAAGATCCGCACGAATACGCGGCCTTTGGCCGAAAAAAATAGATCCGTTCGCAACGACATCGCGGTGGTTCCTTTGCGCCGTATCCGCTTGTTTCGCGCCCAAAAACGCAGGGGCTGTCCGCCCTCATCCAACACCGCAAAATCCACCGTCACGCCCGCCACACCAAAAAATCGCAGCCGATACCGCTGCTCTTGTTTTTTCTTGGTCTCAAAATACCAAAAGTCGATATCGCCCGCCCGATCGTGATATCCACGCGCCAACTCTTTTTCAGGCGCTTGGTTCGCCAACGCAAATTGATCATTCGGCTCGATCTCTGCGTGCTTTTCTAGCACCACCCGATCGACGCGCAGACGATACGCTCCTTTGTATTCTTGCGGTGGTTCGCCCATCACCACTAACTCCCGCACCAACACATCATAACGCCCCGCCTCCAATCGATAGCCCAACAAGCGCTCTTCTCCGCCCCTTCGTGCGTTGTTGATCGAGATCAGTTCTTCGGGTTCTCGAAAACGCTTGCCCTCTTCTTGACGGGTACGCTGCCGATACAGACCCAATTCCACGTCCAACGCAGCAGGCGGCTTGAGACGGATCGCGACACTTTGCGCCTTTCCTTCGGGGATCTCAAACGTAAACCAATCGCGATCTGACGACGAGTCACTCAATCGCCGACCCAGCTCGCCTTTCACCCACGCCCCGAGGCGGATCGGCGTCGCCCTTTCCATCGTATCGTTGTTCTCTTGTTCCTCGTCGTAATAGGCCGCACGAGGTACAGGAACCTCTGTCCAACGCTCCCATCCCCACCAACCGCCCGCTCCGACCGCACCCAACAACAAAAACCACATCACGCCCCACGTCTGCCACCAATACGAACGCCGCCAGCCCCGCTCCACACGTTCCCAATCCGCACGCGTCGCCAACTGTTCTTCAGGTGGTTCCGAGATCAACGCTGCGGGTAA
>CAUJFU010000438.1 GCA_963169055.1 Myxococcota bacterium
AAGTCTTTTTCCCCGAACTTGATAAATCCTGCGTAAGTTCCTGCGACTTCGACGCCGACCCCTGTACGCAAAGCCAAGGCTTTCCCATCTCCACCACCTAGGCCCGCTTGCACCCACGAAAACTTAAGCGTGTTGTCGATCTTGGCAACGAAAATGGAATCGCCTGCTGTTTGGGTTTTGAAGCCGTCAAAATCCCCGCTATTGCACTTCCCTGTGATATAGGCGTTTCCAACGCTATCCACCACGATGTCTCTTGCTTCACTTTTTCCGTTGATCGTGATCGCGTTGGTGAATGTTCCTGCGGGATCGATGATCGCAACAAATAACCCGGGATCTGAGGGGGCAGGTTTGCCCGTGTTGTCTTTGGCGACCAGTGTTATGGTGCCGAAGGCTGCGGTTTTTTGGAAACGCCCAGCGATGTAGACTTTGTTGGATCCCAAGGCGAGGCCGTTTGCGTAGTCTTCGCCTTCTCCGCCTGTCGAGAGTGCCCACAACCACTTTCCGTTGCTATCGAGCTTTCCAACAAAGATATCCGAACCTCCACGCAAAGAGAGTTGCGGAACACCCGTATCTACCGTGATCTTCGTATCTTTGGCTCCGCTGATGGTAGTGGCTACATACAGATGCTCGTCGGAACCGACAGCCAGCCGAACACGCTTGGATTCGATGATCGAGGTGGCACCTGTCGCTTGGATGGAGCGGAACCATTTGAGGCGGCCTGCCGAATCTAATCGCGCAAAAAACAGGTTGGTGGCCGCTCCTTGCGATACGTAGGTGTCGCCTTTTTCGGTGCGGATGGTTCCAGAAAATTCGCCGCCGATATACACGTCTTGGCTTGGGCTGACTGCCACACCCAAAGTCCAGACGCTGGCTTTGCTTGTCCCCAAAGACTTGAGCCAGTTGCAGCCAGAACCGCACAAACAACGTCCGCTTGCGCTGTCGCAAGTTAGGCCGCTGGCGCATTGGCTGTCGCTGGTGCATTTTTTACAGGCCATGCCCTCGCAGATCTGCCCGTTGCAAGAGGTTCCGCAAGTTCCGCAGTTATCGGGATCTTTGTTGAGGTCTGCGCAGATCTTTCCGCTGCCCGAAGCACAGGCTTTTTCGCCTGTTTTGCAGCAGATCCCCTCGACGCACACGGGGCTGTCTTGGGGACAGATCTTTTCGCATTGACCGCAGTTTTTGGCGTCCGTTAAAACATCCACACAAGCATTGATAGGGGCAGGGCAATTTTCTTTGCCACCCATGCACTTGCAGACGTTGGTATCGCACATCTGATCACTGCGGCATTTGGTGGTGCAAGAGCCACAGTAGGTCTGATCGGTCTTGGTATTCACGCACTTGCCATCGCAGCAGTCTTGGCCTGCGTCGCATTTTATCTCGCAGTCCCCGCAATGGGCGGGATCGCTCTTCTTGTCGGGACATTCCGAGCCGCATCGTTGGTCAGTGGGGCAGATCGAGCATGTGCTGTTGAGGCAGACTTGGCCGGCAGCGCAGGCATTGTTGCAAGAGCCGCAATGGTCTTTGTTGGTCTTTTTGTTCACGCAGACGCTGCCGCAATCTTCGGTTCCTGATGGACACATACACTTGATTTGGGCTTGGCCCGATGGACCCGTAATTTCCCCGCATCGGTAGTCTCCAGTGCAAACTACTCCACACTGTCCGCAGTGATCGTTGTTGGAGGCAAAGTCTGCGACACAGGCAGTTCCGCAGTCGGTTTGCCCTGTCGGGCATCCCGCTGTGCAGCTGGGCTTGGCTGCGGCCTTTTCACATTTTGCATCTTCTTTTGGGCAAGCGCATCGCGGGGTGCTTCCTGTGCAAACGTTGTTGCAAGCGCCACAATGGTTTGCGCTGGTTTTCAGATCGACACAATCCACACCGCATTGTTCGAGTCCTTGGCGGCAGACACAACGCTTGTCTTTGCACAAGAAGTTGGGGCGGCAATCGGAATCGACCAGACACTGGGTGTCTGGGTCGAGATAACAAGAGGTCGAAGCTCCCAACCAAGCCCCGAACAACACAATCGATACAACCCATCGAAACAACATGGTTTCCACTCCAATTCAGGCAGATACGATGCTTATTCGTCTTTGAGGCGGACTTCGCAAGGAACTTCGGACAGTGGGGTGGATTGTGCCATGACAAGGCCCACCACTCCTGCGATCAAGGCGGCTCCTCCGACTCCGACGCCCACATGCCCCACTGTGCGAAATGTGTTTCCTTCACGTGCAAATCCCTGATAAGCCGTGAAGTTCGTTTGTCGCACGTCTTGGGCTTCGGCGTGTTTGGCGCTTGCGACACCGTGCATCGCTCCTGCGACACCGCCGATCAACAAGCCCCCTGCCAACATCGACCACCCGAAGATCTGCCGTCCACGCAATCCTTTTTGGCTGTCTTGCCATCGGATATAGGCGGGATCGCGTTTCATATCGAGAGCGATGCGTTTTTCTTTGTTGGCTTCGGTCGTCACGGTGCGTTTTTCGGGCAGGTAGCAGGTGCGCCGCAAGATGATCTCGCGTGTGCCTTCTTTGACATCGATCCGCAGATCGGTTTTGCCTCGATATTGTCCATCCACAAACACCGATACGCCGTCGGGTTTGGTCAGGATTTGGAGTGCGGGAGGCCCGGGCGGATTGAAGACAAAGGCCAAGGATTGCCCTGCTTCGATGGAAAAGCCCTTCTCTGTAGGCTGTTGGCCGCGATAGGTCACTTTGATGGTATAGCTGCCGGGTTCCAGTTTTTTTGTCCACAAGGCTCCGCGTGATATCGCGGGGCTTTGTAGCTTGCCGCCCTCGATCTGGATCAGGGCATCTTCGGCGTTGGTGACGATCGTCACTTGGGTTGCGCTGCTTGGGGGATTCAAGACCAAAGTCTTTCGCGCAAAAGCACCGACTTCAAATGCCTCTTCGCGCTTGATCCCACCGGGATAATCGACTTCTAAGCTATAGCGACCGGGCCGCAGATTTAGGTTCCAGACCATGCCGATACGGCTTTCTTGATAACGGTAGCCTTTGAGGTTGGCCGTTGCTTTCGGATGGTTCGTCACAATGCTGACGGCGGCATATCCGACCTGACCAACAAACGTCTGACGAAGACGTGCGGTTGCAGCCTTGACAGCCGCGCTTTCGTGCAAACCCTCTCGATCGTACAAACGCAATAGGTTGACTGCACGCTCGCGCATCCATGCCCGTTCCTCGGGCTTTGCGTTTCCTGCTGCGCGACCTAAACTCAATGCCGCGTTGCGCAGCAGCCGCCCTTTTTCAACGCGTTTTTCTTGGCTCAAAGAAGAACCTGCACCCATTTCGTTGGCCGCTTTTTGAAAACAGTCAGCCGCTTCTTGGAAACGCTGCGAGCGAAACAGCGCATAACAGGCCGGATCTGCGAACGCATCGAAAGCCCATCCCCACATCACCAACGCACACAACCCAACAACAACACGCTTCACCGCTTTTCTCCTCGTGGTAGGCTCCACAAACACAAACACCGCCCTCCAAAGCACAACGATCCGCAACCTCGACCCCCAAAGCACAACAACCTACGCAAAAAGGCTCAACACATCGCCGTTGAGTGAGTCTTAGCGCTTGCAGTAGCCCAGCGAGGGGTCGAGATCCATCGGATTACGGCGATTGAGACGGACTTGGATCGTGGTGTTTTGTGTGGGCAAGGTGAACGCGCAAGCGTAATAGCCGCTTGCATCGATGTTTAAGCGCATACGCTCCTTCACCTCGACACAATAGCGCCCTTTGGCGCTGCGTTTGTTTCCGCCGTAGCGCAGCCCAACTTGGGCATTTGCGGGTGAGATCTTGAGGCGCACACGATACACACCTTCGGTCTGGCCGCCTTCTTTGGTCGCACAGGTCAGTTTCTGACCGTCCGATGAGCAGGCATACACTCCTGATATCGCGCAATCCCCGTCTCGGACGGCGCAGGCTTGCCCTTTTTTCTCAAAATCCTCGTCGACTTTTCCGTCGCAATCATCGTCTTTGTCATTGCAAAGCTCTTTGCTTGGCAATATCTGCCCCATACATCGGCCATATTTTCCATCTTTGCAGATCTGCAATCCACCCTGACAAGGGGCGCGTTCTTGGGTTCCCGCAGGCCCGTCATAGCAAGGCTGACGATCCCCTTCTTTGCAAGGCCCCGAAGCAGCGGCTGGTAGGGGTTGTTGGCGGTTGGTCGGTTCGGTTCCTCGACGATCAGGCGTTGGTTTGGAGATCGAAGGCGCGGGGGTTCCTGAGAAAAACCACAATCCCGCGCCCAAACCTCCAAACAAAAGGATCGCGATCACCATCCAAAGCCCCTTGTTTCCGGGCTGACGAATCGATGTCAAATCATCCGCCAACACGGTGGCTTCGTCGGGGGTTCCGAGGTCGATCGGAGCGGATGGGCGTGAGGACGGTGGCGTGGGCTTTTTGGCACGAACGTTCGCGCTAGAGGCAAAGGTGTGATCGCGCTTGCCTTTGCTCGGAGCAACGGGCTCTTGCGGGAGATCTAATTCGGCCTCTAAGCTTTCGGGCTGGGGTGCTTGGCCGACTTCGATTCCTGTGGGGCGCGCTCGCAACATAAACGAACTCTCTCCCGAGAGATTCGACAACGAGACCCCCGAACCTGAAAAGGATGCGCTGCTGTCGGAATCTGTGTTGAGCGAGCGCATAATCTCTTGGAGTTCAGAAGAACTCAGCGTCCCCGTTGAACCTTCGCGAACTCCGCTGCTTTCGAGCAGGGCCAAAGACAGCGCGTGCGATAACTCTGCACAAGACTGGTAACGCTTTTCCCGATCGCGCTCCAAACAGCGCAACAAGACTTTTTCAAAGGCGGGTGAGATCCCTTCGTAATGGCTGCTTGGAGGAGGGGCGGGTTCGTTCAATTGTTGGTAGATCACGAGTTGGCTGTCCCCTTTGAAGGGCAGCTTTGCAGTAGCCATAAAGTACAAGATCACGCCAAGGCTGTAGATATCAGCGCGTGCGTCGACGTGTTTGCTGTCGAGGATCTGCTCGGGGGCCATATACTTGATGGTTCCCATCGCAACGCCTGTTCGGGTGTGGCTTTCCTCGGCTTCGTCGATCAGTTTGGCGATCCCAAAGTCCGTCACTTTGGGGATTACGATATCATCTCCCGGGGTGTGGAGCATAATGTTGGCCGGCTTCAAGTCCCGATGGATCAAGCCTCGTGAATGGGCATACGCCATCGCATCCAACACAGGGGCCATCAGTCGCCATATATCTTTGATCGGCATCGGTGAGCGGATGCGCTTGAGCAGTTCTTTCAGGTCTTCCCCTTCGATCCACTCCATCACGATGCCGATGATCTCTCTTTCCTCGATCACATCGGTCACTTGGACGATATTGGCATGCTTCAATCGAAACTGAATCCGCGCTTCGTCCAAAAAGCGCTTGCGTACCCCCGCTTCTTCGGCGATGTGAGGCAACAATACCTTGACCGCCATCGTCTCTTGAAGCTTTGTATGGCGCGCACGATACACCCACGCCATACCTCCCTTCCCTACGGCCTTTTCGATTAAGTAGTTGCCTTGTAATACCTGACCGATCAGTGATTTGCTCGAAAATACTGTATTTTCAGACATCGAATCTCAGCATCCCACGCCAAACACTTCGCAGAGATGCCATCTCCTTCTTGCATCAGGCCGAACTATCCGTCTTTTTCTTGCGCGCCGCCTTTTGCGTTCCGTTTTCTCCGTCTCTGCAAAAAGCTGCGTTCTTTCTCACTTCCCGCACACTACCCAATTCCGCTCGAGAACACAACAAACCAAAGCAGCCTTTGACAGAACAGACGTATTTCCTTAGGATGGCCGAGCGTTTTTTCTTTGGATGGCACTTACGCAGTTCGAACATTTTTGTGGGGTTCCACCCCACACCCCGCAAGGGACTATCGCCCCTTGACCCCGCGTTTGGCGAAAAGATCACTGCTTTCCAAACCAACGACGCTCTCGCTTGGAGTGGCGCGAACACGGCTTTATCTTGTCTACGTCGTGGCTTGTAGAGGTTTAACGCCCGTTTGGGATCTGTCGGTGGGAATCTTTCTTGTTTTTGGGAGTCGCGCAATGTTTTTGTCTCACAGACGATGGTTTCGACCGTTTGGCGGTATCAGTACCATGTTTCTTCTGGGCTCGGCCTTTGTTTTTCTCAGCCTTCCGAGCTGTCAGCCCCCCTCTTCTCCAAATGCCGAATACAAGGGGCTTTCTGCGCAAGTAAAAGTGATTCGTGACACCAACGGTATCCCGCACATCTACGCAAAAGACCGATTTGACGCCTTTTACGCGGGTGGCTATGAGATGGCTCGCGACCGCTTGTTTCAAATGGATCTTTTGCGGCGGCGCGCATCAGGCCGCCTCTCCGAGGTCTTCGGGGCCAAGTACAAACGCACGCCAAACACCGATCCCTTTGATTACAAAAGCCAAGATATCCTGATCCGCACTTACGGCCTGCGCTATTGGGCGGAAAAGTCGACCGAATACTTCAAGCAAAATGAACCTGAACTTTACAAAACAGCCCTCGCTTTTTCGATGGGGATCAATGCCTTCATTCGGGACGCCAAAGCAGGAAAAGAAGGTCTCCGCTTGCCTTATGGTTTTGGCCCGAACGAACTCAACTATGAACCCGAAGAATGGACGCCTGTCGATACTTTTGCCATCGGAAAGATGCAAAGCTTCGGACTTTCCGATACTAGCCTATACGAACTGATCTTTACGTTTGCGGGCCTATTGATGGACGGGGACGTCAAATTCAACGATGTGCTGCGCCTTGAACCTCCCGACAAAACCACCATCCTCAAAGGTTTTCCCGGCCAGACTACCCAGCCTCTGATTGTTGACGGAATGCCCAACCTCCCCAACCTCCGCTCGCCAACCTTCTCTCATCTCAAACCCAAGGCCCCTCGCGAACAGCTGATCAAGATGCTCGAAGGGATGCGCCAACAAATGGACCTGATGCCTTATCGCGGTGGTTCTAACAACTGGGTGATCGCGGGAAAACATACCGCCAATGGAAAGCCCATCCTTGCGAACGATCCACACCTCACGCTTTCTAATCCCCCGATACTCTACTTGATCCACTACCACGCCGACGATGGCTACCAAGCCGCTGGTTTTACTTTCCCCGGCATCCCGTATGTTTTGCTCGGACACAACAACAAAGTCGCATGGGGAGCTACGACTGCAAGGGCCGATGTGACCGACCTTTACGCCAACAACATCAAAAAACAAGGCGACACGTTCACCGTCGACGGCGAAGGTTTGACCGTTAGCGTCCGCAAAGAAAAGCTCCGCATCCGAAAAGACGACCGCAGCGGTGCGGATGAAGAAGATATCGAGATCGAATTCACCGAAAAAGGCTCGCTGTTCAAAGCTTTTCCACCCCTTCCCACTGTGGAGCTTTTTGGCGCAAACCGCCTGCGTATCCATTGGGCCGGAATGGGCGTCACCAAAGAGTCCAAAGCCTTTTACATGCTGAGTACCGCCCAAGATATCGAGGGATTCAAGGCCGCGATGGCGAACTACGAAGTCGGCGCACAAAACCTCGTCTGCATCACGGCCAACGGCGATATCGGTTATTCGGCCAACGCCGCCCAGCCCATCCGTCAAAAGCTCGATCCCCAACATCCTCCTTGGATGGTGATGCCCGGCAAAGGCTATGACTTTACGGGAAAATACGTCGAAGCGGCCTTGATGCCTCAACTCTTTAACCCCGCCGAAGGCTACATCATCACCGCAAACAACGACCCTGTCGGCACAACCTCTGATGGTGATCCCCTCAATGACCCCTATTACCTAAGCTTTATCTATGATTCGGGCTTTCGCGCCAAACGCATCCTCGAACGCATGAAACAGCACCTCGACGCAGGGAAAAAGTGGGACGTCGCAGAGACTCAAAAGCTCCAATTCGACACCTACTCTTACATCGCCGATCGCTTGCTCAAGCGCCTTGATGCCGCGTGGGAAGCCGCCAAGACCGCCACCGACTCCAATCAACCGCGCCTGATCCCTCTGTCCAAAGATCCCGAGATCATCGAAGCCATCGACCATCTCAAAAAATGGGACCGCTTCTCGGATCTCAAAAATACGGGAGCACCGTTGTTTCATGTGTGGATGGCTTTTGCAGGGCGCCGCTGGCTGCGCGATGATATGCCCTCTGAAATCTACGATACGATGGTCAAAGCCCATCCCGACTCGATTGTCAGACCGATGCTGACATTTCTCGAAGGCGGAAAGACCGCCAAAGGTAGCGATCTCGCGGATGACAAGAAAACCAAAGAGGTTGTCGAAACAGGCGACGAGATCGGTCTGCTCGCTCTCAAAGACGCCATCGAACACCTCAAAAAAACCTTCCCCGACAAAAAATTCACCGCCGTCGAATGGGGCGATATCCATGTGATCCGCGTCCGAAACGACTTTGGCGAAAAGCTGCTTCTGCCCGAAAAAGGCCGACACGGAAGTATCGGCACTGTCGAAGTCTCTCACTTTGATTTTGTCGGTAGCAAGGGCAACGCGCTGGACGAGCGTTTTTATAGCTATCATGCCGCTGTGATGCGCAATATCGTTCAATTTACAGACGATGGCCGCCCCACCGCCCAAGTCGCCCTGTTTGGCGGGCAAAGCGGCGTCCCCGACAACAAACACTTTGGCGATCTGCTCGAAGATTGGCGCAACGGCAAGACCCGCCTCTTGCCCTTCTCCCAACCCGAAGTCGACGCCGCCAAAGAAAGCGAATCTATCCTCAAACCCTGATCGCCCCGCAACTCAGGTTTTTTTCGCTCTTTATCTATTCGCGATGCTTTTCCAATTAGGACAGGACTTGCGCAGTTGAATGGTTTTTGTGGGGCGCTGCCCCATACGCGCTAGGTTAAGCCATGGTTGGCCCCCACCCCTAACACTCGGACACTTCGTCTGTAAAGCCCATCCAGCGGGGGGTCTCTGGCATGGGCAGATTTGGTATCACCCCACAGGCATCGGGTGAAGAAAAGAGAC
>CAUJFU010000439.1 GCA_963169055.1 Myxococcota bacterium
ATGATACGACGCCTACGGCGCGTGAAAAATATGTGAAGGGGCTTCGCAAACAATTCAAAGATCGAAGCCTTGGAAGGCTCGTTTGGAGGGGCGTTGATGTGCGTTATGTTGTTGCGCGACGCACACGACAAAATTCTCTCCCGATAGGAGTGGCCTGTGGATAACCCCCGTGTTCGCGCTCACACAAACGAAAGAGTCGTAGGTGTGAAAAACGATGATCTCTTCGCCCAAACAGGGTTCAAGGGAGCCGTGCTCTCTTGCGGGGCGTGGGGCCATGCCCCACAAAACAGCCGAATCATGTCACTTTTATCCTCAAAAAGAAGCGGAGGTCGTATGTGGCGGAAAAGAGGCGCTTTGCGAAGCGCGTGGTGCTTGTGGTGCTTGTGTTATCTCGGATGGATGGGAGGGATGGATGCGCGTGTTGCAAACGCGGAAGGGCCGACATCACGGCCTGCTGTGGCGGAGAAAAAGATGCAGCCACAAGGGAATGTGTTCGTGGGGCTTCAACGCCTTCACGCACTGATGGCAAGCCAAAAGCCGATCGGCGCTCCTGCTTGGATGGCAGGAGAAGCCCATTACACGGGAGAGATCGTCGAGCAAACGATGAATCTCTCGGTGGTTCGCCATGTCTTGGTTGAGCCGTCGAAACCAGCATGGGTGCCGTTGGGTGGGCAGGGTGGTGTGGTGTGGGATGTGCGGGTGGGCGATCGTATCGGACTGCCCGTAAGATGGACGGATGGCCGTGTCGGGCTGTGGTTGCCAAAAGGAAAGCACATCTTGCGCTATCGGCTCCAGCTTCCCGTCCCCAAAAGCCGAGGCGAACACACGTTGGCGCTGTCCTTGCCACCGTCTCCGCAAGCACAACTCCATCTGCGCTTCCAAGGCCCCGATTGGAGCGTTCACACCGAACCTGCCTCGCAAGTGATCATGACCTATCCAAAAGGCCAGACACACGCGACGTTGCGCTTGCCAACAAGCGGCCATCTGCTTTTGCATTGGAAAGGCAAACGCATCGAGCGCGACGAACAAACCCGATTCCGCGCAGCGCTGCAACAATGGGTGACACTACAAGAGCGGATGATGTCGGTGCGCGCAAAGCTACAGCTCGAAGTCGTGACAGGAGCCTTGCGTCAGGTACGCTGTAAAGTCCCAGCAGATCTGGAGATCTTGCATATCGACGGCAAGGGCGTGACGGAGTGGTTCCAAGAGCGTCGTGAAGGCGATCAACAGATCGTCTTGGTTCAGTTCGGTTATGCGGTGCGCGAAAAGCAAGAGATGACGCTGCAAATGGAACGGACTCGCCTACAAGCAGGACGCCCTGTAAAACTCCCGACATTGCAGGTCTTGGGAGCCGAAGAAGTCAACGGCGATATCGGCGTCCAAGCCCGCGCAGACACCGAGGTTTCCCACGATAGCGCCCAAGGAGCCGTCCCTGTAGACGTCCGCAGCCTCCCACCCACCATCCGCCAAGGAAGCGACCTGCCGATCCTGCTCGCCTACCGCTTTGAACAGGCCGACTGGGATATCCAAGTGCGAGTCGTCAAACACCCACCACTCAAAGTCATCAGCATCGTGGTCAACCAAGCCCGCTTCGAGACCGTGTACACACGAACAGGCCGCGAAGTGACGAAGGCCACATGGTGGGTCACCAACAATCGACGCCAATTTATGCCGATCTTCTTAGATGAAAAGGCCGATCTATTGGGGGCTTTCGTGGCAGGGAATGCCGTACAGGTTGCTGAGCAGGCCAAGCATCCGACCAAAGAGCGTCTGTTTCTTTTGCCGTTGGTGCGTTCCAAAAGCTCGCGGGCGGGAAAAGTCTTTCCTGTCGAAATCCTCTACACGGTCAAACGTGCGCCTCTTCGGGCGTGGGGGACCTTGCGAACAGCCTTACCGAGAACCCCGCTTGAGGTGTTGTCTTTCCAATGGAATGTGTATCTTGCGCGAACGCACCGAATGATCTGGCAAGACGGCGATGTGTTGCCGACCCATCGCCGCCGTTTGTTGCGCTATCTCGACTGGCGGATCTTCCAAGACCTCAAATCAGGAACCCCTGTCTTGTGGGCGGGTGGAGCGCGCAAAAACCCCTTTGGTCGGTATAGTTCAATGGGCTTAAAAGAGCGTTTTGCGGCCCCCGCTGCATCTCCTCTAATGAACGATGTACTCACCACTGTCCCCAAAACCGAGTACCGCTCGCGCTTTGCACAAGTCCAATGGCAAGTCCGTACAGAGATCCCCTTGGTCGGGAATCTGATCTCTTTACGAGGCCACATGCTGCGCGATCGTGCGCCCCACCTCGAAGTCCTCTATCTTCAAGAGATCTTTCTTTCCTTTTGGTTTTGGGTGGTCTGGCTGGCTGTGACGGCCTTGGTATGGCTGTTTTTGCGCGGCAGCTTTGCTCAAGGCGGCGTGCGATGGGACTGGCTGTTGTTCTCTATCGTCGGCCTCTTCGCCCTTTTTGTCGCAGGATTCTTTTTGCCGATGACGTATCTTGCGGGCATACGCGGCTTTCTCTTGGGCGTTTGGATCGCGTTCTTGTACCGCTTGGCAACCAACCCAACCCCCATCTTTCCGCTATGGGCGTCCTTGGGGCGTGGCTCGATGATCTTCTTGACCTTCGTCTTCTTACTCGAAGGTAGTATTTATTCGCAGATCCTCTGCTGCTTCTTGGCTGCGGCTTTTCTTCCTGCGCTGTTTGGCCGAAACCCACAAAAGACCGAAAATCCGCCCTCTTCACCGCCTTCACGCGACGCCTCCCCTGAAAAACGCCCCCCCTCGAAACCGATAACCACACCGCACACCCCCACAAATCCGATTCCTTCCAACACTTCGACCTCCACAACACCGTTCGCATCGCCCTCCCCCGCTACTTCGGCAACGATATCGCCCAATCCGAAAATCCCCGATACTTCGACACCTACATCCTCCACATCGAAAGCCCCCGATACTCTAGCTTCTGCACCTTCTTCTGCGTCCCAAAAACAAGCCACACCCGTCCTCAGCCCACCATCACCCTCTGCGACCAGCCCAAAAGCCCAACCCAGCGGAAAAAACAAACAAGGAGCCAAGAAGTAATGCGCACCCACTTCTTTCAAAAATGCCCACCCCGCCAACACGGGGTCAAGGGGGCTTCGCTCCCTTGCGGGGTGTGGGGCCGCGCCCCACAAAACACACCCAACAGCTTACATCCGAATCGGATGTGGGTCGTTTTGCGATCTCTTGTGCTCTGCCTTGGTATCTGGGGGGTAATGTGTGGTATGGCGTGGGCTGAACTGCCGAACTACCCGCTCCATCCGCAACCTTACCATACCTTCCAACAAACCTCGAACTCTGCCAATCCAGCACAGCAATCGTTCCTTCCGAGCCACCAAGGAGACGCATCGAAAGAAGGGGCGTGGTTACCGCTTTCGCAATACACTGCGCTTCATCAACGAGCCAACAAGCCCTTGCCAGCGCGAAATGCGCAAGTGATCGAAGCGTTTTATTACGCAAAAGTCCAAGCAGACGGTTTGTTGGTCAATGCACGGCTTGTGGTTGCAAGTGAGGGAGAAGGATGGCACAGCCTCGCCGTTGTGCTGGGGGTTTATCCGCTGATATCGGCGCGTTTAGGTGGTCAAACACCGTTCTTGGTTCCCGCCAAAACGCCGACAGATTGGACTTCTTTGTTGCTTGTTGGCACAAAGCGCGAGACATTGTTGTTGCGTTTCTTTGTGCCGCGCCAAGCGGGGCTAGATCCGCTGGTCGCGTTTCGTGGAGCGCCTGCGGTGGCCTCGTCTTTTGAGGCCCGTTTTGCAGGAGCAGGATATCGCCCCACCCTCGAAGGTGGCATCCATACCCGAATCACTCGATCAAATCGAGAAGTTGTGGTTTCAACGATCTTGCCCGATCCGACTCTTGGTGTCTCGCTGCGTTGGTGGCAACAAGAAACTCGCTTACAAGCTGCACGAAAAGATCAGCGTAAGTCCCGGATGTATGTAAGGACTTTCGCACTACTTTCGATCGCCAAAGCCGGTCAAGAGATGTTTTTAACGTACCGTTATACCTTGGTCCAAGCTCCGCGAGAGCGCTTCTTGTTGCATATCCCCAAGGGCCTTTTGATCCGAACAGTCCGTGGTTTGGGAATGCGCGATTATCGCTTGCGTCCCGACACCCAACAGGGCGGACAAATCTTGGATGTGCTGCTTGTGGAGCCCGTCAGCGAACGCTACGAACTATCGATCTTGGCCGAACGACGGTACGCACAAGAACAAGATATCCGCCTACCCGCTCCGCTTGAAACGCAACGAGAAACGGGCTTTGTCGGTATGGAAGCCGTTGGCAACGAAGAGATCACCGTACAAGCCACAGGCGCAAATCCCATCGACGTCCAAGAACTCCCACAAGAGATCATCCGAGGTACAACCCGCCCGCTGCTCTACGCTTTCCGCTACACGCGCCGCCCTGTCTCGTGGCGGCTGCATGTCAAACGCCACAAAAGCGCCGCATTACCCGCCTCGATGATCGATCGAGCAGAGTATCTACAAGTCGCCAACAAAGAAGGCAGCACATGGGTCCAAGCGGCTTATCGCATCCGAAACAGCTTTAAGCAATTCATGGCGTTGCGTCTCCCCAAAGGTGCCCGCATCCGCAGCGCCTTTGTCGACGGCTTGCCTGTCAAACCTGCGATGGACGCTCAACAACGCGCTCTGATCCCGCTCAAACGCTCTGGACAAGCCGCCAGCCGCGCTTTCCCCGTTGAAGTCGTCTACAGCCTTCCATTGCCCCCATTCCAAAGCTATCGGCGTTATCGCTACACCCTGCCACAAGTCGACCTCTGGATCAGTGCGCTCTCTTGGCGGCTTTATCTCCCCGACGGGCGTGTCACACTCCACAAAAGCGACCTTCAACGCGACTGGACCCATCAGACCGCGCAATGGGAACATACCACCAACGAGCGCAACCTCTCCGATCAACGAAGTCTGCTCCAACTGCGCAGACGATCTTCAGGTGAAACCACCCCTTCCCCACACGCCACAGGTGCCGCGACTTCGACACTACCACCGACAGACGGTGTCGGCCAATTGCCTGTACGCGTTCAACTTCCGCGAGTAGGTCGTACCTATCTGTTCCATCAATTCCATATCCCCGCAATGCAACAAACCGCGATGGAGTTCTCTTTTGTAGGATACTGGTTGCAAGCCATCAGCGGGATCTTGTTCTTTTTTGCAGGATGCTGCTTGTTCTTAGGCATCGCGCTTTGGTGGATGCAAGTAAGCCATGCGCAGCGTTGGGCTTTCGGGCTGGGGCTTCAAAGCGCCCTGATGTTCGCCTTCGCCGCATGGACCGTTTCTCGCGTCGCTTGGTTCGTCCTCTTTCTTGGCGGATTGTTCGGCGTTTTCATCGCCTTTGCTATCGGCCTGCTGCGTTGGTTTGAACAAAAACAACCCAAAATCGAGCAATAAGAAATACCACCCACCGCGTAATCAAAAATAGGCATTACTCTGTAGATTTCCAAAAACAGAGCCTCTACGAATCAAGAGGAACGATTGATACGAAATCCGCCCGTTGTGTACACAAATGATGTAGGGGCAGCCACGGGGGGCTAACACTCGGACACATCCGCTATCCTCCTAGAGCCACCGCACGCTTGTCATCAAGCAGGAGAACAAAATGCGCATGATGCAGAGGCTTCGAGCTCGATCAACCCCTCCCCCCCCGCTCCCCGCTTGCTACGCTGCGGAGGCGAGGGAGAGAAGAGAAAGAAGCCGAGTAAAAAGCCGAACGGTGCGGATGTATCAGGTTTCGCGTCATCCTCGACGCATGCGGAAACAAAAGCTGCTTCGCTGCTCCATGCGCCCACATCGCGGCTTCATTCCGATTCCCCTCTGCTTTCCTCTCGCCTTGCAGCGAGGCTTTGCGAGCGTCGCAGGGAGAGGGGATGTCCGAAGGACAGGGGTGAGGGTGACACGGCAAGTACACCTGTCATATTTCCCCGACGGATGGGCTTCGCAGACGATGTGCCCGAGTGTTAGCCACACAGCCCTACCCGTCGAAACGCACCAAGCGGAAACCGTAATGCCCGTTGGCATCTTCAGGGATACTCAGATGCAAAAAGGTGATCCGCGTCGCGCCCTCATGACTAAACCAACATCCCCCATGCAAGATCCGAAGATCGCCTTGTGACGCGCCTGTGGGATTGTTCTGTGTTTGCTTTTCTTGCGGATTGTACAGGCTATAAGTCCACTCCCACACATTCCCCAACACATCATAAAGTCCCCATGCGTTGGGCTTTTTCTGCCCCACAGGATGCGTTTTTTGACCGCTGTTGTGTAGATACCACGCGATCTCATCGATCTTTCCGTATCGCGCATTCTTTTCTCCCGCACGTGCGGCATATTCCCACTCCACCTCGGTGGGAAGGCGCCAACCACGGCAATGCACATAATCGATCTTGCCGTCCCCCGTCCCCTCCAGCTTCCCCTCACGACCCACAAAACAGCGCTGTAATCCTTCTTTCTCCGACAGCTTGTTTGTAAAGGCCGCTACATCGTACCAACTCACCCCCTCCACCGGGCAGCGGCCACCACATCCACGAAAATGTGACGGGTTTTTTCCCATGATCGCAGCGTATTGTTCCTGTGTCACTTCCGTCTCGGCGATCCAAAATCCCCGACTAACTCGTACCTCACGTTGCTTTTTTTCATGGCGAAAGCCTTCCTTGTCTCTTTTCGGGCATCCCTCCACAAAACTCCCCGCAGGGATCCAACGCATCGCAAACTCCGTCCCTGCCACGCGAAACACCCGCCGCTCGCCCGCTTTCTTTTCGCTCTGCCCGCTCTTTTCTTGCAACGCTCGCTCTGCTTGTTGTTTGGCCAACCAACCTCGGCGATGCCCTTCTTTTGCGGCAGGTCGGCTCGTTGGACGACCTTGTCCTCCTGCTGTCTGTGTACTGCCGATCAACCACATACCCACAGCACAAGCCAACCCCCAAACACTTCGCCTCACCCGAAACATCTCTCGCTCCTTTCTTTGGATGACGCTCTCTCTTCCGATTTGTGGGGCGCTGCCCCACACCCCGCAAGGGACCGATGGCCCCTTGACCCCGACTTGGCGGGGTGATCGTTCACTTTTCAAACAAACGTCTGCGCCGCTTGAGGTGGCGCGAACACTCGGTTTTTTTGTCAACGACGTCACTTCTGTGTTGGTTAAGAACCATCGCGATCTTCGCGCTCTCCCCATCCACCGCACCCAAACAACGAACCCCTCCAAAAAAGTCCCACGCTCCTCCTCGATGTTTGCGCTCCGCCTCGGTGCTTGCACAGGTCTCAATGCTCGCGCTCTGCTTCGCTTCGCACACTTCACATCGGCGCACCAACGGCCTCACACAAACGCGGCAACGCCTCTTCTGCGTTCACTTGAAGGTTCATCACGCCCACGCCTTCCCAATCGCCCGTTTCGACTTCGGGGTTGAGTGAAAAAGCCGGAACTTGCCGTAGGTGCGCGCTCTCCAACATCGCTGCCGTCACGCCCACCGAAAAAGAAGTCCCCACAAACACCATCACACGGGCTTCTTGGGTTGCGTTCATGGCGTCTCGCATCCGATAATCTCGATGGGAGGTGTAGTATTCGTCAAACAGCAAGGCGTGAATTCGTACAAGCGACCCGCACGCCGAACAGCGCGGAATATGCTCAAGACGCGGTTCTGCCCGAAAGGCCGAGAAATCCAAACTATCAAAGCGAATCTTGCCTTTGGGCGCTCCATTCTCGCACCCATAACGCGTGCATCGCGCATGCCCCATATCCCCGTGAATATGGATCAATTCTTTGGTCCCTGCGCGATCATGCAACAAGTCGATGTTTTGCGTGATCACCATCATCCGACCACCTCGCGCTTGTTGCCAACGCTCCAACGCTGTCACCGCATAATGCGCGGGATTCGGCTGTCGGTCAAAGTACGAATCAAATCGTCCCAAAAACCACTCCCAATGTCCAACAGGCGTCTCTTCAAAAAACGCATACGTCCCCAGCTCCATCGGACTACGATTCCACACCGCCTCGATATCCGAACCCCGAAACGTCGGAATCCCGCTCGCCTTGCTGATCCCCGCTCCCGTACAAAACAAGATCAGGCCATCCTTGACAGACTCGATCGCCCGACAAAATCGGCTCCACTCTGCTTGTTCGTGATCCATCTTTCGCTCCTTTCTTTGATGTCCCCTGTTCCTCCCTATCCTACGCAAGCAACATCGTGTTGTGCAAAAATTCTTTTACACACCACGCACCCAACACCAGATCGCTCCGTCTTCGGCCTCCACGTTGATCCGCACAAAGTATGCGTGTCCCTTTCACAAACAAAGTATGCGTATCCCTTTCGCAAATACATGAGGAGGCAAGATGAGTTGGGCAACGGCTTGGATCGCCAAACTGCAACAGGGCGAGACCGTTTCTTTTCGACCGCGAGGGTCGTCGATGTCCCCAAAGATCCGTTCAGGGCAACTTTGTACCGTCGCGCCTGTCGATCCTTCGGCGCTTGGCGTCGGCGATATCGTGCTTTGCAAAGTTCGCGGTGCGCAATACCTCCATCTGATCAACGCCATACGCGGCGATCAATTCCAGATCGCCAACAATCGCGGACACATCAACGGCTGGATATCCGCCAACGCCATCTTTGGCCGCCTCGTCTGCGTCGAGGATTAACCCACCTGTCGCCCCCTTCTTGGCTTCACACCGCGCTCACAACCATACATCGCGCTTGCGTGCAAAAAACTCCGAGTAGCGCGCTCTAGACCATTCATGACCCCCATGCTACCGCACTCAAAGCAGACGAAAAAACTCCGTGTGACGCGCTCTGGACCATTCATAACCCCTGCAATCCATTCATGACCCCTGCAAAAACTCCAGCAGCAACGCATTCACCCGCTCAGGCGTATCGCACTGCACCCAATGGCTTGCATCCGAGATCCGATCCACACGAAGCACCCGCACCCAATGCTCCAACCCTTCCAACAAAGACAGCCCCAGATACTTGTCCTGTTCTCCCCAAATCACCTGTGTGGGGGCCTCCACGATCTGCCTTTTTGGCCAATAGCTCGAAAGATCCCTTGCTGCGGCCCGATAATAGTTCAGCCCCGCCGTCAAAGCCCCTTCTTGACCCAACGCCTCACGATACAATCGCCGATCTTCCTCAGAAAAAGCCTCCTTATGCACAGGATCACGCTGCAACATCTTGTCCAATAACGCAAACCCATCCCGACGAATGAATCGCTCCGCAAACGGCGACTGAAACTGCAATATGTACAGCGATTTTTGAAACTGCTCCCACGTCCGCAACTTCTTCGCAAACACCACAGGATGCGGCGCATTCAAGATCGCCAACTTCTCCACCACACGCGGATGC
>CAUJFU010000440.1 GCA_963169055.1 Myxococcota bacterium
CTTCGTTCTGGCTGTGAGTTGCGGGTGTTTCCATCACCCAACAACCTCGAGAGATCGTCACTACGTGTTGTGGCCTTTCGTTGCCAGAAGCCTCCTTGTCATCCTCTCCCGCTCCCATCCAAAACCGCCCAGCAGGAATCCAGCGCATCGGAAATTCCACCCCGCCCAGACGAAACACTCGACGCTCTCCTGCCGATGGCTCCACGACCTTTGGAGACGGGGGTGCGATCACCTCGATCACAGGGGCAGGTTGCGCGGTGTTGGGTAGCACAACCACCGTTGCCGCTTTTCCAAGCAGCGCAGATCGTAAAGGCGACCACGCTTCCTGCAACGACTCTCCCCGCTGCTTGGGGTTCATCTGCAACATCTGCTCTAGCCTATCGTCCACGCCCTTCGATAAGCCCGCCACCACCGTGGACGGCAACGCAAACCGCCCCACAGGTAGTTCTCCCGTCAACAACTCGTACACCAACACACCAAACGAATAGATATCCGCCGAGGGAGTCGCGGTTTGCCCACGCAACAATTCGGGCGCGGCGTAATAGATCGACCCCATCATCGCCGTGTGTTGGGTCGTGTGCGTTCCACTCACCACACGCGCTATTCCAAAGTCCATCACTTTGAGCGCTCCGTCCGTTGCCAACATCAGATTCGCGGGTTTGATATCGCGATGCAAGATCCCTCGCTGATGCGCATACTCTAGCGCTTCCACGAGCTGTCCCAACCATGCCACGATCTCCGTTACCCAAACCAACGGTCGCTGCGCCTGTTGCGAGGCCATCGAAATCTTTTTTCCCAAGTCTTCGCCTTCCACGTACTCCATCCGCAAATACCAGCGCCCGCTCCCTTGGTCCTGATCCATATCAAATACACGCACGATGTTCGGATGCGTCAGCTTTTCTAACACTTCATATTCTCGGTGCATCCGCCCCAAGGCTTCCGATGATCCCACCAGCGCGTCCGCTAAAAACTTTAGCGCGAACGCCCGGCCCAACCGCACATCTTCGGCCAACCACACTTCGCCCATCCCGCCTTGCCCCAACTTCCGCACCAACCGATACCGCTCACCGACCACTCCCCCCACACCGAGGCCCACTCGCCCTTGCCCGCCCGCAAATCCCGTGGCCAACACATCTGCCCCATGCGCTTGACCTTCGTCGCCTTCGGCCTTCTTCGGGGGCGCAGGCGTTTGACCACCACGTAAGACTCGCAACTGTCCCAACAGATCGGCTTTTTCGGCCTCGAATTCTGCTTGCGATAGCACCCCTGCTTGGTGCAACTTCCCCAAATGTTCCAACTCTTCCATCAACGCTTTCTTGTCCATCGCATCCTCCCGTATACTTTTTCAACGCCTCGACGCTACAGCAGAACAAACAAAGCATCAACGAGCCAGCACACCACGCACCACTATCGCGCCTTCTTTTCGATGGCGTTGTGAAATGCTTTTGAACCCCCACCGCTGCCCTTCGGACGTATGCTCTCCCTGCGACGCTCGTAAAACCTCGCTGCAAGGCGAGATGTTGTGTGGCCTGTTCAACCAACGCCTTGCAAAAAACCCGCGTTCGTGTCCCCCAAGCGGTGCTGTTGTTGGTTTGGAAATCTCTATTCACGTCGCCAATACGGGGTCAAGAGGGCTTCGCCCTCTCGCGGGGCTTGGGGTGGAGCCCCACCCAAACCATCCAACGACGTAATTTCTACACAGACACGAGCGATGCAGTTGGCCCCAAAAAAAGCCGTGTTCGCATCCGTTCAAGCGAGAGCGTCGTTGTTTTGAAAAACCGTGATCTGTTCGCCAACGCGGGGTCAAGGGGCGACAGTCCCTTGTGGGGCGTGGGGTGACACCCCACCAAACAAACCCAACTGCGTAAGTCCTACACAGAGAGAAAAACAACAAAAAACAGACTATCGCACAGGCGAGGGCTGATCGATGGCCGCGATGGCCGAAAGATACAGGGTTTCCAAACGTAGCAAACTGGGGATACTGACCCATTCAAAGGGGGCGTGGGCCTCTTCTCCACGCGGCCCAAGGACAACAACAGGCTTGTGCAATTCGCCACCGAAGCGGTTTTCATCGGCGACCGATACGCCCATGCCCCATTCGACAGGGCAATGGGTCTCTAACGCTGCCAGCACCGTCCGAACAAACGGATCTTCGGGCGAGATCAGATAAGGCAACAACGGCGGAGTCGGTCTTGGGCGCAAGGAAACACGGGGGCGCACAAGAGATCCTCCACGATCGACATGGCGCAAAAGTCCCGTTGCAAGGGCTTCTTCGATCCATTGTTCCATCTGAGAACAGGCTTGTTGCGTGCTTTCCCCGGGAACCAACACGCGGTTGACGATCAGTTGGGCACGTTCGGGGATCGAAAGTGTCCCCATGCCTCCTTCGATCCGCGTGACCAACGCGCTCGAACGTACCGCTTGCGCGCTGCCCGAAAAAGGAAAAAAGGCAGCATAGCTACGGGACTTTTCTTCGATCCACAGCGCCAAACGCGCTGCTTGCGAGATCGCGTTGACGCGATCGGCTCGATAAGGCTCCGCCCCATGTCCCCCTGTACCCGGCACATCCACCACCAACTCACATCGGCCACAGCGTCCCAAAGTCACCAAACAACTGCCTGCAACAGGTTGGACAGCCGATTCCCCCACTTCGGGAACCATCACACCGATCACATCTTCCCACAACGACGGGTCTTGACAGAGGACGTGGCTCCCAAGCGACCAGAACTCCTCATCACAGCCCAAGATCAAACGCACTTTGATATGCTGCGGCTGGATCTGGGCAGCGACCCGCATCAAGACCGCCACACCGCCTTTCATATCGTTGGCCCCCAAGCCGATCAAGACTTCTTCTTCCTTGCCATCGACCCAACGAACCCCTCTCTGCGGCGTCAACGCTTGTTCGTACGTCCACCCCTCTTTGACTTCGACCGTGTCGACGTGGGCGTACAGCACCAATACGCCCTCACCACGGCCTTTTTCCGCAATCAGATTCTTTCGCCCACCTCCGCAATCTTGCTCGCGCACCGCCCATCCCACCGAACGAAGATGCGCACCACAAGTCGCTAAGATCGCGGCTTCGTTCCCATCGATCTGCCACGTCCCGTCGGGCTGCTGTTGCGCACGAAACGGATTGATCGAATCGATGGCGATCAGAGAAGCACACCACGCCACAACATCCATTCCAAGCCTCCGATCAGACGGTCTCTTCCATTGAGATATCCAGCGATTGCCAAGCCTCCGATCAGACAGTCTCTTCCATCGAGATATCCAGTAATTGACAAGTCTTTCGGATCACATCCAGCGCATCGTCGGCCAAAGCATCCGCCCCTGTAAAACGAAACTGATCAGGAAAGCGACCGAGGAACGGCCCCCCCACAAGGATCGGGATCTTTTGCATCCCTTGGCGATCCAAAAGTTGGCGGATGTAGTAAGTCATCTGTACGCCTGCTTCGGTGCGCAACATCAAACAAAGCAGCGATGCACCCGACGAAACCGTCGCTTCCAAAAAGCGCGATGGCGTGACCCGCGACCCCAGATCGATCACCCCGAATCCTGCCGCTCGCAAGAAGTCCACCAGCATCTCTGACGATCCCGATTCACCGACAGGACGGCCCAAAACGATCATCCCATGGATAGGCGGTCGCCCCGCAAAAAACGGCCACAGCCGCTCCATTACCATCCGCAACATACCATGCAACGCAGGAAGCGGTGGCGGAGGCGCTCCCCCGTGGGCCGTTGCACCTTGTAAGATCCGCCAGATCCCACTGCCCAACATTTTTCGATAGATCGACTCTGCCGAAGCCCCTTCTTGGAAGGCTGCCTCGATCACCTGCAACACACGGGCTTCATCGCACGCCACCAAGGCTTGCGCAAAGTCTTCTAACAACAACGGTTGCTTTTGCCGTCGTGGGGCTGGGCGACGGCGAGCATCGACCAACAGCTCAAGATCGACAGGCAAAGTTTCCAGCGCTCCGCTCGATGCGACTTCGGACGCTTTGGCCGTCAGATACCCTTCGTCGCGCAAAGTCAACAAAGACTCCAACACCGCCAGATCCGTCGCCGCCTCTAACTTGTCGAGCAAAAATCGCAGAGAGACGCCTTCGCCCGTTCTTTGGAAGACGTGTAAGAGCAGTCGCGCAAGCTCCGAGAGATCCGTCGAAGATGGTTTTTCTGTTCGCAAAAACAGCACATCGCGACTTGGCAGGCGCTTTAACAAAAGCTCGTATTCATCGCGCTGGCGAATGCCTTCCATCAAAGCAAACTCCAACTGCGCCAAGGCAGCGTCCCCCGCAACACCTGCGGATTCTTCTGCGCTCTCGCTGTGGAACAAGAAATCTCCACCTTCTTTTTGTAACGCACGAAAAAGCGCTTTTTCCCCCCGTAGCCCCGCAGGATACGCACGCACCTCCAGCAACACCCCTTCGCGCAGCACAAAAACATAGCGCTGCTTGCCTTGGTGGACTTCCAGACGACCACTGCGTCGGTTCTGATGAAGCACTTGCATCAAATCAGGCAAAGAAAGATGCGCCAGATCCCCCTTGAGTCCGGGCTCCGTGGCTGCTTTTTGTTCGTACGTTCCGCCTTCAATCAAAGCTTGCACATGAGCCAACAGATCTGCGAGCGATTGTGGATCTCTCGGCTTTGGCAAAAAGATATCTGCGCCCTCTTGTGCGGGACCAAAGGCCGCTTCTTCGGGAGCGCCGATCATCACAAAAGGCAACGAACGAAAACGCTCGTGGGATCGAACTTTCGACAACAATTCCCCGCCGTCCATGTACGGCATCAAGTAATCACAGATCACCACATCAGGTTGCTTCTGACGGATCGACCACAACGCAGCGCGCCCATCTTGGGCGGTTTCCACGTCATATCCATGCTGTTCAAACGAAGACTCTAGCCGCGAGAGCAATTGAGGTTCGTCCACCACCAACAAGATGCGCGGCGTTTGCTCTTGGATCGGTTGTGGGTTTTCTTGTTGCGTCATCCCGAATTCTCCTGCTTCAACACGCTCAACAACCCGCGCATCATACTTCGGATATCTGTGTCGCGCTACTCTTACCTCAAAGGATTAGGTCGTTGTTGCATACCTCGGATCTCTGTGTCGCGCTGCTCCAGATCAAAGAACGAGGACGTTGTTTGTAGGAGAGTTTATGGGCGGGGCGATGGTTCGATGCTTTTGCCCAACTGTCGGGCGCGCAGACATGCCTGACGAAACCCTTGGCGACACGAGCGTCGTAAGAAACGCAACGCCTCTTGGGGTTGTCCCTTGCGCATCAACAACAGCCCCAATCGTGCGCATTCGATGCTGCCACCACGCAACGCACAACCGATGCGAAACAACTTTTCTGCACGCACCGCATCTTTGGACTTGGTTTCATAATGCCACCCGAGATAACCGCAGCCGGGGGCATATTTGAGCACGCAAGCGCGCTTGAGCAACGGAATCCCCGCCTGCTCGCGCTTTTGTGCAAATAACAACCGCGCCACCCGATGACACCCCCGCCCGTCTCCTAGATTGCAGCCTTCTTGATACAACGCTGCTGCTTTTTGGCGGATCGTCGGGTCGCTAGATTTGTTCGCATACTCGCCTGCGCTGGTGCATCCGTCTGGCTCTTTGAGCGAACAAGCCCGTTGATAGAGGCTCCACGCTTCTTTGGGTTCGCTCAGCAACAGCGCCAACAAATAACACGATGTGCCTTGTGGGTTGATTTGCGCGAAACAGGCTTTTTTGTAGTAGATCGCAGCCTGCTTGATCTGTTTTTTCTGTTCCAACAAAACGCCTGCTTGTGCGCATTGCAAGGCCATCCCAGCTTCGTCACACTGCATCTGCAACAGCCCAAGGTCGGGCTTTTTGGTTTGCGCCGATCCGCTTTCACACCACAGCAAACTACACAACCCAACCACCCAAAAACGCATGGCTCTCTCCTTTCGGTGGGTTCGATGATTCCACGATGCTGCTTTGTGCATCACGGATGACAATCTCCCGCAGGAACGCGCCCTTTGCGCAGGGCTTGTTCACGCGAAGCAAAGGTCGTTCGCTGGGCTTCGGGGATGAACAGGCGCGAACGACAATCCGCACGATGAAAAAAGCGCGACTTCTTGTGGCCGATGTAGCCCTTGGTGGCGGGAAAAGGGGGAGGATTGATCACATCTTTTCCCAAGGCAGGCGTGCGATACCACGATCCGTCTTCTTGCATGGCTTGGGGTGCGGGTGCGGGCTTTTCAGGCCCTTGGTTGCGACTACTTGCGATGGCTCGACCAGCATCGTCGTCAGAGGGCAGTTCGTCGAGGCGGATGGTCGTCCCTGTAGTTCCCGATGTTTCCGAGTGATCCGATGCGCTTGCGGGCGCTTGTTCCTGCCACCGCTCCAACAATACATAGCCTTGTGTGTGGCGCTTGGCCGTCGATATCCAAACGGATCGCCCGTCACTGCGCAGCCACAGATGCCCTTCGCGGGCGACGCTTGCGATCTGTGTGCGCATCGCACGAAGCCGCGCAGAGACTTCTTCTGCGAGCGTAAACGCGCCTTGCTGTGAAGTCGAAGCCACGGCCATCTTTGCGCCAACCGCACGCAGCAGGTTTTCAGGATTCGACGCATCGCGCCCAAAGTCCGCTAACTTCACGATATCGCTGCGCAAGGATGCGCGTTTGCGCAACAACCCACGCACACCATCTTCGCGCAAAGCACCGAGAAAAAGCACCGAAAAAACCCCGTGTTCGATCCGTAGGATCAAAGAGCGCCCCTTCGTGCCAGAATCCAAGACACGCAATCGAGCCGAACCCACCGAAAAGATCTCGCCTTTGCGTGCGGGTTTCGTGGAGATACGCCGCTTTCGTAAATCGCGCAAAAGTGCCTTGTATCCGTCCTCTCGACGCCCACCACGCGGCCCCCAAAACCGCTCGACCGAAAAAGCATCCAAGATCGCCTTGCATCCGCCTGCTCGCAAGCTATCGTGCTGAACGATCACCAACAGCGATAACCGTTGGACGCCTTGGGCCTTGAGTAGCTTGACCAGCCTCGTTGCGGAAGGCTCGGCCCCTGCGTTGATCAGGACATCTTGCCCTCCCGCACGGATCAGCGTGGCCTCACCCGCCCCGATATCCAAAAGTTGTACTTGCACATCCGACGCCCACGAAGGCCACGCCATGCACAACACCAAAACCACCCATCCATACCCGATCACGCGATGCAATGTTCTGCGCTCCTTTGCTTCTTGGTTTGCAAGGCCCCCAACAACCGAATGATTCGACGTTTTTTGCGAAGGATGCTTGCGCGACGACGTATTGTGGCACACATCGCAGAAAAAACAAGCGTGCTTGACATCGCTCCCCCCCGACATACAATCGGACCTTGCGCTTTTCTTGCCCTCTCTTCGATTAGGTGTATTCGTTTGCGGCAGACAAACCACAAAATGCCGCCACAGTCGGGGATTTGGCAAGGCAAGACACCGCTCGCGTGCGCTCCACCTTTCTACACGCGCCTTCGGGATGTGGAGCATTGGGTTTCCCAATCAGACCCGTGGCATCTGGAGTTTTTTTCATGACGGTATACGAGTTGATCCGCAAAAAGAGAGACGGACAGCGCCTATCTTCCGAAGAGATCCGCACCTTTATTCAAGGCTACGCCAACGAGACTATCCCCGACTACCAAGCTGCGGCGATGGCGATGGCGATCTTTTTTCGCGGTTTGTCCGATCACGAGCTGATGGCGTGGACACGCGCAATGCTTGAATCAGGCGATGTATTCGACCTTTCCAAAGTGCAGGGCTACAAAGTCGACAAACACTCGACAGGCGGTGTAGGCGACAAGACCTCTTTGATCCTTGCTCCGATCGTTGCAGCTGCCGGATACTACGTCCCGATGATCAGCGGGCGCGGCCTTGGACACACAGGCGGAACCCTCGACAAACTCGAATCCATCCCGGGGTTTTCGACCAACCTCCCCACCGAACGCTTCCAAGAGATCCTCCAAACTTGCGGCTTTGTGATGGCCGGCCAAACCCGCAACCTCGTCCCTGCGGATCGCAAGCTCTACGCGCTACGCGACGTGACGGCCACCGTCGAATCGATCCCCCTGATCGCTTCGAGCATTATGAGCAAAAAACTCGCGGAAGATATCAATGGCCTCGTCCTTGACGTCAAGTTTGGCGATGGTGCCTTTATGAAAGATATCGACAAAGCCCGAGAACTCGCACAAAAGCTCGTATCCATCGGCCTCTACATGAACAAAGAAGTGATCGCCCTGCTCACCGATATGAACCAACCGCTCGGAACCCACATCGGCAATAGCCTCGAAGTCGTCGAATCCTGCGAAGTCTTGCGCGGTCGCGTTCGCAACGATCTCAGTGACCTCTCCTTTCACCTCGCTGCCGAGATGATCGCGATGGCACGCGGTGACAAAGACCTGGCCGATGCGCACAAACGCGTCCACGAACTGATCGCCAACGGCGCTGCCTTCCGCAAGTTCCAAGAGATCGTCGCCGCCCAAGGCGGAGATCCCCGTAGTCTCGAAGATTACAGCCGACTGCCCCAAGCGCGGGGCGTCACAGTACTCACCAGCCCAAGCGACGGGTATATCGGCTCGATCTCCTGCGAAAAAGTCGGAAGACTCGCTGTCCAACTCGGTGCAGGTCGTGAGCGCGTCGAAGATGGCATCGATCCTGCGGTCGGCTTCATTTTCCACAACAAAGTGGGGGCCAAAGTCCAACGCGGCGACCACCTTGTCACGGTCTATTACAACGACGAAGCCAAGATGGAGACCATCCGCGAAGGGTTGATCGGCAGTTTTACCTTTCAAGAAGAACCCATCGAACTACCCGAATTGATCCGTGAGCGCGTGATCGGCGAATCCAAGAATCCATAAACCATCCCCTGCTCTAGGGCCGCATCACCCACACGACAGCGAAGCCGTTGTGTGCAACCTATCAACCCGTCGTTCGCAGGCATCGCCTGTCCGTTTGTCATGTCGCGTCTCTTGTTCTCTTCTCGCGAACGACCCCACCACGGAGGGGAACTCACCGTGACCGCACCTCTCGACGCTACCGCCTACTTGCACCAAATCGATGCAGCCGTCCGCTCTATCCGACAGATCAGCGATCACATCCCTGAGATCGGCGTGGTTCTTGGTAGTGGACTTGGCTATCTTGCCGAAGAAGTCGAGCAAGCCAACACCGTCCTCTACGAACAGATCGAAGGCTTTCCACTCACCTCCGTCCAAGGACACGCTGGAAAGCTCGTGCTTGGCGAACTTGGCGGGCGCAAAGTCGCCTTCTTTTGCGGGCGCGTCCATCTCTACGAAGGTTTCGCCCCTCACGAAGTGGTCTTTCCGATCCGCGTCCTGCGAAAACTCGGCGCACATACGCTCTTGCTCACCAACGCATCGGGCGGTATCAACCGCGATTTTGAAGCGGGTGACCTGATGATGCTCACCGATCACATCAACTACACCTGCCAAAATCCACTCGTCGGCCCCAACCTCCAAGACTTTGGCCCCCGCTTTCCCGATATGACCCACATCTACAGCCCCAACCTCCAACAAATCGCCCGCCGTGTGGCCCTAGAACACGGCATCTCTCTTCGTGAGGGCGTCTATCTCGCGACCCTCGGCCCAAGCTACGAAACACCCGCAGAGATCCGCTTTTTCCGCACCATCGGAGCCGATGCCGTCGGAATGTCCACCGTCCTCGAAGCCATCGCTGCTCGCCACGCACAGATGCAAGTCGCCGCCGTCTCTTGCGTCGCCAATCTCGCCGCCGGCGACCATCACGCCGAACTCACCCACGAAGAAGTCACCCAAGCCGTCAACGCCAGCCGTGAACCCTTTGCTGCCCTACTCAAGGGCATGATCGCTGCCACTCCCACCCCAACGCCCCTTCCTCCCGCACTTCCGCCCGTTGTTGGAACTCCCCTCTAACCCCGCTCCCTCTTCAAACTCCGCTCTAACTCCGCTCTAACTCTGTGTCCTCAAGCTCCGCCGTGATCGTTGGAAACGCCCAACCGTTGGGCTTCTTTCTAACTCCGTGTCCTCAAGCTCCGTCGTTTTGCTTTTTGGGCGCACCTTTCTCTTTGTGCTGATCGTATGGCGCGGGGGCCAGTCGTGCAAAGGTCGCCAACGCCTGTACGACTTCTGGATCACGAACAGCCTCTTGGTACGGCGACAACCACAACAGCAACGTCGAATCACGACGACCTTGTCGGCGTTGGTTGGCTTTGGTCAGCAGCGTTGTATCTTGGCGGAGACGTTGGATCTTGGGGGCGTCATACAGCGCTTTTAACTCGGGATGCTGGCGCATTACCCGCACGCGCACGTTGGCGTTCGCTCGCAGATATTGAAGCGAACGCAGTCCTTTCGCGGTGTCTTCCATCGCACGCAACACAGGTTCGTGTTCTTTAAGCAGCTTCATCGTGATGGATGCGGGCTGGATCATCGCTGTTCCACGACCGTCCTTGTACAAAAAGACCGGAATCAAGGCCACCAACAGCGAAACCACCCCCAAAAACAAGATCAAACCACGCACCGCCCCCAACAACAACCCACCGATCTTCGGCATCACCCCGCCCCGCACCACAGGGTTACCTTCGTCATCCACTTCGATCCGCACACCCGCCTCCGCTTCACGCGGCATCCGCTTGATCAAAAACAACAACCCCACATACAACACAAACCACAAGATCGCTGTCGCCAAAAACTGCCCACCCAACGGGCCGATCTTCGCCATCCCTCCCACCGTCGGCCCCAACGGCCCCGCTAACAAACGCGCCCCAATATAGGCCAACACCAGCGCCACCAAGCTCATCACCTCATACACCGCTCGGCGTTTCCATCCCAAGACCGCCGCCATCGTCACCCAAAGACACGTCAACACATCCGCAAGCATCGTTCCCTCCTGTTTTTTTTTCTTTCCTTGTACGAATCACGCAGTCCGAACGTTTTTGTGGGGCTCCACCCCACACCCCGCCATAGACTGTCGCCCCTTGACCCCGAGAGGGGCGAAAAGATCACTGCTTTTCAGACCCACGACACTCTCGCTTGGAAGGGCGCGAACACGGGTTTCTTTCCTGTGCGGAACGCCTCGCTTTTTCAGGCTTTTCCCAGATACACCGCAAGCAAGGCGATCCAATTGTTCACGCTATGCAAAAAGATCGGTAGCCACAAGGAGCGGCTTTGCGCGTATGCACGCGCCAACAAATAGCCCAAAAATCCCAACGGCAAGATCGTTCCCACTTCCAAATGTACCAAGCCAAAGATCAACCCACTCCCCAACGCTGCGCGTTGCATCCCCCACATCGGCTCAAGCGCATGAAACAAAACTCCCCGATACAACAACTCCTCTGCGATCGGCGCTCCCACCACCACCATCACGATCGCCAAAAAATGCAGATAGATCGGATTGCTTGCATGAAACAGCCCTGCCACCGCTTGTTTGGGGGATGCTATCCCCAACTGGCCCAAAACAAAGACATACACCCACGAAAACAACATCATCGACGGAAAAAAGATCAACACCCACCACAACGTCATCCGCAAGGTCGGCCACCCCCAAAACATCTCCTCCCACGTCAACCCTCGGATATTTCGCCCGATCTGGACATACAACCACGCGATCACGATCTGCCCACCCAACGACAACAACACCAAGCCTGTATAACCCAACACGCTGCTCGGCTTCGCCTGCGGAAAAAACGCCGTCCACAGCGCATACAAGATCAACTGCACAAGAAAGTTGATCACAAAGATCAGCACAAAGTCCGTCCACCAAAAGCGCCCTTGCCGCAACCAAGACGGCGGTGTCATCGACCAAACAAAACCGCCCCAACCTCCGCGACGTTGCGCACGTTCCAACAACGCTTGGCGTTCCAACAAGCGTTGGGCATCTTCGGTGACATCGGCATTTACGGTGACATCGACATTTTCGGTGGCATCGGCATCTTCGGTGGCATCGGTATCTTCGGTGGCATCGGCATGTGCTTGCGTTCGCAAAAGCATCTGTTCGGAGAGATCCTGTGGGGCGGTATGTGCGCCGTTAGGCCGATGGGAAGGCTCGCTTCCCTGATCTTTTGGTTCTTTTGGTTCCACAACATCCTCTCCATGATCCGACGCATCATTCCCGATGCGATGGGCAAAGATCACCTCTCGCACTTGGCCTAGAGTAGCCTGCACTCTTGCGCGTTGCAGTTTTACCCCAAAGCCGACCGTAGCGCAAAGAAGATCTTTTGCCTTGACGGCTACTCTTCGCGGGGATAACTGCGCTCTAGCCAAGAAAGCGCGGACGACTCATCACAGATTTCCCCCGTCAGTTGGGCGTCTTCGAGGGCCAAAAGGATCTCTTTAAAACGTGGACCTGAGCGATACCCCAACCGCTTGAGCGCGTTGCCATCGAGAAGACGAGGCGGCGAAAGAGCTTGCTCATCCCACAACGAAAGCTGATCTTGTGCCAAAACGATGGGCGCTTCAGGAAACCCCTCAGCCTTCACCAAGATCCGCGCAAGCTCAAGGATCTTCTGCATCAACGGGCGTCTCAAAAAGCGCTTTTGCTCTGCGATGCCCATCTCTCCGAGACTCGGGAGCAGGCGAACTCCCGCCAAAAGATCCAGTGTTTCGCGGATCTCTGGGTTAGAAAAACGCAGATGGCGCAGCCCTTGCTCAGCACGTTCCAACGGCTCGTGTGACAGCAGCGTCGCCAAAGCCATCGAGATATCCCGATACGCCGAGTCTTCGAAGGATTGAAAACGCAACAATCGCAGCGGATCAGGCGATGTATTCGGCAAGATGTGTACGAACAACCCTGTCTCTTCAAGCAAGCGCACAGCCAAGCAAGGATATAAGCCCGTTAACATCCTCGTGAGTTCTTGTTGGATGCGCTCAACGCTCACCTCGACGATCCGATGCGCCATCGATCGGATCGCCTCAAAGGTCGCTTGCTCCATCGTAAAATTCAAACGCCCCACAAAACGGATCGCTCGCAACATCCGCAGCCGATCTTCAGAAAATCGTGCGTACGGATCGCCGATCGTGCGCAAGCACTTTCGCTCCAAATCCTCGATCCCACCGACATAATCCAACACCTCTTCTGCGATCGGGTCGTACAGCAAACCGTTGATCGTAAAGTCCCGCCGCTTCACATCTTCACGAACATCCACACCATCAAACGTCACTTCCGTAGGACGGCGCCCATCTTCGTAACGCCCTTCTGCTCGAAAGGTTGTCACTTCAAACGTCAGCCCATCACGCACCACCATGATCGTGCCGAATTCTCGGCCAACGTCCGCCGTATGATAATGTGGCTTGCGAAACCAAGCCTCGGTCTCTTCGGGTTTTGCGCTGGTCGCGACATCGTAATCTTTGGGCGGCTCTCCCAACAACATATCGCGAATCGATCCCCCCACAAGATAGGCCGCAAATCCCGCCCTTCGTAAGATCGAGACGATCTGTGCTGCCTCTTCAAACAACGCACCTTTCGGCGCACCCAACCACCGACGTATCGGCTCTCCAAACAACGCACTCTCTACCATCCAAACACTCCTCCCGTGCAAAAAACCACGACACAAATTCACCCCCGATTGTTCAGGCCGCAAACTGTAAAACGGTAAAACGGAAAACCGCAACTAGGGGCCCGACCTGACGACACGGAAGCCGATGTTGTAGTTGCGGTTCGTCGGCGTGAAATTGCCACGCCGCGCCGCCCGCACGACATGGGCGGAGCTGAACCAACCGCCGCCACGTTCAACGCGGTTCGTGCCTGTAGCCGCTCCAACAGGGTCTGTAGCTGCTTGGGCTGAATAGTCACCATACCAGTCATAGCACCACACGCAGACATTCCCCAACATATCGCCCCCACGCGTTCGCTTGCTTTTGTCCCACAGCGTGCGTCATTTCTCCGCTGTTCTTTTGAGTCGCCGTTTGACCGCGCAAAAGCTCAGGGGCAGCGTAGTACATCGATCCCATCATTGCCGTGTGTTGGGTCGTATGCGTCCCGCTCACCACACGCGCTATCCCAAAATCCATCACTTTCAATCGCTGCGGTTCGCTCGTCAACATCAGATTTGCGGGCTTGATATCGCGGTGCAAGATCCCCTGTTGATGGGCGTAATCCAACGCATCCACCATCTGCCCTAACCAACCCACCATCACATCCATCCCAAACAACGGTCGCTGCGCTTGTTGCGCCACCACCGCGATCTTTTTCCCCAAGTCTTCGCCTTCCACATACTCCATCCGCAGATACCAGCGTCCGCTGTCTTTGTCCTGATCCAGATCGAACACCCGCACAATATGCGGATGCGTCAGCTTTTCCAGCACTTCATATTCTCGGTGCATCCGCCCCAACGCTTCCGACGATCCCACCAGCGCATCGGCCAGAAACTTCAGCGCAAACGCCCGACCCAAGCGGATATCTTCGGCCAACCACACCTCGCCCATCCCACCCCGCCCCAACATCCGCACCAACCGATAACGCTCCCCCACCACTCGACCTACGCCAAGGCCCGTTTGCCCTTGCCCTCCCACAAGACCCGTTGCCAACGCATCCGCACCGTGGACTTGGCCGAATCCACTTCCTCCCCCCTTTGACGGCATCGGCGTCTGCCCGCTGCGCAACACCCGTAGCTGCTCCAATAACTCCGATCTTTGCGCTTCAAACTCCGCCTGTGAAAACACA
>CAUJFU010000441.1 GCA_963169055.1 Myxococcota bacterium
ACATTCACAAACACGTCTCCCCACAGGAAAACTGTTTGGGCTACGCAAACACGACTTGGTCAGAACAGAAAAAGGCACAGGCTTCGTGAAAGGCAAGCGCAGCACGGGCTTTTTCGCACTCGAAACCATCGACGGCCAAACTCTGACCCCTTCCGTCAACGTCAAGAAGGCCACCACTCGGCTGGCCGCCCGAACCACCACCCTTATCCAAAGAAAGGGCGGCGCTTCCTCCCCCCTCTAAAGAAGGGGGTTTCCGCGCCTAAAAACCGATGAATAAGACACACCACGACAACACAAAGCCGCCAACCTCTCCGCCTCGTGGACTCGAACGCTTCCCGTTATCGGACGCCGAAGAAGCGGATATCTTACAAGATGTCCGCAATCATGTATGGCAGCGCTATAGCCAAAATCCTGCACCACAAGCCAGAACCGAACGAACCCGTTCGTATGACAAACCTCACGACGAACCTCGTTCCACCTTCGCCCCTTGGCGGCTCTGGCCGCTCGCTCCTGTCGCGGCCCTTGCTGCGGGGATGCTGCTCTGGTGGCAACCCTCGAAACCACCGACAGAACCGCTCTCCCTCCAAGGCCAAGCACGCATCGGTGACCGACCTTCTGCGCAACACACAAAAACGTCTTTGACACAACGCTCCCTTGCGCTCATCACCCAACAAAAGCCCGCCACCGTCCAAGCCGCAAAGCGTTGGCATATCACCATCGCCGCTCAAAGCGCCCTTGCTATCGAACAGATCCATCCCCAACACCATCGCCTACAACTCCGCAACGGCGCAATTACGGTCGACGTCACACCCCAACAGATCCAACTCTTTGAGATCGCGTTGCCGCACCACCACATCCACGTCAAAGGAACCCGCTTTACCGTCGAGCGAACCCCTCGCGGATGGCGTGTCGAGATGGAAACAGGCCGCATCGCCCTTGTCCCCGCAACAACCAACTCCCCAACAACATCCCAACCCTCCGCAACACCCCGCACTCCCGCACCGATCTTTTTACAACATGGCCAAGGGGCGCGTGTCGCCCAATCCACCGGCAAGATCGAGATCTATCCACTCCCCCCGATCTCTCACCGCGCTCCCTCCAAGCGCATCGCATGGTGGCTCTCTCAAAACGCCCCACACATCGCCCTGCGTTGGTTGGCCGATCGCCTTGAACGCTACCCCAACGAAAAAGTCTTTTATGCGCGAAACCTCCAAGAGATCGCCGAATACTATCGCGCCCAAAAAGATATCCCCCGTGTCCTCTCGCTCTTGGTCGATATCCACAAACGCAATATCCCCAACGAAAGCGAACTCGCTCTCCCCGAAGCCTTGGCCCTCTGCCGCACCGTCGCAACCCATCCCGCTTGTATGCAAGTCTTCCAACTCTCCCTCCAACAAAAGAACCCCGGCCCCTTCGCCGAACATGCCCTATTTTGGCTGGCCGTCGGCCTACACCAACAAGGCGCTTCTTCTCAAAAGGAAAGCAACAAACTTCTGTGGCGTTATATCCAACAATTCCCCAACGGCGAGCATATCCCTCGCGTCCTCGCCCTCTTGCAAAAAACCACCCCATCCCCTCAGATCTGCGCATCCATCGCCAAACGCCTCCCCCAACACAACCAACGGCCCACATGGTGGAATCGCGTATGCGCCCCACGTTGATCTCTGCTTACTCGCTTCTTTTTCTCCTCTTGTTTTTCCTCTACTCGTACGGCTGCGGTATGGAATCCATACAGCTTCTCCCTGACGGCTCTGCTCAAACAGAAACCGACCCAGACGCCTCTCCCAACGACAACCCCACCGACACGGACGGCAGCCCAACAGAAGACCCTCACCCGAAAGAAACCAACCCAGAAACAGCCGTCGAACTCACACCCCCCGACGCCACTTGCCCCAACGCCAAAAGCGACGAGATCCAAATCTGGCTCTCCCCCAAAAAAGACATCCTCTTCTTGATCGGAAAAGCGGGTACAGAAGGCGCTTCTGCTTCTGTGCGCATCGTCATTCCGCCCTTTTGGGTGCCAACACCTTCCGCCCTTTGGAGCGATGATCAAGGATTATTTGCCACCAAGATCAGACTGGATCTTCAAAACGATCAAGATATCTTCGTTCAAGCAGCGACGTGGTGTCGTAAGTTCAAGATCTCTTTGCTCGCAGATCGTATGCGAGAACGCTACCTTGAGTCCGTCTCTATCCCGCTGCTTCGCGTCGGCCAATCCACGACTCTCCGCTTCCGCTTGCTCGGTATCCCTGCTTCCAATCCAAGCGCCTTCTCTTCTCACCCACAGATCGCACAGATCGAAAGCGTCACTTCGCAACGTACCGCCCAAGAAACCCTCCTTTTCGTTTCCGTCCGCGCTCGCGCCAAAGGCAGCTTTACCTTGCTTGCCTTCGATCCTTCCTCCCTCCCCTTTACCGTTCAACTCAACGTCGAATAGCCTTCTGCTCTGCTGCTCCTGACCCATACAACATTTTTTGAAGACCTTGGCGTTTCTCACGACAAAACGTCTCGCCCGTGTTTGTCTTTTGCATCGTCATCCAAAGGGCTTTGTCATCTCCGTTCATTGTCTCGTGGGTCATTTGTAAGGAGTTTTCATGCGTACACAACGAACCATTTTTCGCCTTTTTGGCACACGCATCAGAGGAATTCTGGCGGCGTGGCTGCTGGCCTTGGTCGTTTTTCTCGGCTGGGGAAAAGAAGCAAGCGCTCAAAACTGCAGCGGAAATCAAAAAGCAGATGTTCTCTTGATGCTGGATCAGTCGGGTTCGATCAGCAACGACAAAGCATGGGATGATGCTATCGGAAATCTTCTGGATAAGTTCTCTACAAACATCCGATTTGGCCTGATGTTTTATCGTGCAACAGGCGTTCTCGAAGTAGCCATCGCAGACAACAACGTCGCGGCCATCAAAGCCAAGCTCGCCACATCCAAACCTTCGGGACCAGCGCGTTTTCGTCAATCGATGTTGGACGCCACAGCCTACTGGGTCCAGCACATCACCGCCGATCCCACCAGCACCCGCGCTCGCTACACCTTCCTGATGACCGACGGCGGCTCCAACGACGGAAGCCCTGTCCCCGAGATCACCGCACTTCGCGCCCTTAAAGTGGGAGCGCAAACCTACGATATCAAAACCTTCGCCGTTGGCTTCGGCAACACCATCGCCCAAACCGAACTCGACGGCTACGCTGTCCCGGGCGGCACAACCAAAGGTTACCTCGCCACCACTGCCGCTGCCCTCGTCCAAGCCCTCGAAGATATCGCCAAACAGATCGGAACCGAAGTCTGCGACGGCGTCGACAACGACTGCGACGGCCAAGTCGACGAAGGTCTCACCCAAGCTTGTTATTCTGGCCCCGCTGGAACACAAGGGATCGGAGGTTGTAAGGGAGGCACCAGAAGCTGCACCAACGGGGCTTATGGTGCTTGCGTCGGCGAAGTCGCCCCAACCACCGAAGTCTGCGACAATACCGACAACAACTGCGATGGGCGCGTAGACGAAACCTTTACCGACCTCGGACAGTCCTGCACCGTAGGCGTCGGCGCTTGTTTGCGCACGGGTGTCAAGATCTGCAACGCAGCCAAAACCGCCACCGCTTGCTCTGTACAAGCAGGAACTCCCGCAGCATCCGAAATATGCGGCAACAACATCGACGACAACTGCGATGGGCGCACCGACGAAGGCTGCGGAACGGCCTGTACTGACGGACAAAAACGCGCTTGCTATACTGGCCCTTCTGGAACCACAGGCAAAGGCATCTGCAAAAACGGCGAACAAACCTGTACAGGCGGAAACTGGGGCAACTGTGTTGGACAAGTCTTGCCCGGCGTCGAAGTCTGCGATGGGATCGACAACAACTGCAATGGAACGGTTGACGAAAACCTCGCCCAAGCCTGTCGAACAGCCTGTGGTAGCGGAACGGAAACCTGTAGCGGCGGGAAATGGGCCAATTGCACCGCACGCCAACCAAGTCCCGAGGTCTGCGGAAACAAAGTCGACGACGATTGCAACGGCCAAGTCGACGAAGGATGCTCAGGTTTTTGCAAAGAAGGTGAGACCAAAGCCTGCTACAGCGGTTCCGCAGGAACGGCAGGAAAAGGCGAC
>CAUJFU010000442.1 GCA_963169055.1 Myxococcota bacterium
CTGGCGAAAACTCGAAGGCGGCTACGTCAAGAAGAATTGGTGGGGACATACCCAGTTGCGCATCGAAGCGATTGATGCACCTGAGACGCACTTCAAAGACGCCCATCAGCCGCGCAAATGGGCGGATGCTTCGACCGATGCACTCTTGCAGATCATGGGCTTCCGCGATGTCGCATGGGATAGCGGACGCAGCGCCGTCAAAAGCGTGGCGCAAGATGGCTTACCCGGCTACATCTTGAGCCGCGCAACAGACACCTACAAACGCCCGATCGCCTTTGTCTTCTCAGGAGAAACCGCCCACGCAGATGGGGCATCTGTGAATCTTGATGTGGCGACGATCAAGGAAAGTCTCAACTACAAGATGATGGCCGCAGGGCAAGCGTATCCGATGTTTTACCAAGGCTTCTTTTCCGATCTGCGCGATGTGATGGTGGCAGCCCTCAACGAAGCGCGCAACAAAGGAACGGGGTTATGGTCTGCGGATCGTTCGGGAGCGGGTGACGATCTGCCCGATCTCAAGAGCATTACAGAAAAGACCTTGATCTTTCCAAAGCTGTTTCGTCGAATGGTGACACACTTTAGCAGCGGGGGCCGCGTGGAAGATCTGCCCAAGTTTCTCGAAGGCTTAAAAGAACCCGTGTTGATCTTGTCAAAACAACACTTCACGCATTTTGACAACGTGATCGCAGTCGAAGGAAAACGTGTGAAGATGTTGTATCCGCCGGAAGATCTGGTATTTTTGCCCGTGCCGTCCTGAGATGGGGATGTGTTGATGTCTGGATTTGCGGAACTACGGGCCATTTTGATCAAAGATCCCAGCAAAGAACATTGGGAGCGCTTGTTGGGATTGTTCTTAAACTGGCCGACCTCCGATGAACGCGACGCAGCCGTCATGTACGCACGAAGTCACCTGGGTGGATGGCCTCCTTGGTTGCGGTGTTTTTCGTCGATTGCTCCGCATCATCCGGCATGGTCGTTGGCGCAATCGGTGGCGCTCAAAGAGGCCGATTGCCGCCATTGGCGACGACTCAAAAGCTATCCGCAGATCACCCACCTGACACTCGAAGCTCCGCTTTCTCGCCGCGATATCGAAGGACTCGAAGAGTTGGAGACCTTGCGTGGGCTTTGCTTGAAGCGCTGTGTTTGGCTCGAAGATACGCAGCGATTGGCGGGTCTGGCTCACCTCGAAACCTTGTTGTTGCAAGGATGCACTCAAGTCCGTGAAGTGAGCGGGATCGCCTCTTTGCGCAACCTACGGGCCTTGGAAGTCACAGAAGCCCCTCAGCTTCTTGATGCTGCTGCGCTCGCTGCGTTGCCTTTGGAACGCTTGTCTCTGCGCGGGAACTTGGCGCTCTCGACGATCCGCCCCCTCGAAGCGCTCCCCACGCTTCACACCTTGGATATCGGCTCTTGCGTTCAATTGGAAACACAAGATTTGGGCGTTCTGTCAAAACTTCCCCACCTGCGGTCGCTTGCGCTTTGTGACCTCCCCGCCCTCAAACGCCTACCCTCGCTTCCTGCCCTGTCTTCCTTGGATATTAGCTTTTGTGGAGCGCTCGAATCTCTCGAAGGTCTCGAACCATCCGCATCTCTCACTCAGATCCAAGCCGTGGGCGCAACGCTGTTAAAAGATATCCATGCCTTGGCGGGGCATCGATATCTCGAACGGCTCGACTTGAGCCGTTGCCTTGCTCTCAAGCATATCGCTGCGCTGGCCTCTTTACCCGCCCTCTGCGATCTGAACCTGCGCATCGGAAAAGGAAAAATCAGCTACGCCGACCCGCTGCCTCACCTTCAACCCAAGCCTTACATCGCTTGGATGGAAGTTCGCGGCATGGTGGAACCCTACCAACAACGTATCGCCCAACATTGGGGACGATGCAGCTAAATACACACAGCCCCAAACACCGCCCGCGCAGCTCGCGGCGCATGGAGGCAGGATGCAACGAAGCTACCACTTGTGGGTGCCGATCTTGTGGGGGGCCTTGGCGATCTCCTTTACGTTGGCGATCCTTGTGGGTTGGAGCATTTTATTTACTTACTACTACACGCTGCACACGCGGATCCATCGGGTTCCTGATCTGGGGGTGGGGTATTGGTTTTTGTTGGCGTTGGGATGTTTGTTTTTGGTGGCGATCATCGTAGCGGTGATCTTTTTGTTGATCGGAAATATCCGAAAAACCTTGGATATCCGTCATCAGAATGTCTTCTTGGATGGCGTCACGCACGAATTCAAATCGCCCCTTGCGAGCATCCGCTTGTGCCTTGAGACGATGGAAATGCGCAGCCTCCCACCCGACCTACAAAAACGCTTTGTGCAGATGATGATGAAAGATGTGGAACGGCTGAGTACATTTGTCGAACATATTTTGGGAGCAAGTCGCCTTGAACACGATGCTTGGGGCATGCAAAAAAAACAAGTGAGCCTACAAGATATCGTCTTGCGTAGTATCCAAGCCGTTCGCGGTCGCTACGAGAAAAACTTCCCTGAGATCGACTGTGTGGATCGGCTTCCTGCTGCGCCAACGCTCCTACACACCGATCCGCTCGCCCTTGAGACCATCCTGATCAACCTGCTCGATAACGCCATCAAATACTCACCCGATCCAGCACACGTCATCGTTTGCCTCGAAAAGCACGAAAAATCCGTGCGCATCACCGTTGAAGATCGAGGCATCGGTATTCCCAAACGCTTCTTAAAGCGGATATTTCAGCGCTTTTATCGAATCCCCCGCGAACAAACACCCATGCCTCGTGGAACAGGGCTTGGTTTGTACGTGGTCGCCTCGTTGGTTCAGCATCTAGGTGGCTCCATCCAAGCCCAAAGTGAAGGTGAGGGCCAAGGCTCTCGCTTTTTGGTGGATCTGCCTTGTCAAGCCACGCCCACCCAAGCCGAGATCCACAAAACGACGACTGGAGAAAGCGGTGGCAACGAGATCATCGCTGAAAAAAGCAAAGGAGTTTGATGTGCCTCAGACAAAAATCTTGTTGGTAGAAGATGAGGAACACCTCGCTTTTACGCTCAACTTCAACCTACAAGCAGAAGGTTATACCGTCACAACGGTTGGGACACTTCGCGAAGCGCGCCAAGCCATCGCACAGAGCGAGCCCCACCTGATCGTCTTGGACGTCATGTTGCCCGATGGCGAGGGTTATACGCTTTGCCAAGAACTACGCAGCGCGCAAAAGCGCCTTCCGATCTTGCTGTTGACGGCCAAAGGCACACCCGAAGATATCGTCACGGGCCTTGAATCGGGTGCAGACGACTACGTCACCAAGCCCTTTGTCTTAAAAGAACTTTTGGCGCGGCTGAAAGCCCTGTTGCGACGGCATCTGTGGCGCACCCCGATCCCCCAAACCAGCGAAAACATCTACCAGTTTTCCCAACACAGCATCAACTTCGACACCTACGAAGTCAAAGCCCACGGCCAACCTGTCGAACTGACCCCGCTAGAGATCCGATTGTTTCGCTACTTTACCGAACACGAAGATCAAGTGGTCTCCCGCGAAACTTTGCTCGAAGAAGTCTGGGGCGTTTCAGGACAGAACTACACACGAACGGTTGACAATTTCTTGATGCGTTTGCGCCGAACCTTTGAGGACGATCCCACCCAACCCAAGCACTTTTTGACTGTACGCGGCGCGGGTTATCGCTTCTTGTCAGCTCCTCCCGCGTAAAAAAAGCTGAACAAGCGAGTAGCTCCAAGCAAACGGAGGAAAGTGCGCATTTTGGGGAGTTTTGTGAGGGCGGCGAACGCGCTACCACGAAAGGGGGAGGCGAGACAGTATGTTGGTTTGGAAGAGAAGGGTTTTGCATTGCCGTTTGGTGGCGTCGCGTTGTTGAAGAAAACACAGGTCTTGTTTTCCACTACGCACAGAGATCGTTTCGCCCGATGGGCCTAGGCGGATGGAAGCGCCTCTTTTCATCCAATACACCCAGACGGAAGGGTCGCTTGTGACGAGGAGGGTTGCTGTCTGCGATGTTTTCCCAAGCGTTTGCCCGCTACGGTTTTGGGAAGGGGCAGAACGCTCGTTGTGGGGGCGAGAGGGCAGTGTTTTTTCGCGATCGATGCGAGGCTGGAGGATCTGGGGTTCGCCGTTGTCTGGGGGGGTTTGGTTTTGTTGCGGAACCAAGAAGGCGAACGCAAGCAGAATCGCCGCCAAGATCAAAAGCAAGACAAGGATCGTTCCCCACAAGCGCAATCGGTTGGGTCGTGGAGTCTCATCGGGCTGAGGAGGAGGCGGTGGCTGCGAGGTTACAGCGATTTCGTTTGCGTTGGCGGGAACAGAGCGCCCGAGAGGTTGAGCAGGGAGCGAACCATTCGACGAGATAGCTTTGGCCTCGGAAGCTTGACGGGCGGCTTTTTCGGCTTCTGCACGCGACTTGGATTCTTTGTCAGCCTGTTGGATAGCGAGCAACTCCTCACTCGGTTCGACCACTTGGGTCTTTGAGGAAGCCACAGGTACTTGGCGCGCAGCAGAATCCGCCGAAGGATGAGGCCAAGCAGCCTCCTCTGAATTCTTCGTGCGGGATTCGCTGGTGATTCGAGGGTTGTGCTCGCGTGGTTGGCTGCGTGCTTTGTTGGCGAGCGTAGGTTCCACGTCGTCAAGGATATCCGAAAAAGAGAGATCCCCTGCAAGCGCCGTCGTATCGCCATGTTCGATGGGTAGTGAATAAAGCATCAAGGGCGAAGAACCTTGAACCGTTTGTAACGCGGCCACCGTGGCTTCTTCGGGAGGCTCATCAGGGAGCAAGCCCCGCAAGTCAGGGGGAAGTGTCGGTTGTTTGGGTGCGTGATAGGCAGAAGGTGGCGGAGGGATGGGCGGTTTTGCAGGGAGGGCTTGGCTTTCTGTGGTGGTGCTGTTGTCAGCGCCGCGTGGGTCGGTATCCAACGAGCCTTGATCGCGTTGTGCGGCAAGATTTTCGACTAAAGCGCCGATGTCATCGTCTTGTTCGTCGATGGCCTCTTTATAAAAAGCAGCGAGATCTTCTTGATCGATGAATTGGTTGTATTGTCGGAGGATCTTGTCGATGGCGCGTTGGACTTCACGAGCGTTTTCAAAGCGTTCGTTGGGATCTTTGGCCAACAACCGAAAGATCAACGCTTCGAGTTCGGGGGGAAGCCCGCGAACCCATCTTCCGAGCGGTTCGGGTTGTCCTTGGGAGACAAGCATCATGATGGAAAACACATCGTCACTCTCAAAAGCCCGATAGCCACAGCACAATTCGTAAAGGATCGAACCTAGCGCAAACAGATCAGAGCGCGCATCCAAGGGGCGCGACAAGACTTGTTCGGGGGACATATACGAAGGAGTACCTTTAATGCGTCCTGCGCTGGTTTCATCGCCGCTGCTTGGAGCGTTGGTGGCTTTGGCGATGCCAAAGTCGATCACTTTGACGTACCCCGTCCCGGTCAAGAGAATATTGCTTGGTTTGAGATCGCGGTGGACAAGATGAAGCGCGTTGCCGTCGCGATCGATGTGGCTGTGCGCGTAATGAAGTCCTTTGCACACTTCCGTCACGATGGTGGCTGCAACAGACCACGGGAACGCGGGATGGTTTTTGCGCTGTCGGTGCTGGAGCAACATCTCCAGATCCAAGCCTTGGATACGCTCCATCGCGATATACACGAGATCTTGTTCTTCGCCGATGTCGTAGATCTCGACGATGTTGGGGTGTTGGAGCCTCGCAGCAAGGCGCGCCTCGCGCAACAGCGCTTGCTGCATATCGATCTCATTTTCCCCTTCCACACGAACACATTTAAGAACCACGTCCTTGGAGAAATCCGCCATCCCCATCTGATGGGCTTCCCAGACCTCTGCCTGTCCGCCTTCGCGCAAACGACCCGTCAGTTGGTACTTTCCGTTGCCGATTGTGATGCCCGGTCTTAGATCCATCCCGGCTCTCCGTTGCCCGTGTGCATATCCAAGTTTTTGTTTTCCTTTATCAAACGACCCTTGCGCGCAGTACATCGCATCCTAGCAGATCCGAGATCACTTGGCTACAATCTCGACACGCTTCTCACCTCTTGCGCCTTTCGCACCTGCTGTCTTCGCACACGGCAGTTTGACGCAAAGAGCTTTTCGGATCCCTCTCAGAATAACACCTCTCCTCCGCTGAGATCGAAAAAGATGTTGAGTCTTTTCAAAAAAATCCGTACCCTATCCCAAGATCCCTTTTGTGGCCGTTTTTTACACAACTCGGCCCCTTGCGCTGTGCGTCCCGCAGATCAAGACTCCAGCGCTACCGTTCTCTCGGTCTTTTGTTCTCTCGAATGCCATCTGTGATCTTGCACCTCTAGAAATCTCTGGGACTGCCTCTCTTGCTGTTAAAGGCTTTTTCGATGAAGCAACTCATTGAGCTTATCCACGAATATCAAAACCTTAGCCGCAAGCGTAAGCGTTCAAACCAACCGCTCAGCGAACCAGAACAAGCACGCCTTGATGAACTCCGCCTGTATCTCGATCAACATCTGCGCAACGAGCAAAACGCACAAAACGCACAACGCCACCGCCAAAGCCGACCGCGCCTTCAGCCCGTGAATCTCGAAGAAACTTACCGCGACCTCGACACACTTTCTCTCCAAGCCCCCCAAACAGAGAGATCCGCTCCATCCGCACAATCATCCACCTATCATGCCTCATATTCCGCTCCATCCACACAATCATCCACCTATCATGCCCCATCTTCCGCACCATCCACACAATCTCCCACCTATCATGCCCCATCCTCCGCTCCATCCACACAATCATCCGCGCAATCAGCCACCTACCATGCCCCGTCCTCTGCGCCGTCTCTTCCAACAAGGCCCGAAGATGCGCCCTATATCCCATCAGGGCCTTCGTTTCCCGCTGCATCACTCGAAGTCCTCGACCTTCAGCGCTTGCGTGAACAAATCGAACACCCCAAACGCACCCACACCGAGCAGCCCCAACCCGCGTTCCATCCCCCAAGCCACACTAGCATCCGCACGCTTCGCCACATCTCCAACCAAGGCACTTCTTCGATCGATCAACTCCCCGAAGCCTCGGCCCTCAAAACATCTCGCCCTCAACCTCCCCCCTCTCAACCTCCCATCCCTGCGTCGAATACATCGTCTCAAGATCGCTGGCACTTTCTCCCACGCCCTGCCACCCACGCCGAAGCAGAAGCCTTACCCATCCGCGTCCATTCCCCATCCACCGCCGGTATCGTAGAGCACGACCTCGCTCACCTTGGCCTCGAACTCAACCTCCCCGAAGAAGAGACCCCTCACCCCCATTCGTCTCCCTTTGGAACCGCCGCACCTTCCGCACTTTCTCTTCCCTTGTTGATCGAACTTCGACGCCTCGAACACAAGCGCCGCCGAAGCCCCCTCGCCGCTCACGAAGAAACCCGCTTCCGCGAGATCATGGATCAAGTGTTTCTCGCCATCGATTGAGTTCTCTTACCCTTCGGACTGTGCGGCGATCTGCAACGCAAGACGTGTTGCTTCTGAACGGTTGATCTTTCCGTGATTTCCACGCGGTAGCGTGGAGACCACAAAGACCTGACGAGGCCGTCGATACCCCGCCACATGTTCCGCAGCCCACACCAAAAAGGCTTCTGTATCGAACTGTTCGGGAGATCGTTTGGGGATCAACAACGCCACAGGGCGCTCCCCCAAGCGACTGTCAGGCAATCCCACCACCGTCACTTCCGCGACTTCAGGATACGAACGTAAGATCTCTTCGACTTCCGCTGGGAAAACCGAGAAACCGCCCACCTTTAAGCGATCTCGACTCCTCCCCACAAACGAGAACAACCCGCCCGGCCACACCCGCGCAAGATCGCCTGTTGTAAACCAACCGTCGGCATCTGGCCCCGCATCCGCCGCTCCTTCATAAGTCTTCAACACGCCTGCTCCACGCACTTGAAGCCCGCCCACCCGCCCCCATCCTACAACACGACCTTGTTCGTCGACTGCGCGCACTTCAAAACCCGGCAAAACAAACGACAACACGGGGAGATCGATCTGATGGCTTGGCGATGAGGGATACAACCGCAAGGCCATCGGCCCCGAAAGCTCGACCATTCCGTAGATATCCGCAAAGATCGCTGTTCCCAGCGGTCGCCCAAAAACTTGGGTGAGCGCACCATAACGCTGGAAACGCCGCGCTCGATCAGGCGGCATCACATCCGCTCCGCTCACCCACAACTGCACACTCGACAAGTCACGCTCCGCAGCCCCCGCACGTTCGAGATCTGCGTACATCGTCGGAACACCCACGATCACGTTAGGCCGTTCCGCTTCCAACCGACTCAAAAAAACATCGGGTTCAAAAGATTCCAGATGCAACAATCGAATCCCTGCGCACAACGCCGCAAAATGTGCGCTCAGGCCCATGACATGCGTCAGTGGAAGCGCACACATCAACAGATCGCGGCCTTTTCGCCACCCCACTTGCAAGCCCACAGGGGCCGCCAACAAACGCCCCAATGTTCCCAACAATCCCGCACTCGTCAATGCCGCAGCCTTCGGCTTTCCAGTCGTTCCCGAAGTACACAACAACAACGCGACTTCGTTCGGATCGTCCGTTCCCATCGCCTTGATCGACTCTGTGGTGTGAGAGGCCAGCCAATCCACCAGATCGCGCACCTGCTCCGCCTTTGGCATTGCTCCGTGGCCGCTCCAACAAGCCCGCAGATCGGACCGCAACAACCCGCCCTCGTGCATACGACCCAAGACATCGCCATCCGCAACAACCGCCTGCGCTTGTGTCACCTCCAAGATCGCGCCCAACTCTTCGGCCTTGAGACGCGCATTCACAGGAACAGGAACCCCTCCTGCCCTTGCCACCGCAAACAAATGAAAAAGGACGTCGATGCGGTTTTGCAAGATCACCAACACCCGCCGCCCTTCGCCATGACCGAACGCTTCGTGCGCTGCGGCAAGTCGTGCGACATCTTCTTCCAACGTCGCGTATGTCCACGAAGACCGATCTTCTAAGCCAAGCGGCGCACGATCCGCAAAGATCGCTGGCCGCTCCCCATAGCTTTCCGCCAACACGGAAGTCAAACGACCCAACCCCACTCCTTCTCCAAGCAACATCTGGCCGACTGTTCGCCAATACTCCGGGATCTGCACGATCTTCTCCATCATCGCCCACGCTCCTCCATCAGTGAATCCTTGACAAGATGGCGCGTTGTACCCCACATCCCCCCCCAAAAACAAGCATTCTTCTCCAAAAAACACACACAATTTAAGGCGAAGGCAAAGCACCGAGTACTTTGCCGATGGTCTTTTCCATCCCAACGATGTTGTAGGCCCCGACTTGATAAAGCACCACGCGGCCTTGATGAAGCAAGGCAAACGTTGGCGTTGCGCGGATGCGAAACTGGGCCGAGAAGAATCCGTTGGGATCAGAGACGTGGGCAAAAGGCATCTCGTGGGGATGTTGTTTGAGCCAGTCGTCCAAGACTTGCAAACTTTCGGAGCTTACCGCAACGACTTTGAATCCTTTTGAAGCGTACTTTTTCTGCCATCGACGGATCATTGGGAGAGGAGGTTTGCACGGGCCGCACCATGTGGCCCAGAAGAAAAACAGCACCGTGTCTTTGGCAAGTGCAGGCAAGGCTTCGTGTGCGTAAGGTTTTTGGGGATCGTGTGGAAAAGTATGGATCGTCATCCACGAACGGATCGATTGCCCGAGAACAGGGGGATGTTTGAGTTGCGGTTCGGTCGTCATGCGTTGCAGTTGGAGAGACAACGTCAAGCTTTTGCCTTCGCGCAAGACAGCCATCGGTAAAGGCCGATCTGCGGGGGCCAACATCACTCGCTCACGGATCTCATAAGGCTCTTGCAACGGAAGTCCGCCCACTTCAACGACGGTATCCCCCACACGCAAGCCCGCTTTTTCCGCAGGACTCCCTACCCCAACGAGGCGTACCAACACCGCCCCTTTCGGAAGCCCCATCGCCCCTTGTAATGGGCGGAATTGAATCCCCAACCAAGAAGGCAACGGCGGAGACTTCATCGCCAAAAAAGGCTTCTCTGCGGCAGAAGCAGCAGGTTTGGGTCCAAGCGACGTAGTCTCACAAGCCAGCAGGCGCGCTAAACCTTCTCGATAAGCCCGTACCTCTGGGCGCGAATCCGCATCCAAAAGAAAACGTCCAGCCATCCGATACAACAGATGATCAATCCGCAACAACGCTGCGCTCTGGATCTGGAGCCAAAAGACATAACGGTGCATCTCTTGTTCTTTTTCGTGCATCTGCTTGAGACGCAGCGCAAGGCCGGGAACGCCTTGAACATACCGCACGAAGCCGTCACGCAGACGCTCTCCAATCCCCGAATCTTCGGCATCTCCCCCGCCTCGGTAGGGTTCGCGCACACACGCGATCCGCTCCTGAGACCAAGGAGTCCCCTCCCACACCAACCGCGCCAACGTAGGTGTCGTCTTGGTGTGCAGTGCCAAGCGCTGGAGTTCTATCCGTACCAAACGCTGCATCTCTGGGTTTTGTGCGTACCAGCGTTTGAGGTGGTGATCGCGAGCGGTGCGGAACAATGTCTGCCATTGATTTTCAACATTTTTCCACCACTGATGGCGCTTTTGCAAAACCTTTTGTTGTTCATGTGAAGCAGCGATGCTCACAGGGCGGGGAAGATCAAAACGCCGAGCGATCGCCAAGATCATCGCTTGATCTTCTTGTGTGGCGGCATCTTTTTGTGCGGCATAACGGCGCAACAGTTGATCCGTCAAGGCAGTCAGCGTCACCCCTTGCTCGCGTGCCTCGGCCTCCAACACCGAGCGCAGATAACTATCCGAACTGCGGATCGGAACGTCCGGCGTGCGATCCGTCAACAGAACCGTACGATGGGCTTCATCAAACGTTTTGGCGTGCTTCATCGCCAAGATAAAGTGGTAAGCGTGCCCAACCGACTCTCCAAGTCGTGTGTCCGCAAAACACCCATACGCCGGGCGATCGGGCGTCGTTGCAAAAAAACCACAGCGATCTCCTGTGGGTACATTCAACTGAGAGGGTTGTGGGTAGATGCTCCATGCAAAAGAACCCGAAAAGCATTGCGACATCACAGATATCACACGGCGCGATCCAAAAGGCTGTAGCATCCGATGGTAGGACTGAACATCAAGGTTGTCTCGCCACAGCGAGATGTAATGATTGCGCACAGAAGAACCACGATTTTGCGTCCCGTGATCGGTGACAAACATCAACACAGGGCGCGGATCTTCGGGCGCTATCTGCTGTGCGATGTTGCGCGTTTGATCGCGCAACACATCTTGCGTGGCCGCAAACAGGCGCGCCCCTTGGATCTGCGTATTCACCAACTTTGGCTTCTCCGCAAAGAACCGACTTTCGGGCGTGTATGCAAACAGTTCGGACCCCACGACGTTGCGAGATCGCAAGACCAACAGATCTTCGCTTGGATCGTCGCCATCGGACGCAAACACCGTCATCGCAGACGAAGGCATACCCCGCCCTTGCAGCGTCCCAAGCATCATCCGCAGATACAACACATGCGAATAAAAGTTAAGTTGCGGTTGCGCTCCGCCGTTCAACAAAAAAGCATGCGCCAACGCAGCCGTGCGCCAGCGCCCCCCCTGTTGCGATCCCGCCAGCCGCTCGGGCTGAAGGCGCATGGGAGGCATGACAGGGCGTGCGGGTGGTGTCACAGGGCGCGCCAACGGTGGACTGACGGTAGGCTTTTTCGGCCAATGCGCATGAACATCTGCCTCTTTGCGTTGTTGTACTCGTGTCGTCGTGCAGGCCCCCAACAACCCCCATCCAAGCCCCAAAAGCCCCAAAACCACCCCGATGCGTTGGGATGGTGATGTTTGAACACGTTGAGCTCTCTTCATTTTTGCCCTTCCTCTCGCCATGAGACGCCCCCTCAAGATTTGTTGAACGCACAGCCCTGTCAATCCTTTTGCATGATTTTCAAGGATCCGCAGAAGGCACAGACTTTTCGAGCGGAGCGTCTTCTGCGCAACGAAACCCCACAGAAAGGCTTTGCGTGTTCGGCGGGGCTGGTTGGCGAGCGGTCACACGAAGATCCCACGGCGGACTGGACCACGCCCCACCACGGATCACACGCATCAGACAAGCCTCTACTTGGTGAAAAGGATTTTTCTCGGGAGCGACGCGAAAATAAGAAACATGATAGCAATCCGCAACCCACTCCCGCAAATTCCCCGCCAGATCAAAGATCCCGTAGATCGAGCGATCTTGTGGATAACGACCCACCACAGCTTCGAAATGTGCTCCGTCCCCCGAAAACGGTCCAGAGGTTTGGCGCTCGGGCAAAAATACGCCGTGGTTGGCTGCCCCTTGTTTCCATTCCTCCCCCCACACAAACAGCCTTCCATCCGCACCACGCGCAGCCATCTCCCATTCTGCTTCGCTTGGCAAACGACCACCCGCCCAACGGCAATACGCGACCGATTGCGACCACGACACCCCCAACACCGGGAGATTCGACGCCTCGCGCAGATAACGCGGCTCCGAACAAGCTCCTGCCGCCACGCAGCGCTTGTAACGCGCTTGGGTCACTTCGACCTGATCCATCCAAAAACCCCCCGCCTCGATCCAGCGTTCGGGTTGTTCGTCGCTCCACCATGACACATGGCAATCTTTTCGATACTGCTGGCACAGTGCGTTGACTTGTTTGATCTTTTGATCCGACAAGCCGCGCAAAAACCCACCGCGTGGAATCCAACGCCGTGTCCCCCCATCGACCGCCACTTTGGAGGCTCCACCTAGCGGGATGATCCAACGTTGCAGTTGTTTTGCCGCAGCGCGGATCGCGATATCCTGTTCAACAGTCACCAACGAAGGTGAAGACAGTCGAAGCCGATACATCCGAGGTTTGAGCATAGCCTTGATCGGCGTCGTGCCGATATCGCGCTGATTTAGCACAACGCGTGCGCCCGAAGGCAACGAATCGATCGAGATCGCCACAGGCAACGGTTCCAACAAAAGGCGTACAACCGTCGCATCTTCGGCATGAACGCGCACATGCTTCACCATTCGCTCGTACCCTTCGGCTTGTGCGCGGATCTCGTATCGACCCGGCATCAAGGCCATGCCCCCTTTGTCCCATGCCCACGCCTTCCCGCCCACCCACACCTGTGCTTGTGCAGGTTCAACCCGCGCCATCAGATACCCCGCGATCGGCTTCTCAGGAGCGCGTTGTGCTACCCATCCTTCCGTCTCTTTGCTTTGTCCCCACACCAACCAAAGCAACAGGCCCCACGCCCCCAAAAACGTCAACCAGACCACTTCCTGCAAAAAGGCGGAGGATGGTCTTGTGCTCATTGCAAAACAAGATAAACGATCAAGAGGCCGACCCCAAAGATCAGCCCTCCCAACACGATCCACAACCCCATCCGATTTTTGGGGCGCTGTGGATAGGCCGCGATCATGGTGCGTTGGGTGGCCACTTGTTCTTGCTCTGGCTCTTGGTAAGGCCGTTGAGACGAGGCAGACGAAGGGCGCCGATCCGTCAAGTTCTGTATGGGCGGGCGCGATCGCGAAAGATCGGCGGTGGGTTCCGCGCCAAAAGACGTCAGCGCCGAAGCGGGGATGCCTTGTTGAGGTTGCAAGGCTTCGACCCCTCCCACGGACAAGACCACGGTGGCCTCGTGTGTTTGGCCGATCTCTTCGGTATCCAACACAACGGTGGCTTCGCTGGTTGCCATCGGCGCTCCACCACTCCCTCCGAGAGGCGGGCGATAAGAAGGCTCCATCTGCGCAAAAGGACTTCCTCCGCCGAACGAAGAGGGCGGATGTGTCGAAGCAGGCGGAGTATACGAAGGGGATTGGGCGTACGATGGGGCTGGAGCGGTCGCATAGCCCATCCCATACGGCGAAGCAGCGGGGGGTTGAGGGCTTGTTGAGAGGGCAGGAGAGCGTTGTGTAGGTGCGCCTGTGGCACCCATCTGTCCCATCGCTCGGCTATCGAAGGTGTGTGAAGCGGAAGCATTGCGACTATCGAAGGTATGCCCTGATCCGCCAAGCGAAGCATTGGCCGCAGGCCCCAAGGCTTGGCGGATGCGTTGCATCTCGGGATCGTTTTCATCGCTGCTATCGGGGGGTTGTGCGCTGATCGTGTGGCTTGGCCCTCGCCCCATCTGCGCGCTTGCGGGCGTAGACGAGGCCCCTCGCGCCGCAGGCGGAGTCGCCATCGTTGCGCTGCCTGTGTAAGCGTCGGTGTGGCTTGAACCCGCGCCTGCTTGCCCAAAGATCCGCGCAAGATAACCCGCAAGATCGGATTCTGTGACCGCGATCCCCTGTTGAATCAAGTGCGCTTCGAGGGCGCGTTGCATCTCTTGGGCGTTTTGAAAGCGGTCGGCCTTTTTCTGCGCGAGGGAACGCTTGACACATTCGACGATATCAGGCGGACAATCTCGCCGCTTCGCAACCACATCCGGCATCGGCTCATTGAGTGCTTCGTAGAAGATCTCTAACAAATTACTTCCACGAAAACGAGGTTCTAAGGTCAACAACTCATACATCACCAAGCCGAGCGAAAACACATCGGATCGCGCATCCAACTCTTCCGAAGAAAGCTGCTCAGGTGACATATACTGCAACTTTCCAACAATCACGCCCGTTCGTGTGCGCGAGCTTTTCTCACGCGCTTTCACCACGCCAAAGTCGATGATCTTGATCACGCCGCTCGATGCCACCACGAGGTTCTGAGGAGAGATATCCCGATGAACGAGTTCTAACAATTGACCGCGATCATCGCGTATGGTGTGGATGATCTGTAGCCCCTTCAAAGCGTCGGCCATCAAGCGACAGATCAACGCGATGGGGATGCTGCTTTGTTTCTTTTTGCACTGCTCGATCAAGGCTTCTAGATCGTAGCCTTGGATGTATTCCATCACCAGATAAAAGACGCCGTCTTGCTCGCCAAAGTCGTAGATCTCGACAACGTTGGGGTGGCGGATCTTCGAGGCAAATCGGGCTTCATCAAAGAAACGCGAGCGGGCTTCGTGTTGCTCGTTGAGATCGGGGTGGATCATCTTGACGATCACCGTTTTGGAGAAGCCGTGCATCCCACGCTGCTCTGCAAGCCACACCTCGGCCATGCCCGTACGCTTGAGGCGATCGCGCAACACATAACGCCCATCTGATAATTCTGTTCCGACTTGCATCCGCATGATCCCGACCTCGTCTCATCTTTCCTTTTTGCCGACGTTCTCTTGCCTCGCGTTGCTTCCGTTGGTGCATCGGGGGCAGCGCCCCACCAAACCAACCCAACAAGTCAATCCTATCGGTATTTGCTCAAGCAGGCTTAATGTACTTTGCGCATCAACGCAAGGAGATCTGTTGGCGGCACAAAGCCGATGATCAACGGCTTTGAAAGAAGCTGCCCTTTGCCATCCACAAAACGCACCCACGGCAAGCCACTGATACCGTACTTTTTCTCCAGACGCTCGCTCTCGGCATGGCTTGCGGTCTGCTCCAATTTCAACATCACAAAACGCCGACTTTCTTTGACCACCTCGACTTGCGCAAAACTGATCTTTTCGAGGCGTTTGCATGCCTCGCACCACTCGGCCCAAAAATCAAGGATAATCGGTCGTTTTAGGCGTTTTGCACAGGCGATCCCTTGGGACTCAGAAGTCAACCAAAAAGGCTTGTCCTCAGGATAATTGGGCGGAGGAAGACAAGCCGCCAGCGCAGGATCGGTCGGCGCGTTGGAGGTCTGCGCAGCACGGGCCACAGGCAACGAATCCGCAGATTGCGTTGGGCGTATCAACGAAGAGGCGTCCGTTGCGACGGCGTTCGCTGAAGCCATCTTACTCGATGCCGGTGGTATGGGCAAAAAATAGCCTTTGTGTAACCAGATCTGCACAAACAACACGCTGCCCACAAGCAAGTTCAAGACACCAAACACCTGTTTGCTGCGCACCCACCAGCCATCTTCTTCACGATACGGACGAAACGCCCCCGCAAAGATCCCCACGCAAACCAAGACCCCGCCCAAGATCAACGAATACAACGCAGGGTCCGAGGAAAAAAGCCCTCGGCCATACAAAAACGCAGCCCCCAAAAACACCACCCCAAACACTTTTTTGACCTCAGTCATCCACGTCCCGCTGCGCGGAAGCGCCGCAACAAACCCCGTCCCCAACAACAGAAAAGGCACACCGATCCCAAAAGCCATCACCGTCGGCAAGACGATCCCCCAAAACACGCTGCCCGTCTGCGCAACGAACGCCAATAAGCCGATCATCGCAGGGCCAGAGCAGGGCGTAGACAGCACGATCCCGATCATCCCCAACACAAAAACACCGAGATACCCGCGCCCTTGGATCATCGACAGCCGCGTCTGTATCCCCGTTGGAAGGGCCAAATCAAACATCCCAAACATACTCAACGCCATCAACAAAAACAGCAGCGTCAAAAACACCACAAAGAAGGTGCTTTGCATTAACGCGCCCATCATAAACGGCTGCTTGCCGATCAAGGCGACCACAGCTCCCAAGATCGCCGCAGGGAGCGCCATCCCAAGGACATACATCAGCGAAAGCAAAAACGCATGACCGCGTTCTCCCTCTTTCTTCGCGCTGCTCGCCCCGATCACGGCGATGGTGATCGGGATCATCGGATACACGCAGGGCGT
>CAUJFU010000443.1 GCA_963169055.1 Myxococcota bacterium
GCAACCGATCTCGCGCTCGGATCGACGGTGTCCCCCACGCATCTCTCGTAAAAGCAATTGTGCCGCCTTGGTGTGCGATCTCTTCCATCTATCCGTATCCTCCACCTTCTTTTGTTCGGAGTGACGCAACTGGCAACAAAAGCCTGTGTTCACGGCATTTCAAGCGGCAGTGTTGCCTGATTGAAAAACGTCTGATCGCTCCGCCAACGCGGGGTCAAGGGGGCAAAGCTCCCTTGCGGGACGTGGAGTAGCACCCCACAAAACCCAACCGTGCCGCTCCTCTTTTCTATTTCTCAGAAAAATCCATAGCGCAATCCCAACGATGCAAACAAGCGTCCGGGCTGATTGCGTCCCATCTGTGAGACAAAGACCCCTGAATCGACAAGGACTTGCAGCGTCCAGTGTGGATCGAACGACCACGCCAACGATGCGCTCGCTCCCACATCCACACGCGAACTCTCCACGATCCTCCGCTCTCCAAGCGTCAGATCATCTTCCCACAAAAACCGCAGATGCAACGCCAGCACAACAGTCTTTGCCATCTCGATCCCACCCGTCAACACCAACGGCACACCCACCCCAAAACGCTGCATCACCCCCAGATCCGCACGTTCCGCAGGCAACGGGATCTGTACCCCGATATCCAATTGCAAAAATAGCGGATAAAAGGTCTTTTCCAGCACAGCGCCCGCGCTTAACACCCACGCCCCACGCCCCGTCACATCCGCCCCAATCGACTGACGAGAAGCATGCGTGGCTCGCCCCGTCGGCGCTTGCACACCCACGATCAACGCCAACGCCGGAATATGCGGATGCTGGCCCACACGGATCAGATCAAATCGCGCCCCGCCTTGGATATCACCAAACCATCCATCCCATGCTTCTTGATCCCCCACACGCCGATGATTCAAACTCCACGGAACTCGCGCAAACAACGAGATCTGCCGATGCACTCCCACCAATCCCCACACTTCCGAACGCCACTCATGCGCCAAATAATCACTCCCATACCCCCTCCAATCGGCCTTTGTATCCCACTGGCCCATCTCAAACAGGCCGCCGCTGCGCACCCCCACCGCAAATTTTTCCCAGATCCTCAGACGCCCCACCCCCGACAAAGCCGAGGACATACAACAGGCCCCTGCTTCCGCCTCTTGCGCACAAATCACACTTCCCAAACACCAGATCAACCCTCCCATCCCACACCATAAAGCCCCATTTCGCACCCCCCTCACAAACGCCACCTTCGTGCAAACGTCCAAGCCCCACCTTGTCAAAAGTCCGAAGAATACGGCTTTTTTGAAGCCAAACACCCGCCAAACGCCGATCATTGAACATCCACAGGCAAGGTCTTTTCAGCAAAATCGCTGCCTTTTTCTGCACGCACTTTGACTTCCCACGCACCTTTCATCTGGAAATAAACCTCGGCGTGGAAATGGCCTTTTTCCTCTTCTTTCAAGGTGACTTCTTTGGAAGAACCATGACCATGCGCGGGCATATTCGGAGAGACGGTCAATTTGCATCCCTCCAACATCTGGCCTTGCGCGTCCTTGACATGGACATGAAGAGTGTTCGCGCCCACTTTCGCGGGTGAGGCTTCAAGCGCGACCGTGAGTTGAAGTGCCCCTTGTTTGGGTTCCGTTGTTGTGGGGGTTCCACACGCCACCAACGCATACACTCCCAAAAAACAAATCAAACCAACCATCCAACGCGATCTTTTCAACATACGTTTTGCTCCTTGACTTTTTGGCACCTGCTTTGGGACACCAAAGCCATGCTCTTGAGGTGGGCATCCAATACAAAAGATCGCGCTATCAGGGAATGTGGCATATTGTCGCAGCGCCCTCCTCTTTATTGGCCTTTTCTCGGTAAAAACGGCTCTGCTTCGCCCTCCTCCACGAAAACAGGAAAGGATACTGATGGATCCCTCCCACGCAACGCTCTATCCGTCCGTCTTGGTGGTGGACGACCACGATATCTTTCGAGAACGCCTCGCCCGCGCCTTGCGAGATCGTGGTTTTGAAGTCCGCACCGCCGCAACCCTCGAAGCCGCCCGCGCAATGGTTCTCGAAGACTCCCCCGAAAAAGTCATCTTGGATCTCCGACTCCCCGAAGGTTCCGGGCTTCAACTGCTCCAAGAGATCCATTCCTTCGATCCCACCGTCGAAGTCGTTGTCCTGACAGGCTACGGAAGTATCGCCACCGCTGTCGACGCCATGCGCCTCGGAGCCGTCAACTACCTCACCAAACCCGCCGATACCGACGAGATCCTCGCTGCTTTCGCAAGAAACCACACCCCACCGCTCGATCCCCCCGAACCCACCTACCCCACCGCTTCCCTCGCTCGCGCCGAATGGGAACACATCCACCGCGTTCTCTCCGATTGTGGCGGCAACGTCTCCAAAGCCGCCCGTATCCTCGGGGTCCACCGCCGCTCCCTTCAACGCAAACTTCAAAAATATCCACCCAACACATAACATCGCTTCTTTCTGTGAATTTTTCTTTACCTAAATAAGACTTACACGATTCGATGGTTTTTGTGGGGTGCCACCCCACTCCCCGCAAGGGACTATCGCCCCTTGACCCCGTATCGGCGAAAAGATCACTGCTTTCCATACCAACGACTCTGTCGCTTGAAACACCGCGAACACGGGTTTTTTTGTCGACTGCGCGATGCGAAATCCACCCATTGCGTGATCAAACGACGTAGGGGCAGCCCCCTGTGGCTGCCCAAGAATAGGGCGTCTACGTACTATCCTTTGCCTACACATCACTCGGATATCGTATAAGTCCTATTTTCCTAGAGCGGAAACTGTAAGAAAACGGTAGTTCCTTTTCCGTGCGTTGTATCGAAAAGCATCTTCCCACCGAGATGTTCGGCGACGGTGCGCGCCAAAAACAAGCCCAATCCGTGTCCTTGTCCTGCGGGCTTGGTGGTAAAGAAGGGTTCGCCGACCTGTGCTGCCACTTCGGGCCGCATCCCACAGCCCTGATCACGGACAGCGATCTCGATCATCCCTGCGTGGCATCGTGCAGAAAGCACGATCCGACCCGTTGAATCAGAAGCATCGATCGCGTTGCGCAAGATCCCGCGCAGCACCCGTGTCATCGCCTGCAATGGGACAGAAAGTATCCGCTCTTTGGCATCTTCGGGAACCTCTTGTTCGATGCGCTCCTTGCCATCGACCTCTTGACAGGCCATCGCAAAGAGATCGGCCAAACGAACGGATTGATGGGCTTCTCCGAGACTGTCTCCTGCTTGGTGTACCAACTCCCGCAAGATCCGATGGCATAGCTCGACTTGTTGACGGATCAACAAAGTGTCTTCGATCAAAAGCGTGCGTGTTTTATTCGATATATCGGTGTCTTCGGTCAAAAGCGTGCGTGTTTTATTCGATATATCGGCGTCTTGCGTGGGGTGTTGCAGTGTGTATTGAAGCTCTTTTGCGACGAGGGCGATCGTTGAAAGAGGCGTTGCCATCTCGTGCATCGCGCCACCCGCCAAAGCCGCCAAAGCAGCGAGCTTTTCATTACGAGCATGCAGCGATTGAAAAGAGCGGATCTTCGCGGCTTGGACAGTCAGCGCCCATTTGGTGCGCGAAACAAACCACGCCACAAATCCCGAAGTGATCGCATACGCCAACCACATCCCTTCAAGGTGCATCTTCATGTGCAGCGGGCTATGAAGATGATGGGCATGCGCTCCTTCCCATCCCCAAAACAGCGCGCCATAACACAGCAACGCGCCCACCGCGAGCAGCCACCCCCAACGCTGCGGCAAGATCAAGATCGCCAACACCACATACACCAAATAAAAGAAGCTAAACGGATTGGTCGGCCCCCCCGTCAACGCCAACAGCACCGTCAAAACGACCGTATCCAAAGCAATCGCTCCGCCCATCCATCCGATCAACCGAGCATCCGACGGACGACTCCACCATCGCAGCGCAAGATTCGAGCAAAACGCTCCCCACAACACCAACCACAACCCATCCAGCGGCAACGACGCCCCCATCCAACCATGCACGCTAACGACCAACGACACTTGTCCCCAAAACACCGCCCACCGCAAACGGCGCAGCCAGAAAAAATTGATCTCCACAGGACTCTCCCCAAGCCCTACATCCCAAATGCCTTGGCTACCTAGATCGCTTGGCATCGAACATCCTCCACCTTGACACGGCAAGCCATCCTCTTGGATGCTGAATCTGTTGTGCTTTCAAGAGGTTCCTATCTCTTTCTAACAAGGCACCCCATCCTTGTGTGATGTCCTGTTTTCTACTTATTTTGGGAGAGATTCAAATGTATTCTACACCTCGGATCTTGCTGATGCGTCTCTTCGCCTTTTTGTGTCTGCCCGTGATGTTGATCGCTTGCGAGCCGACCAAACCCCCCGACGCTTGCAGTGATAGCAAACCCTGTACATCGGGAAAAACTTGTCAAGCGGGAGCCTGTGTCTGTCCCAGTCCCAAGCTCACTTGCGGCGAAGCATGCGTCGATACCCAAACCAGCCCCGCCCATTGTGGCGCGTGCGCAAAAGCCTGTGCCTCCGACGAATCTTGTGCGGCTGGCACTTGCAAAAAGAAGGTCACGCCCACTTGTAAGACCGATGAGACCGATTGCAGCGGGACTTGTGTCAACACCAAAACCAGCCCCGCCCATTGTGGCGCGTGCGCAAAAGCCTGTGCTTCCGACGAATCGTGCGAGGCGGGTACTTGCAAAAAGAAAGTCACGCCCACTTGCAAGACCGATGAGACCGATTGCAGCGGGACTTGCGTCAACACCCAAACCAACTCGGCCCACTGTGGCGGCTGCGGCAAAGCTTGCACAGCCAACGAGTCTTGCCAAGCGGGCGTATGCAAGGCCGGTTGCGGTTCCACAGAAACACTTTGCGGAACTTCCTGTGTCGATACCCAAACCAACACCTCGCACTGTGGGGCCTGCGACAAACTTTGCCCCCAAGGAGACGCTTGCGAAAAAGGTGCATGCGTCCAACCCTGCAAAGCTGACGAAACCCGTTGTGGAACCTCTTGCGTCAATATCCAAACGAGTCCCCAACATTGCGGTGGATGCGACAAAGCCTGCGCAAACGGCGAAGTCTGTGTTGCCAAAACCTGCCAACTCAACTGCCCCCAAGGCCAGATCCCTTGTAGCGGAATCTGCACCAACACCCAAACCGATCCCAAACACTGCGGAACCTGCGGAACCACCTGCCCTGCCGGCGAAACTTGTCGAAGCGGTGGGTGCATCAACCCTTGTCCCCAAGGCTACGCCTTTTGCGATACTTATTGTGCGCTGCTGGATAACGATGTTGCGCACTGCGGAGCGTGCGGAAACAAGTGCGGGATCGGTGCGATCTGTCGCCAAGGCAAGTGTCAATGCGCTCCCGGGTTGACGGATTGCAACGGAAGCTGCGTCGATACCCAAAACAACGGCACTCATTGTGGTGGATGTGGCCAAGCTTGCCCCGCAGGGCAACGCTGCAACGACGGTGCTTGTGTGCTGTCGTGTCCCGCCCGAACCCCCACGACTTGTCTGGGTGGATGCTTTAACACCAACGAAAGCAGCCTACACTGCGGCGGATGCGGCCAAGCCTGTCCCGACGGGCAGCTTTGCGACAACGCGATCTGCAAATGCCCCACAGGGCAGCTCGAATGCAACAAACGCTGCATTGATGTCCAAGCCGATGCGGCAAACTGCGGAAACTGCGGGAATCTCTGCCCACAAGGCCAATACTGCTCCCAAGGAACTTGTATCAGTGCATGTCCCCCAAGCACCCCAAGCGCGTGTTTTGGCGGTTGCATCGACACCCAAACCAACGAGCTTCATTGCGGAAAGTGCGGATCCGCCTGTAGCCCGGGAGAGTCTTGTCAAGCGGCGGCTTGTGTCTGCCCATCGCCGTTGGTGCGCTGTGATGGCCGTTGCACCGACCTCCAGATCAATCGCTTACACTGCGGACAATGCGGCACCGCCTGCCCACTCGGACAAGCCTGTGAAAAAGGCGCGTGCAAATGCCCCGACGGTCTGCTCTTTTGCAGCAATCGCTGTGTTGACGGACAATCCGATGTCGCCAACTGTGGAGCGTGTTCAAACGCCTGTACTGGCGGCCAATTCTGCCAAAACGGGCAATGCCGTTGCACCCAAGGCCAAACCTTCTGCAACGGCCAATGCCTCGATCTGCAAACCAACGTCTCGAACTGCGGAGCGTGTTCAAACGCCTGTGGAACCGGCCAATCCTGCCAAAATGGACAATGTGTCTGCCCCCAAGGCGAAGGCTTTTGCGGCAACCAATGCGTCGACATCATCCAAAACAACAACCACTGCGGCACTTGCGGAACGGCTTGTACAGGCGGTCGTGTCTGCCAAAACCGCGTATGCAACTGCCCCACAGGACAAGACTTCTGCAACACGCAATGCCGCAATTACCAAACCGATAAAGACCATTGCGGCGGCTGCAACAACGCTTGTACAGGCGGTCGCATCTGCCAAACAGGGGCTTGCACCTGCCCCACAGGTCAAAACTTCTGCGCTAACCAGTGCCGCGATTACCAAACGGACAACAACAATTGCGGTGGCTGCGGGACGATCTGCACCAACGGTCGCACCTGCCAAGGCGGTCAATGCCTCTGCCCCAACAACCTTCTCTATTGCAGCGCGACTTGCGTCGACGGCCAAACCAACAAAAGCCACTGCGGACAATGCGGGAATGTTTGCGCCAATAACCTGCTGTGCCTCGCTGGAACGTGCGGCTGCAACGCCCCTCTCACCGCTTGTAGCAACGTCTGCGTCGACACCCAAACCAACCCTGCCCACTGCGGACAATGTGGAAATCTCTGTGGTGGCGGTCAGTTCTGCCAAACAGGACAATGTACCTGTCCCGTCGGAACCACCCTTTGCAATGGCGTATGCTCAAACACCACGACAGACAAAAACAATTGCGGTTCTTGCGGAAATGCCTGTCTTGCCTCGCAATCCTGCGAAAGCGGCGTCTGTGAATGCCCCGTCGGAAAGACTGTTTGCGGAACCGCTTGCACAGACACCCTCCAAGACGACAAAAACTGCGGGAGCTGCGGAAATGGTTGTTCTCCCACAACCCATTGCTTCCAAGGCCAATGCGCAAGCGGCAACATCATTGACACGATCATCGGTACCCCACCCTTGCGCGATGGAGATGGTAGCATCGCCAACTTCTATACCCCTTACGCCGTGGCCGTCGATGCTGCTGGCAACGTCTTTGTCGCCGATTACAACAACCACCGCATCCGAAAGATCGATACCACCGGCAATGTGACAACTATCGCAGGAAACGGCATCGCAGGGATGGCCAACGGACCCGCACACACCGCCTCTTTTAACGCCCCCACAGGGATCGCGGTGGATGCCTTTGGCAACGTCTTTGTCGCCGATTACAACAACCACCGCATCCGCAAGATCGACACCACCGGCAACGTGACAACGTATGCAGGCACAGGGACGCTCGGTTATGTCAACGGAGACGCCCTCACCACCGCACGTTTACGCAATCCTCACGGCCTTGCCACAGACACCCAAGGCAACCTTTACATCGCCGAATACGGAAACAGCGTCATCCGAAAAGTCGATACACTCGGCAACGTGACAACTTTTGCAGGAACAAACACCGCTGGATTTTTAGATGGCCCTGCTGCCACCGCACAATTCAACTATCCTCGTGGCCTTGTCGTTGCCAGTAATGGCGATGTCTATGTCGCTGACACCAACAACCATCGCATCCGCAAGATCGACACCACCGGCAACGTGACAACCATCGCAGGGATCGGAACGGCTGGAAACACCAACGGAATCGGTAGTTCTGCACGCTTTTATTATCCTTACGATCTCGCCGTCACCTCTGCGGGCTATCTCTATGTCGCTGACAACAACTACAACTCGATCCGTCGCGTCCACCTCAACGGCACCACCTACGACGTGATCCTGTACGCAGGTGGATCGAGCTCCACAGGCGACTTCATCGATGCCAACGGAACCGCAGCGCGATTTAACACCCCCACAGGCATCAAGTCCGATAGCAGCGGGTTTTTGTATATCGCGGATAGCGAAAATCATCGCATCCGAAAGATCGACCTTCAAGCCAAGGTCACCACCTACGCTGGGCGTGGCTTCTTCCGAGGTTTCACCAACGGAAGCAGCACACTCGCACGATTCAACAATCCCCAAGGCATGGCCTACGACAGCAGCGGGAACCTGTACATCGCCGATACAGGCAACCACGTGATCCGCCGCGTGGATGCGATCACTGGCAACGTTTCGACTTTTGTAGGCACAGGCACTGCTGGATTCTTTGATGGACCGCGCCTCCAAGCCCGACTCAACTCCCCCACCGCCCTTGTCTTTGATGCCAGCGGCAACCTTTTCATCGCAGACTCCAGTAACTACCGTATCCGAAAACTCGATACCAACGGCGATGTGACAACCTTTGCGGGCGGAACGTCTTCGGGGGTCACAGACGGCTCGCTGACCAACGCACGTTTTAGTTCAAGTGTGACGCATCTGCTCTTTGACAACGTCGGAAATCTCTACGTCTGCGATAGCAGCAACCACCGCATCCGCATGATCACCCCTGCGGGCGTCGTCTCCACCCTCGCAGGGACAACGGGTGGTTTCCTCGATGGCATCGGGACAGGCGCACGACTTTATTATCCACGCGCCCTTGCCATCGGCCCCAACGGAAACCTCTACGTTGCGGACCAGTACAACGACCGTATTCGCATGGTCAACTTGGGTGTGACCAACTTCGCCCAAGTGACTACCGTCGCAGGTGGAACGGCTGGGTTGATCGATGGACCCGCTGCCACCGCACGATTCCGAGATCCGGGGGGCCTTGCCTTTGACGCCAATGGAAACTTGTTTATCGGCGAGCGCACCAACTACCGCCTCCGAAAACTCGATACGACGGGCAATGTCACCTCTGTAGGTGGAGATTCCCGCGCAGGATTCCGCGATGGCATCGACGTGAACGCCTTTCTCAACTATCCCCTCCACCTGATCTTTGCCCCCAACGGCGATCTTCTCTTTACGGACTACACCAACGCCGTGATCCGCCGCCTTCGCTAACGTCTGCCTACTCCTCACCCCTCCACAAACGGATCGAACGGCCACTACACTAGGCCGTGATCCGCCGCCTTCGCTAACGTAGCTTATTGGAGATCTTCGAGCAGTTCGTGGATGCGTTCGATGGCTTGGAGGGGGGCGCGGACGCGGAGGACGGAGCCTTTTTCATCGTAGCCTGTCTCGATGACGTGGGTTTGGGTGTGGATGGTGTTGAGTAGGTTGCTTTTGCGGTAGGGGATATGGAAGACCTCTTCGGCCATTGCGCCTTCAAAGTGCGTACGGATGCGCTCTTTCAATCGCTCGACATCTGCGGGGTTGTGGGCCGATATCAAGATCGCTTCGGGATAACCGCTTTGCAGGATCGATTGGGCCTCTTCGGTCAAACGGTCGCGCTTGTTGAGCACCAAAAGACGGGCTTGATGGGCTCCGATCTCCGAAAGAACGGAATGCGTGACGTTGAGTTGTTCTTGGAAATTCGGGTCGGAAGCATCGACGAGATGTAGCACCAGCCCCGCAAATCGGGCTTCTTCGAGCGTCGATCGGAAAGAGGCCACCAGATCATGCGGAAGCTGCTTGATAAATCCCACCGTATCAGCCACCAAGATGCGCGGTGTAGTTTCGGGCTGCATCACGCGCACCGTTGTATCGAGCGTTGCGAAGAGTTTGTCGGCAATATACATCTCGCTGCCCGTCAAGACACGCATGAGCGAAGACTTGCCTGCGTTGGTATAGCCCACCAAGGCGACGGTTTGGGCATCTTGGCGTCTGGTGCGTCGGTTGTCTTCGTCTTGGGCGATGGTTTTGAGTTGCCGTTGGAGTTCTGCGATCCGATCGCGGATCCGACGACGATCCAACTCGTGCGAGGTTTCCCCTGCTCCCTTGGCCCCGATCCCACCGCCTTGTCGGTCGGTAGTACCTTGGGTCAAACGCAAACGCGGTGCGTTGTAGGTCAAACGTGCGATCTCCACTTGCAAGCGGGCTTCACGACTTCGGGCATGGCGTGAAAAGATCTCGATGATCACGCCCGTACGATCGAGGACTTCGGCTTCAGTTGCTCGATACAGATTCCGCATCTGTGTGGGGGTGAGCTCGTTGTTAAAGATCAACACCACCGAAGTATCAGTCTCAGGAAGCTCTTCGTCTGCACCTTCGATCTCTTCGGTCTCTTCGGCCTCTTCGTTGCCCTCGTCTTCAAGGATCGTTTGTGTATCCTCGTCTTGCTCGTTGCTTTCGACTTCTTCCCACTCTGCGTTGGCGTCGGGATGCGTGCGCAGGTACTGAATGTGCTGCTTGATCTGCTCAAGCTTGCCTTCGCCGATCACGGTGGCTGCACAAAGCTTTGCGCGTTTTTGAGAGGTCAAAGCCACCACTTCAAAACCAAGCGTTTTGACAAGTCGTCGCAATTCAGCCATGGAAGAAGCATGCTGTAGATCGGTTTCTTGGGGATGTTGCACGCCCACCAAAAGGGCGCGAGCGGGACGTTGTTGGGTTGGGTGCATGGGTTCCTCCTGTATTTTCGGGCCGTTTGTCTTCGCAACCATCTCATGAAAGACA
>CAUJFU010000444.1 GCA_963169055.1 Myxococcota bacterium
GACATCGGTGAAGGTGTAGAGCGTGTCGCCGCTGTGGGTGGGGTGAGTGTGGTTGCCGCTGTTGAGGGCGCGCAGACCGAGGCGCATCTCAAGGCCGTTGAAGGCTTGGGCGTATCCGTGACTGATCGCCAAACCGCCGTAGAGTAGGGGAGTTCCGTTCATCTTGTATCGGTCAAAGTGAACTTTGGCGCTGTTTTGAAAAAGGCGGGTAAAAGTCATCTGATCGGAGTCGTTCATGGTCATGCCGTCGTAATGAAAGATCCGTTCACCGATCTGATAATCCTCAAAAGCCCATCGGCCTCCGCACTGTTCAAAGGTCGGTAAAGTTTCTTCAAAGAGAGCGAGTTCTTCGGGAGGTACGATCTTGGGGAGAGAGGGGAGGTGTGGTTGATCGAGGAAAGGTGTGGGGTGGTTTGCGCGTTTGCGGATCATCACCCAACGCGTAAAGCGCATGACTTGGGTTCCGTCTTGTTTGTAGGCGGTGTTTTTGACGTAGACAACGCCGCTATCGCGAGAAGAGTTTTCTTTGAGTCCGATAATTTCCATATAGATAGAGAGCGTGTCACCGACAAAGACAGGAGCGAGCCAGCGCATATCAGCATAACCGAGATTGGCGCGTGCGTTTAGAGATATCTGGCGCACAGTTTGTCCAAAAACAGTATGAAAGATGATCAGCGGATGGATGAGGCGGCGTGGCCCACAAAAATGAGGCGTGCGATCGCCCGTGAGTGCGATGTAGAGGGCGATCTCGCCGTCTGTCATGGTGCGCGGCGTGGGGCCTTTGAGTTTCATTCCGAGCGTAAAGTCTTCAAAAAAATAACCCGTCCAGCCTTTTTGTTGCATCGTTCGCTCCTTCGAGGATTTTTGGGATCATACGTTTGCAGTCGGCGTATCTGAAAGCCCCCGATTATGGGGAAAGGTAGCGTGTGAGGGCTTGTCGAGCGACGACGTACAGGGCGAGGACTTCTTCGGCACCTTCGAAGATGCTGAGGACACGGGCGTCGAGCCAATAGCGGCTGACAGGATATTCTTCGGAATAGCCCATACCACCGTGGATCTGCATGGCTTCGCGGGTGAGGGATTCGGCTTCGCGGCAGGCGAGGAGTTTGACGAGCGAGGCTTCCATACTGCCCTTGCCATCGTCCATTAGAGAGGCGACATGGTAGCTGAGTTGTCGGCTCACCATCAAGGTTGCGGCCATCTCGACCAGTTTGACACGAGTCAAGGCATAGTCCGACATGGGTTTTCCGAAGACGTGGCGATCTTGGGCATAGCGGATGGCTTCGCGCAATGCAGCCTCCATCACGCCGACAGCGCGGGCGGCGGTTTGGATGCGACCTCCCGAAAAGCCTTCCATTTGAAGCACAAAGCCTTGTCCTTCTTCTCCAATGCGATGGGTTGTGGGGACAAAGTAATCTTCAAAACTGACGCTAAAAGAGTGCATTCCACGGTAGCCGATGGTCGGGATCGCACGACCTTCGCACCGACCCCCGTGACGTTGTGTGTAAGAGAAATGATGGTGATCGGTCTCAGATATCTTGGCGGGTTTTTCGACCAAAAACAGAGTGAGACCTTTGTGTCCTGCGTCGGCTTCGCCTGTGCGAGCGAGCAAGATAAAGACGTTGGCGCGGCCTGCAAAAGTACACCACGTTTTTTCGCCGTTGATCAGATATCCGCCCTCGGTCGGACGTGCGGAGACACGGACGTTGGCGACGTCAGAGCCAGCGTTGGGTTCGGTGACTGCGACGCTGACCAATACTTCGCCGCGTGCGATGGCGGGGAGCCATCGTTGTTTTTGTTCGTCGCTTCCGCCTTTGAGGATCGCTTTGGCGCAGATCTCGGGTCGCGTAATGACGCTACCGCCCGCCCCAAGGCTTGCTCGGCTGAGTTCTTCGGTGGCAAGGCACATGGTGAGGTGATCCACAAAGCTGCCATCGTAGCGGCCGGGGATCGAGATGCCAAAGACGCCCATTGCTGCGTATTCTTGGAGGAGAGGCTCGGGGAGGATGCCATCGTGTCGGTGGATCGACTCGGCAAGCGGAGCGACTTTTTCGTCTGCAAATCGAGCAAAGACACGGCGTACATCTTCGTGATCTTCGCTGACGCCATAGGCCCCGCTCCATTCGGCATCGCGATCGAGCAAGGTTTGCCCGAGGGCGACAAGACGAGGCGTTGCGAGTGTGGCTTCGATCCAAGGTCGGTGGGTTTGGAGGGAGGCGTAGATATCGCCTTGCCAGCCGAAGTCGTGTTCGCGCAGGACGAGACGTTGGAGAAAACGGCGCAACATTAGGGCAGCATACGTTTGTGCGAGTTCTTGTTCGTAGGGGCCTTGTTGTGAGGCGTATCGTAGTCCAGCCTGTGCAGCTTCGAGATCGGCGAGCAGATGGGCGTAAAGGAACGCGGTGGGTTGTTGGGCATCAAGCAAAGGGCGAGAAAATCGGCCCTCATAGGCGACTCGTTGGGCAAAACAGCGGCCAAGGTGATCAAGGATCTGTGCGGTGTTGTCGAGAGCAAGGGCGGCGAGATGAAGGCTCACGATGGACTCCTTGGTGGTTCAGAAAACCCCCGTGTTCGGGTTCGTTCAAGCGACAGCATCGTCTGTTTGAAAAACAGTGATCTGTTCGCCCATACGGGTTCAAGGGGGCGGCGACTCCTTGCGGGGCATGGTGCCTCGCCCCACAAACCCAAACGAACTCAACTGCTGAAGCCTTCTTTTTGGAGAGTTTGGTGTTGATCGTGGGTGACGACGGTTCGTTGGAGTGTTTCGAGATCGAAGCCGGTGGCTTGGACATCGGCGTCAGTAAGTGTACCAGCGCGAAGTCCGCCGAGGACTTGCCACCACTCGGTTCCGATTACGGCCTTGTCCGCGAGGCGATCTTCGTCGACTTCGGCCCCCGAACCGCTGCGAGCAGCGCGGGTATAATGCGCCACGAGATCAAGCGCTGTTTTGGCCGTCTTGTGATCAGGCGACCAAGCGCTGTGGACAGGTTCGATCTGATCAGGGTGGAGGATCCATTTGGCAGCATAGCCGATGGCGCGGGCGTTTTCGGCATCGCGTCGAACGAGTTCGAGTGCGCGTTCTTTTTTTCGCATGGCTGCGATGAATTCTTCGCTGTATTTGGCGGGATCAAGAGATGAGGCGGGCAGAGAAAGCGCGATGTTGTAGGTGGCTTCGTCCATCGCTGCGGGTTTTTTGGGGCGAAGCGGAAGCGTCGCAGTGACGGCATCGACAGCGTCTTTGCCGTAAGCAGCGGCAACGATAGGCAGCATTTGACGAGCAAAGGCTTGTTCTTCGAGCCATCCTTCGGGAGTGACTTTGCCGCTGATGGTTCGCGCAAAGTCCCACGAACCAAAGATCAAAGAGGCGACGCCGTCGATGGCGGCGATCTTTTCGGCTTCAAGCAGCGCACGGGGAGATTCGATCAGGATCTCAAGGGCGGGGACGTTGGGATGGCCCGCGATGCGTTGGATATCGCGCACGATCTGGACGATATCTTGGACTTCTTCGGCGTACTCGGTTTTGGGGATCACCAGTGCGTCAAGGCGATGACCCGCGCCGCTGAGGACTTCGATCAAGTCTTGTTCAAAGTAAGAGGTTCGGATGTTGTTGGGGCGAAAGCCCACCACGCGTTTGCCGTAGTCGTTGGTGGTGAGGGCCTCCACAATAAATCGGCGAGCATAGACCTTAAAGTCTGGATTATCAGGCGCGGCATCTTCTAGATCATAAAAGAAAAAGTCGATAGGGAGTTCGGCAGCTTTGTTCATCACACGAAGGCTTTGGATGCGTCCATCGGTTTCGATGTCGCCGCCTTTTGCCATCTGAAAGCCCGGGATCGCCATCTCGCCTCGCCGATAGTACGGCACTTTGAGTCCGCGCATCATCTCGGGACGTGCGCGGTGTTTGCTTTGAATGTTCGCGATCTCTTTGCGCAGCACATCAAATTGGCTCATCGTTCTTTCTCCTTCGCGGGTAAACGTCCACTCTCTCGACCGCATCGACTCTTTCGACGCTATCAGATGGCAAAAGAGCATCGTGAATGAATCATCATTCAGGCAAGAAGATATAACTTTGCCAGAGCGTGGCGTCAAGGATGGTGTGGTTGGTTGGGGTTGCTTCGTGGGGGAGACGCGGAGCGAAAGTTTTCGCCGACATGAAGGGGGCGTCGGAAGCGTGAAGGCCGAGAAAGGGCGGGTGATTGGTGTGCGTGATTGGTGTGCGTGAGGCGGGTGGTGTGGGCGGTATTAGATGATGGGGACGCAGCAGTAGAGGGAGAGAGAACCGCCACAGGAGAGGGCGGTGTTTTGTTGGTAGCCTCTTGGACAAATGGAGCCTTGGCTGACGCATTGTCCGCCTTTTTGGACGCAATCGGTTTGGCTTGAGGGGCAAGTACCTTTTGTGCCGTCGGGGTTTGTACAAGAAGAGCCAGCGGGGCATCCGGGTTTGTTGCAGCAGAAGGTGGAGATTGTACCGATCAAGCATTGGCCGTTTGAACACATCATCCCTTGTGTGCAGTCGCAGTGAGTTTTGCAGGTGGGAGAGATGGCGCTGCATTGTCCTGTGGTGGTGTTGCAGGTGCTGTTGGCGATGGTTCGGGAAGCTGCGGAGCATAGATTGTTGCTGCAAGTGGGGGCGGATTGGATGCAGCTCGTACCGCTTTGTCGGCAGGTCGGGGAGACGGTGGACGTTTTGGCGGTGCATTGGTTGTTGCTGCATACGGGAGTGAATTGAGTGCAGGAAGTTCCGCTCATGGAGCAGGCCGTTGCGACGGTTTTGGTGGTGGGGACGCATTGCCCGAGAGCGGGATCGCAGGTGTAAGAGGTTTCGCTGCATGTGCCGGTGCTGGTGGTGGAACAAGTGGGGCCTTGGCAGCGGATGGTTGCGCAGGGGTTGGGGAGGCAACAGTTGAGGGAACGGATACTACCGCAAGAAACGGTGGTGTTGAGGTACGTTCCCGAGGGACAGGCGGTGCCTTGGACGACGCATTGTCCGCCTTTGATCTCGCAATCGGTTTTGGTGGTGGGGCAGGTGCCTTTGGTGCCATCGGGATTTGTGCAAGTCGCGCCAGCGAGGCATCCCGGTTTGGCGCAACAGTAGGTGATGGCGGTTCCTGAGAAGCATTGGCCGTTTGAGCACATCAGCCCTTGCGCGCAGTCGCAGTGGGTTTTGCAGGTGGGAGAGATGGCGTTGCATTTTCCTGTTGCTGCGTCGCAGGTGCTATTGGCGATGGTTTGGGAAGTTTTGGCGCATTGGCCGCTGGCGCAGGAGGGGGTGATCTGGATGCAGCTTGTGCCGCTTTGCGAGCAGGAGAGCGTGAGGGTGGAGGTTTTGAGAGCGCATTGGTTGTTGCTACAAGCAGGGGTGAATTGGGTGCAGGTCGTTCCGCTGATGGAGCAATAGGGTTTGGTGGTTTTGGTGGAGGGGACGCATTGTCCAAGGGCGGGATCGCAGGTGTAAAGAGTGGTGCTGCATGCTCCGCTGCTGTTTGTAGCACAAGTGGGGCCTTGGCACTTGATGGTTGCGCAAGGATTGGTGGTTGGGAGGCAACAATTCAGCGAGAGCGCACCTCCGCAGGAGACGCTGCCGTCCATGGTGTAGTTGGGGGGACAAGTCATACCTTGTCGGACGCATTGGCCGCCTTTTTTCTCGCAGTCCGTTTGTGCAGCAGGGCAAGTTCCGCTGGTTCCATCGGGGTTTTGGCAGGATTCGTTGGGGGGACAGCCCGGTTTGGAGCAACAATAGGCGGCTTTGGTGCCAGCGAGGCATTGGCGGTTGGCGCAGAGGAGTCCTTGGGCACAGTCACAGTTGGTTTTGCAGCCAGCGGTGAGGGGCATACATTGGCCGGTGGTGGCATCGCAGGAAGCGTTGGGTTGCGTGAGGGGAGGGCCAGAGACGCACAGGCCGGTGATGCACTTGTATTCGTATTGTTCGCAGACGCCGCTTCCTTTGCAGGTGGGCGGGCAGTCTTTGTCGGTGGTGCATTGGGGTGGGGTGGGGGTAGGTTGGCAGCAGATCGCACTACGGCCCCCGGGACAATCGAGCGGGTCGCCATCATTTTGGTAATTGGGCTTACAATCATTGGGGAAGAGTTCGCAATATCCGTTTTGTTGTTCGCAGCGGGTTTTGCCTTCGGGGATTGCGTCGCCCGTGGATTCTGGTGTGCCTTCGGTGGTGGAATCGGGGTTTGTGGGTTCGGTGGTGGAATCAGGGTTTGTGGGTTCGGTGGTGGAATCAGGGTTTGTGGATTCTGCTGTTCCATCGGGGTTTGTGGGTTCGGTGGTGGAATCGGGGTTTGTGGGTTCGGTGGTGGAATCGGGGTTTGTGGATTCTGCTGTTCCGTCGGGGTTGGTGGGTTCGGAAGAGGCATCGGGATTGGTTTCGGATGCGATGCCTTCCGTGTTGGAACCGCCCTCTGATTGGGAATTTCCATCGTTGCCGGTCCCCGTGCCGACAGGGGGGCCACAAGCGATGGCAGCGGCAACAAGCAGCGCAAAGAAGCTGAAGTACACCAAGAAAGGCCATGATTTTCGAAGGCGCATCTCTGATTCTCCTTGAGTTCAGGGAAAAAGGGAAGCCATACAAGGAATAAGGAGGAGGCTTCCAAAGGGGGTAGTCTTGAAGAAGCAAGCACCGCTATCGCGGATCGGTTTTGGTGAGCGAGTAGACCCGCCAAGGCTGCTTTGTATCTCAGAAAAATCGAACGAGCCAAGGGGCTACGCGAGTTGTGGTGTTTGAAAATTAGGGAGGAATTAGCGCAATTGATCGGGTGGTGGGGGCGGGAGGGCGATTTTTTTGTTGGCGAGAAGTTGTTGAACAAGGGCTTGTTGGTCGGGGGCAGTTTGTGTGGTGACGATGCCAAGGCTTTGGAGATCGCCTTTGGTGAGGAGGAGATGTTGGAGGAGTTGAAGGAGTTGTTGGGCTTCTTGTTTGTTTTGGGCGGGCTTTCCTGCTTGTGCGTTGGCGAGGAGTTGTTCGAGGTGGGTGAGGTGGAGTTGAAGCGCAGGAGGGATATCGCCAAGCAGAGAGAGAAGAAGGCGGACGATTTGTCGATGATGTTCGTACATAGAGCTATCCATTGGGAGGACACTCGGCAAGCAAAGGGCGTGTTGGAGGTGTTGCCATGCGGCATCGCGCTGTCCAGCCTCAAGGGCTGATTGCGCGGATTGAAGGGAGTTGGGGGCCTGTCGCCAATGTTTTTTTTCGGCGGCATAGACAAGGGCCGCGAGCAAGAAAGTTAAAAGAAAGAGAACACCCCACGTTCCGAGTCCCGCGAGCCAGCCCCAACGTTGCCACGCGCCCACGCCCGTCACCAACCACCCAAACACCCAGACGGGCAAAAAGACGAGTCGAGCATGAAAGCGGATCGTATCCGCCAAGACGCCCGTGATGACGAGGGCAATGCCGATCCCAAACAAGCGGTGCGGGAGATGAAGAAAGGGGTAAAACAAGTGAATAAGGCCGGCAAGTAGGCCAGAAGCAGCAAGAACGATCAATCCTTGGAGGTTGGCAAACATCGGTCAGACTCCTGTGTTTGGGGAGGAGGAAAGAGTGGAGGCTGTGGTCAACGTAGCACAAACGCATCACAACATCCAAGCGGATCGTTTCGTCACCATTGCGCGGCTGTGTGGCGGGGCAAGAAGCAATGATCAAGAGCCGAAGAGACGGGGAATTTTGTGTGTGGGCGAGCATCGACGATCAAGTACCGAAAGGATGGGGGGAGTTAGAGGGTGTTTAACAGATCTAGATCTTTTGGATGGGTACACAGAAACATCGAAGGATTGGCGCTCTTCTTACCCCTCACCCCCCCAGCCCCCCTCTCCCCGCGACGCTGCGCTGCGGAGGCGAGGGGGGAGAAAAGCGGAACATCCGAAAGGATGGTGAAGGATTGCAAACGTTGCCTTGCATCGAAGACGGGTGGAACGAAAGAATAGAAGAAAAAGAAAAGGAGACAATGCATAAAAAGACGGATAATCCGCATGATTTGTCTTATTCTTTCCCCCTCTCTACGCAGCGATTCCTAGAGCGACCGCGTGGAGAGGGGGGTGACGCGAAGCGTCGGGGGGTGAGGACACGCGAATCTAACCACCTTCTCTCCAAAACAAACCTATTTCTAGACACCCTCTTATTCGCTTTCGGAGGAGCGGGCGAGCTTGATGCCGAGCTTTGCGAAGTTTTCGTTGATGGCGAAGCGTAGGTCGCTAAGCAAAACGAAGCGCTGGAGGGGATCTTGGACGGCGACTTGGAGGGTGAAGTCGATGTTTTCTTCGTTAAAGTCTTCGAGTTGGACGTAGGGTGCGGGGTTTTGGAGGATTTGAGGGTGTTGTTGCGCGATGCGCAAGAGAATGTCTTGGATGGTGCGGGGTGTATTTTCGGTGGCGACGCTGATCTGGAGAGTGGCGATGATGTGGGAAGGGCCCATGCTCCAGTTGATGACGCTCGATGTGAGGAGGGTGGCGTTGGGCAACAAGACGATGCGTCCGTCGGGAGATTCGACGGTGGTGGAACGTGCGGATATCTCACGCACAGTTCCGAGGATTCCGTTGACTTCGATGACATCGCCGACTTTGACGGATTGGCCGAAGGTGAGGATCAGGCCAGAGATAAAGTTGTTGGCGATATCTTGTGTACCAAAGCCGATGCCGATGCCGATGACACCGGCAAATACAGCAAGGACGCCGATCCCAACGCCCATCCATTGGAGGCCGACAAGAACGCCGAGGATGATCGTGCTGTAGTGAACGACCGTATCGGCAGCGTGGCGGTTGGGCAAAGAGAACCGAAGCAGCGGATAGATCAGGTGGTGAAGGCGCTGTTTCAACCATGCAGACAACCAAAAGGAACCAAAGACAGATAGCAACAGTTTGAAGATGGAAACCACGGATATCTGGGTTTTTTCGATTTGGAAGAAAGGTGTATTGAGGAGGTTGACGACGGCTTTGTAGCCGCCTGCGATGCCCCATGTTTCGAGCAAAAGCGAGAGCGTGATCAGCGCGGTCAAGAGGGTGACGGCCAAGCGCAACAAGCGCAAGAGATTGTTTTGAGTGCGTTTGGTTTCGCCTTTGCCGCCTTGGAAGCGCGAGACGATCGCCATCGCCAGCGTCCAGATCAAAAGCTGGATGCTGTAGGCACTGAGCAACAACACGACACTCAAAAGCGTTCGAATGGTCAGAAAGATCGCGAGGCTGCGATAACCCGCAACAAAGATCCCAAAGATGCCGATGGCAAGGATATAAAAGACGGGATAAACACGGCGAACAATTAAGGCGGTGCGCGCACCAAACGCTGTGTCGGTTGGAATAAGCGCAAGGATCGGTTCTTTTTTCAAGAAGAGGTAAAGCACACCAAGCAAGATTCCCGCAACAAACAGGCTTTCAAGGATATGCACAAAGGTGATCGGGTATTGAGCCAGCGGTGCAAGCAGCAAGATCGGGTAGTTGAGGAAGGCAAACAGCGCCAGTCCTTTGAACAAGCGTCGAAAAGCGCGGGCGTCTTGATCGTTGAGGTTTGCAAGAAGCCGATCTGCCGGTGCTTTTGAAAAGAGCAGATCAGCGCTAACCCACAACAACCGCAGCCCAAAAAGCATCGCCCCGACGACTCCCAACACCCATTGCATATTTTGTGGAAATGAAAACACCCATCCCACCGTCAAAAGCGCCGCAAACAACAATCCAAAGGCCAAGATGCGGTGCGTTGCGCGCAGGAGCAAGGCAAAGCCACCGCGCAGTCCTTTGGCGGCTTCTTCGGTGAGTTTGGCTTCTGAAAGCGCCATACTTGAGGGGGGAGGTAGAATAGGCGCGATGATCTCGGATGATGCGGCCTGAACGACCTCTATTGGGTCTTTGGTTTGGGGGGCTTCAAGGTTGGATGCGATGATCTCGGATGATTCGGCCTGAACGACCTCTGTTGTTTTTTTGGTTTGGGGGGCTTCAAGGAGATCGTCGGAGTCCGATGCTGGCGATGTATTGGTGGATGAGGGAGGATCGGCGATCGGGTCGGCAGATGAAGGAGGATCGGCGATCGGGTCGGCGTTATCGGACATCGAAGAAGTGTCGGACGATGAGGGCGGATCGGCGATCTGGTCGGAGGGGGCGGGAGTTGTGGCCGTTTGAGAGGATGCGGCAGAGGCGGGAGTTGGGGCCGTGACGAGTGTTGGGGTCGTTTTGGAGGATGAGGCCGTGGCGGGAGTAGGGGGTAGCGGAGGGGAGAGTGCGCGGGTGGCGCGTTTGAGGGGGTAGCGGAGGAGGAAGAAGAGGAGGAGGAAGGCCAATGCGTAGAGTGCAAGAAAAATACGCCGAGTGAGGTCTTGTTTGTCCCATGTTTTTTGGGCATCGTTGGAGAGCGTTTGAAACTGCGCGAGGAGAGGGTTTTTGTTGAGGTCGACGAGGGCGAGGGTGCGTGCGGAGACTTCGTTAAGGAGTTTGGCTTGGAATTCGAGGGGAAGGTGGTAGAGCAGGCCGCCTTTTTCTTTGGCGGCGAGGCTGCGTTTGAGGGACTGCATTTGTTCGACGGTGTAGAGGTAGAAGCGGTGTTGGGTTTGGTGGAATTCGTGGTTGAGGGTGTGTTCGTATCGTCGGATCTGGAGGTATTGGAGGTTTCGGCGGTGGAATTCGAGGATGGTGCGGTTGAGTTGGCTGGTGAGTTGAAAGAGCATCCGTTGATCTTCTTGTTGGATGCGGAGTTTTTCTTGTTCTTTGCGTTCGGTGACTTCGCGTCGGGCGCGTTCGGCGGCTTCGCGGGCAGCGCGTAGGCGTTCAGCGCGGGTGGGACGGCGTGGGTTGTTCTCTTCTTCGGCTTTTTTCTTGGCTTCGGCGGTTTCACGTTCAGCGGTTTCGCGTTCGGATTTGGCGGCGATATCGGCTTGTGTTTTTTCGTAATCAAGGGCAAGCCGGGCATCGTCTTCGGCCTTTTTTCGGGCAAGATCGAAGGCTTGTTGGCTATTTTCGATATCTTGGTTGCTTTGATTGAGGCGTGTTTGGGCTTGTTCGAGGCGTTTTTTTTCTTCTTTGACGAGGCGTTGCAGGTGTTTGAGATCGCGGAGGAGGGTGCGCCGTCTGGTTTTTTTGGGGTATCGTTCTTGGAGCCATTTGGCGGCGTCTTCGCGGAATTTGAGATAGCGTTCGAGGAGTTCTTTGAGGTTGGTGGCGCTTTGTTCACGGGAGAGCAGGAGAGATTGGAGTTTGACGAGGATGGTCTCGTTTTTTTCGCCCATCTCGGCGATCTTTGCGCGCAGTTTGAGGATCTTGTCTTCACGTCGCCAGCGTTGTTGTTTGGGGAGTTCGCGGAAACGGTTTTGGATGGTTTGGTATTGGGTGGCTTCTTTTTCGAAGCGCTCGCGTTGAAGAGGGTTGTTTTGTTTGATTTCTTTGATGTCTTTTTCGAGTTCTTCGAGGCGTTGTTTGAGTTGGAGGGTTTCTTGGTATTCGGAGACTTCGTTGCTGTCTTGGCTGCCAGAACGCCCAAGCATCCGATCCAAGGGGTTTTGCGCTTGGGCCGTGGGAAGGCTTGCCCAAAGTGGGAACAAGAAGAATCCACCAAGCACAAGGTGAATCGCAACATGAGACAGGCGAGAGTTTCGGGGTGGTGTGAGATGACCATCGGGCAGGGTCATGAGTCTTCTCCAAAGCGTGTGATAAAGGCCGACTATGGGCGCAGATCGCACCCACAGAAGCAAGCCTCGATAAGAAAAAGCAAGGAGTACGTTGCCGTGTCAGGCTCTTTTGGCGTACATTGCGCGGGAAACGGCGCACCATCGTAGATGGAGTGGGGGAACTCAGCAAGGATTGTGCCGTATGTTTGTCTGGAGATCACGTGATACATCCCGATGATAGGGAGTCATCGCGTGTTTGACTGGAAAAGAATCGCAAGAGAGGATGGATGGGATGGCGTTGCAAGTCGAGATACAACGGGCCGAGAAGTTGGCTGCACACCAAGCGAGCCAGATCTATGAGGCGTTTGGCGAGTCGTTGCGTGTACCGTTGACGCGGTTGTTGGGGTGGGGACGTGCCGCAGGAGCGGACTTTGTGGAGTTTTTCTTGGAGCGTCGGGCGGAATTGAATATGGCTGTGGAAAATGGCCAAGTGCGCAGCATTTCTCCGAGCCTTTCTGTGGGCGTTGGGGTGCGGGTGTTTCGAGGCCACCAAGACGGCTTTGTAAGCAGCAACGATGTTTCGTGGAACGGATTGAGGCGGGCATTGGAACAAGCCTTGTCGATGCTGGGCTTGGTGTTGCCGAGCGGAGGTCGTTGGGTTCCCGATGTGGCATTGGAACCTTTGCGCGATTATGCGGTGTTGCGGCAAAAAGAAGGATGGCGCGCACAGATGCCGAGTATCGGGGAGATCTGCGAGCATCTCCTGTCGGTCGAAGCTGCGATCACCAAAGAGGTCAAACATCGGCAATTTTCAGGGATCAACGCGTTGCAAGATTGGCAAGAAGTCTTGGTGGCTTCGAGTGATGGTATCTTTGCGCGGGATATCCGTTTGCATCAAACCGCTGCAGCCAACGCCCTGTGTGTCGAGGGCACGCACCGCGCACAAGTCGCCGAACGCGAGGGAAACTTCGGTCATCCGCGCTTTTTGCTGGATCTGGATCGAGAAGCCATCGCGACGGCGTTGGCTGAACGTGCGGGACACCTGTTGCATGCGGACTTTGTACAAGCAGGCGAATATCCCGTCGTCATGGCCAATGCTTTCGGTGGTGTGATCTTTCACGAAGCGTGCGGTCACTTGTTGGAAACGACACAAGTCGAGAAAAAAACGACGCCGTTTTGGGACAAAAAAGGGCAGATGATCGCAAATGAAGCATTGACCGCGTGGGATGAAGGTCTCTCGGAAGGGTTGTTTGGTTCGCTTGATATGGACGATGAAGGGATGCCCGCACAACGGACATTGTTGATCGAAGATGGCGTCTTGCGAAACTTTTTGGCAGATCGTCTGGGTTCGCAAAAGACCGGCCATCCGCGCACAGGGAGTGGCCGTCGTCAAGATCACAGTTTTGCCGCCGCAAGTCGGATGCGCAATACCTACATCGGGCCGGGTTTGCATACGCCCGAAGAGGTCATCGCTTCCGTCGATCATGGGCTATATTGTAAAAAGCTCGGCGGCGGTTCGGTCGGTGCTACGGGTGATTTTAACTTTGGTGTGGCCGAGGCTTGGTTGATCGAGGGCGGAAAGATCACGCGGCCCGTCAAGGGAGCCACGTTGATCGGGACGGCTGCGGGGATCATGCCCAAGATATCGATGTGCGCAAACGATATCGGAACCGCCCCCGGTTTTTGTGGTTCGGTGAGCGGTCGGGTATATGTGACAGTGGGACAGCCGCATCTACGGGTGGAACAGATTACAGTCGGTGGTCGTTGATCGCGGCAACAAGGAGCAAGAAAGCAGATGGATCGAATCGAGGCTTTGTTGGCGAGCGTCCATCGACTCGCTGGTTCGTTGGATATCAAGAAGTATGATCTTTCAGGCCGAGTATCGGAGGATATCTCGGTTTCGGTACAAGGTGGCCGTGTGGATCAGATGAGTGCAAGCGACAGCATCGGTGTGTTGGTGCGGGTGTGGCATCCATCAGGAGCCGTCGGCGTGGCCTCAACCTCCGATATCTCGGAGGGCGGGTTGGAAACAGCCCTTGCGATGGCCCGCGAAGTTAGCACACAAGCGCCGCGTGAAGATGCACCGATCTTTAGTCCCGAGGCAACGGCAGCATTGGCGGAAGTGGAGATGCCACAAGCGTTGGAGCCTGTGACTGCGGGGCTTTTGGCCGAGACGTTGTTGCGTGTTGAACAGCGGGTGTTGTCTGCGCATCCTGCGATGCAATCTATCCCGTACAACGGGCTTTCACAACAAGCCACTACATCCTTTTATCTGCATTCGGAAGGAGCGACACGGCGACAAAAAGCGGCGCGCTGTTCGTTGTACCTGTATCCAAAAGCTGAAGAAGTCGGAAGACGCGGACGGATGGGAAATGCCGTTCGCCAAGCTGCATCGTTTTCTGGGCTAGATATCGATGGATGTGTCGAAGAATCGGTACAAAAGGTGTTGTCTCATCTGGATTACGAAAAGATCCCATCAGGGCGTTATGTGGTGGTGTTTTCACCTTCGGCGATCTTGGCCTTGCTTGGGGCGTTTTCTAATCTTTGGAATGCTCGGCATATCCTCGATCAAAAGAGCTTGTCTCGTCCCGAAGATATCGGAAAACAGATCGCGTCTCCATGTTTGTCTTTGTCCGATTATCCGCTGCATCCGTACAATATACGCATGCCTTTGTTTGATGGCGAAGGAACGCCCACGCGCAAAACAGCGATCCTTTCGGATGGACAGCTTGTCTCGTTTTTGCATTGCGCCAACACGGCTATGGTGATGGGGCAGCCATTGACAGGGCATGCGGTGGTGGGGGCGCGTGTTAGTGTGGACGCGCACTATCTCCACTTGCAGCGCGCACAATCCGCAACATCGGCACTTTCACTCGAAGCAGCAGACGATCTTGTGTACGTCGACAAGTTGACCGCGCTTCATGCCGGTACGCAGGCGCTTCAAGGTTCGTTCTCTCTGCCTTTCGATGGTTGGCGCTATCAACACGGAGAGCGCCGAAGCATCGAGGCCGCAACCGTCGCAGGTGATCTCTTGCCGATGCTTCAACAGATCGTCCACGTCGGTCATGAAGAAAAAGCCCTTCCTTCGGGCGCTGCGGCGGAGGTTTGGGTTGAAGGCTTGTCGATCGCTGGTTCCGAAAGCTAGTCCACGGAAAACACGGAAAGCGGCAAAGAATGAGGAAAGAGAGGAAAGGGGCGATTTAGGGGGAAGTGGTTTGGTTCCATGAGGCGAGGCCGCCGACGATCCAAGAAACGGCGGTTGGATCGAGGTGGAGATGAAGGCGTTTGGTGCGGTGGTAGGGGCGTTTGATCAAGAAGGCGCAACTCACTTGGCCCATCCGCCCGCTGATGAATTCGTCGTTTGTGTCTTCCCAGTTCCAAAAAGAATCAGGCCGCAGGGTGAGCGCGAGCGAAGGATGTTTTTGGAGGATGATCTTTTTGGTGAGGAAGATGCCCCAAGATATCTGTAAATTCGCGGTGGTTGGGGTGGTTTCGATCATCGTTAATTGTTCGGTGCTTTTGAGAAAGAGATAGGGAATGAACCCGAACAAGACAAAGAGAAAGAGGGCGACGGAGAGCCGAGTCCAAACGGTTTGGGGGAGCGTTGCAAAAAGATAGGCGGCGTACCCGAAAGAAGCCGCAAGACCGAGGTATCCGAAAGCAGCGAGGATCGCTCGTTCCGTTTTTTTTCGATAGGGCAGATGCAGGCGGCTGGAGGTTGGGGTTTGTTCGCTCGATAGGTGGTAGAGCGTGTTGCGAAAGGGGGCTTTTCGCGGATCGGCCCAACGCCAAGGCTCGTTTGGGTGTTCAGGGGCTGGTTGATAGATCACAGGCGGATGAGCTTCTAAGCTTTTGCGGTAATAAAGGAGCATATAGATCAGAAGGTACAGAAGAAAGCCTATCGTTCCGAGAAAAGCGAGAACGAGAAGAGCGTCTGACATGAAAACCTCCGAAAAATGCTGAGTAGGGCGGTAGCATATTCTAAGAACCCCGTGTTTGCGATGCTTCGGGCGGATCCGTCGTTGGTGTGAAAAACCTCTGCGCATTCCGTCAACGCGGGGTCAAGGGGCGACAGTCCCTTGTGGGGTGTGGGGCAACGCCCCACAAAAAACAGAAAAGCGAAGACCAAAAAACAGAAAAGCGAAGACCA
>CAUJFU010000445.1 GCA_963169055.1 Myxococcota bacterium
CGTTTTCCGCGCCTTTTCATGCGATTTACCCTTGGTTTTTAAAAACCTATGCTCTCAACCCCAAACTGGGGGTCATGGGGGGTATGTCCTTTGTGGGGTGTGGGGTGAAACCCCACAAAATAAGCCCAACTGCGTAAGTCCTATGAGATCAACCAAAGACGCCATCGCGTTCGTGTAGGCCGCGAGCGATCAAAGCGGCGACAGAGGCTTGGACTTCTGCGGCGCATTGCTCCAAGATCTGCGGATTATCGGCGTCTTCGGTTTTATAGCGCGTGGAAAAGTCCAGCGGCTGGCCGTAATAGATATGATAATGTACAGGCATTGGGAAAAGCGGAAAAAAGACGGGAAGATAGGGCGCACCGAACATTTTGAGGGGGAGATCGGCGAGTTTGAGGAATTGCTCTTCGGCCCCGATGACCGCGACAGGGATAACAGGGACGCGATAACGGATCGCCATCTCGACGTGACCGACGCGAAAAGGCCGTAATTTGTAGCGTTCGGAAAAGGGTTTGCGGATACCCGGGACACCTTCAGGAAAAAGTTGGAGCAGTTCACCCCGTCGCAAGAGGTGTTCGACATTTCCGCGACTTCCGCCGACCACACCCATGCGAGAAAAGAACGTGCTGACAAAAGGCAGATGCGAAACAAAATAATCCACCACAGGCCGAACGATCCGAGGCGGATGGGTGTGGCGCAAGACGTCCATGTAAAGGATCATCCCATCAAAGGGCAGAACACCGCTATGATTGGACGCCAAGATCGCCCCACCTGTGGAGGGGATGCGTTCGGCTCCCCGCGACGAGGTGCGAAACCACGTCTCGTACAAGGGGCGCAGGATCGCAAGGCTCCAGCGCATCCATTCCTTGTTTAATCCGAAAGCATCGTAGCCGTATCCCGCATCTTGAAATCGCAGATCTTCGATCTGTTTCTCCCATGCTTCGGGCAAGATCTGCTCTAACACACGCTCCGAAATCGATTGTTCCGCCATCCATCCCTCTCCTCTCTCAAGTGTTCATCTGCTCGAAAGGTACCTCGCCCCACCTCAAAGCATCCCGCCATATCGATCCGAAAATGGCAGAATTAAACGCGCTGCTCGGGTTCAGCATATTGCCACAAGACACGGACGCCTGAGCGATGTTGCATCGGCTCGGAGGATTGGCCTTCAAGGAAGGCTTGGTCTTTGCGGATGATGGATTCCATGTAATCCATAAACGCCCGAACACGGGCATTTCTACGCAAGTCGGGGTGTGTCAAAAGCCAGAGATCGATACCGACTTGAGTATCGACAGGGCGCAAACGCTGCAAGCATGAGTGAGAATCGCCCAAAATGCAAGGAACAAAGGCGATTCCCGCCCCTGCAAGCAACAGAGAAAACATCACCAACGGACTATCGACCCAAAAGGCGACGTGCGCACCGGGCGCGTGTGTCTTGAGCATACGATTGTTTCCGCCCCCACTAAACGTCTCCAACCAACCGATCCAAGGGAAGTCTTCAAGCGGAGAGCTTGCGTCGATGGTTTGTAGCAGCTTTTTCGAGGCATACAAGGCAAAGCGTATACATCCGACTTTTCGCCCGATCAGATACTCTGGAGGCTTGTTGGTCATGCGAAGAGCGATATCCGCTTCTCGCCGATGGAGATCGAGCACTTGATCGTCGATGGAGAGTTCGTAGCGGATCTTTGGGTAACGCAAGCCGAAGTCACGCAAAGCCTCCGCGTACAAGGCCGCCAACAGATCGATCGTGGTGATGCGCAAGGGCCCGCTGAAACGCTCCTCTAGCCCGACCACACGACGCTCCATCGACAACAACTCCTCTTCCATGCGCCGCGCCACTTCCAAGATATCCTCGCCAACTTCGGTCAAAACGAATCCCTCGGGCATCTCTTCAAAAACGCGCACCCCGCGCTCTTCTTGAAAAGCATGGATACGACGCGAGACGGTGGTGTGGTGGACTTGGAGCCGCTTCGCGGCTTTGCTCAGCGTCCCTTCACGCGAAAGCGCCAACAAAAAACGCAAGTCATCCCAGTTCATGATCGCAACACTCCTGCCCCAAACACTTCGTGCAAAATTGCACATTGGTTTTGCGCGAATAAAGCTTGCGGTTGGGATTCGCGCACTTTACCTCTTTGTTTCATCGCCGAAATCGGCGTATGGATGCAGGCACACCCAACCACACCTCGACCACACCAGCCTCCACACCCTGCATTTTTGCAGAAACAAGACATAGTCTCTTTTCCTGCTTCAAGCAAGCGACAAAGGAGCCTTTCATGCCAAAAGACACCGCACTTTACACCTCCCATCGCCCCGCCACCGCCTCGCCTCTGCGCGCCCTTGGTCTTGCCGAGGTCGCTCTCCAAGGCTCCGTCCTCCAGATCTCCGCCCAACATCCGACGCTTGCAGAACTTCCACGCCCCGTTCCCTTGAATACGCCGAACTTTCCGCACACGCTTCTCGATCAAACCACACACACACGCGGCCTGAGCCAAACCTCCGAAGCTACCCACGCGCTCGAAAGCACCCAACTAGACGAGCGATTCGCCACGACCCACACGGCCCCACGCACGCAACCCCCACGCTCCGCGCCATTCACATCGCTCCCATCGAGTCCCCACAGCCCCGTTCCGTCAGGTCTCCAACCACCCTTGCCATCGAGTCCCCACAGCCCCGTTCCATCAGGTCTTCAAACGCCCTTCCCTTCGAGTCCTCAGACTCCTGTCCCATCAGGCCCCAAAACGCCCGCACACGCGCTTGAACTACTCGCCACCCAAAGCCGCCGAAGCACCGTGTTGCCGCGTAGTGCAGCGCACCTTCACGAAGGCGATCTGCTGTTTGGACAAGAAGATCGCTACGAACACCTCAAACCTCTCGGCCAAGGCGGGGCAGGAGATGTGCTGCTTGCACGAGACAACGATATCCAGCGTATGGTGGCGGTCAAAAAGCTCAAGAAACAGCTTCAAGAAACCCCTGCGGTGATGCGCTTTGTCGAAGAGATCCGAACGGTTGGCCAGCTCGAACATCCCAACATCGTTCCGATCCACGATGTCGGCATCGATCAAAACGGGCAGTATTACTTTGTGATGAAGTACGTAGACGGCCAAACGATGGAACAGATCATCGACAAACTGAAAGCCAACGATCCCGAGACTGTGCGCCGCTTTCCGATCCATATACGAAACCAGATCTTCTTAAAGATCCTTGAGGCCATCGAATTCGCCCATAGCAAGGGCTGGATCCATCGGGATATCAAACCCTCGAACATCATGATCGGGCCACACGGCGAAGTCATGGTCATGGACTGGGGACTCGCCAAGCAGATCCGCGAAGAAGAGATCCTGTTTGCCCCGCCGAGCATCGCGGGCGCCCCGCAACAACCGTTGCACACGCTTTCGCTGCACACCCCCACCGAGCGGATGATCGAGACGCGGCATGATACGCTGCTCGGAACTCCCGCTTATATGGCCCCCGAGCAGGCCCTCGGACACAACCAACGCCTTGATGAGCGTAGCGATATCTACAGCCTAAGCGCCCTTTATTACGAGTGGATCAGCCTTTATCACTATATGCAACACAAGCACTCGCTCCAAGAAATGCTTTACGGGATCATCCACGAAGCCCCCAAGCCCCTGCACTCTTTGCGCAGCGAACACAACCCGATCCCACCCGAACTTACGTTCTTTGCGCTGCAAGGCTTGCAAAAAGACCCCGCCCAACGCTACGCCTCGATCGCTGCGATGCGAGAAGCCCTCCAGACGGTTCTCGACGGACACTTTGGCGTGCATTGTCCAGTCACCTTCAACAAACGCGCTGCCAACGAGTTTTTGCACTTCACAAACCGTCATCCTGCCGCTTCGATCTCGCTGACCGTCGGGGCTCTTGTTCTTGCCGCGTTGGGGACGATGCAAGCGGTCTCTCTGCTCGCTGCTTTGTTTTAATCGAGGGAAAGTCGAGAGGAAAGCAATAGAGCGGTACGAGCGAGGAGATGCGCAGCCAAGGGGACGGTCTGATCATCCGCAGTAAAGGTAGGGGTATGGAGGGCGGTGCTGAGGCCCGATCCAACGCGGATCATGGCGGAGGGGACACGTTCTGCGAAAAAAGCGAAGTCTTCGCCGCCCATACTCGGCAAGCCGATCGGTTGGAGCGCCTCTTCACCAAAGAGAGATACGACGGCTTCTCTGAATACCTCGACCACCCGCAGATCATTGCAGACGCCGGGAGATCCGGGAAGAAGCTCCAAAGCATAACGCACTCCCAACGCGCTCGCCATGCCTTCGAGCGTGCGCTGAAGGATCGGCGCGATCTTTTCTCGAACTTCTTTGTGTGTGCTGCGGATCGAACCTCCGAAACGAACCTTGGTGGGAAGGACGTTGGGGCTTTGATCGCCGCCGTGGATCACGCCAACGCTGATCACAAAGGGATTGCGGGCATCCACGCAACGATCAAATGCGTGGTAGATGGCTTGGATGATCTGCGCGGCAGCAAGGACGGTATCTTGGGTTTCATGGGGCCGTGCGCCGTGTCCGCCGGCTCCGTACACATCGATCCAAAATTGGTCGTTTGACGCGGTGATGGGGCCGTCTTGGATGGCGAATCTGCCCACAGGACGGGTGGGATCGCAATGCAAAGAGATCGCAGCAGCAACCCCCTCCAAGACGCCTGCTTGGATCAAGTCGACAGCCCCGCCCGGGTTCACTTCTTCGGCGTGTTGAAAGACAAAGCGAAAAGCGCGTTCGGGGGCGATCTGAGCGAGAACACGCAGCGCCCCAAAAACGCTAGAGGTGTGGACGTCATGGCCGCAGGCGTGCATCACGCCACATCGGGCGCTTTGGAATGGCAGGCCCGTTTGCTCTTGGATCGCAAGCGCGTCGATATCGCCGCGCACAAGAATCTGCGGTAGGTTGGGTGGCCCGATATCCACGATCAATCCGACTCCCGCAGGGCCACGCCGCACTCGTGCGTGAGTTTCCGCAAGAGCTTGTTCGATGCGCGCCGTGGTTTCGACCTCTTGGCGCGAAAGTTCGGGATGTTGGTGGATAGAATGACGAAGATGCAGAAGATTCGGCGTTTCTTGTTCAATCAAAGACGCCATCTGCGCGATCTGTTGTTGGAGGGGTAGGGTCAAGTGTAGCTCACCTCAAAGCAAAGAAACGATTTAGGACAAGTCTTCGGCCAGAGCCGCGAGATCTTCAAGAGACCAGTGAAAGGAAAGCAAGGGAGCGCGCCGGATCATGGCTTTAATGTGTTCGCTGTCTTCGGGGAAGTGGCCCACCCCCGCATCATCCAGATAAAACAAAGCAACGACATGTTGATTTTGCAGGATCGGATAGATCGCGATATCTTGGGGTTCTTTGCCACCGAGGCAAGCGGTCAAGATGCGATCGATCGGCCCGCTGGCAGGAGGCCCAACATAAGAAGAGCGTGTGCGGATGACATGAGAAAAAAGTGATGGGGCGTCCGCAGGCAACAAGATATCCAAGATCCGCCGATGGACATCGCCCACGCCACGCGCTCCAAGCCCGATCAATGCGCCTTCTTTGAGTAAAAAGCAGCAAGCCCGTCCACAATGCAGCGCCAACTCCGAAAGCAAACCATCCAACAGCACGCCATCTGCGACGCGCTTTTCTTCGTAGGTCTCACCCGGGCGCAAGACTTCTACACGGATCGCACGTTGCGCAGGACTCGATGCTGCGGAAGGGCGCGATACAAAAGGCATGGTTTCTGTGTCGGGGGGGTTGGTCTTTGGGGCGTTCGAGGGGTGTGGCAGACGGGGTGTGCTTGGGGGGGGCGGCAGATGGGGCGTGCTTGGGGGAGTCGGCAGATTCCGAGCGTATTGTTCTCGTGTTTTCATCTGCGTGTCGAATTCGCTCGGCTGCGTCAACATGGAGCGAAGCGTGAAAGAAGCAGAAGGAGGAGGGGAAGACGTGGGGGTGCTTTGCTGCGGCGTACGGATGCGTGGGTCTGTGCGCTGCGAAACGCGTTGCACCGCGATGGTCTGTGGCGTCTGGGCGGGTTGAGACGGAGGTGAAAACCACGGGAGATCGCTATCTGATGGGCTGTTGGGGTGTTCGCTTAGGCCGTCCGCCACAGGGATCTCGTTGTCTGCGGATGTTCCTTCAAACATGGGTAGATCGTCAGCGGTATAATGGGCGTCTCCAACAGGGATCTCGTTATCGGCGGGGTGATGGGCATCTCCAACGGGGATCTCGTTATCGGCGGAAGAAGAATCGAGCAGATCGAGATCTTCGTGAGTCATCACAGGCGCATGAGAAGGGGTGGGTTCAAAGACAGGGATCTCGTCGTCTGCGGACGTAGCTTCGAAAACAGCCGATTCTTGGGTAGGATGGAGGCTTTGTTGGAGAGAGGCTGCAAGCTCCCCCGCGAGATCATGCTCGGACACAGCCTTCATCTCATGGGGTTCTGTCTTTTGCCGCGTATGAAGAGAGATATCGGATGCGGCGAGAGTTTCTTCTTCGGGAAGAGCGGCAGATTCATCGGGAGAGATCGCTTGGATCTCTTCGGCAGAGATATCGAGCAAGGCTTTTTTTTGCGAAGAGACGGGCGTTTCGAGTGTATGGATCGGCGATTGTTCCTGTTGAAGCAAAGCGTTCATTTGTTCTTGCGAGATGGCGACGATCTCATCGGGCGAGGTTTTTGCGGAAACTTCGCCTGACTGGGAGGGCAGGGGCTCTTTGAAGGAAGGGCGGGAGTGTTCGTCCCTCGTGTCCCGATATGGCGGTCGTTCGTCTGTGTCGGCTCCGTCTTTGGCGGACTCGCTTGCGGCTTCGGGTGAGATCGACGGCTCATCTGCATCGTACACACGAACGATCCGAGCCGCTTCGGAGCCGGCGAATGTTTGCGTTGTAGAAAGAGCCTTTGAGCGAGGAAACGCAGCGGTTGAAAGTCCGGTGGGTTGGGAAGAAACAGCATCCGAAAACAGAGAGTACGCGATCACTTCGCCTGTAGGCAAAAGGGGCTTAGCGCGCTCGCGTTCGTTTTGTTTGAGCGCAAAGGCCACAAGATCGTCGGTGGGAGGCTGAAGTTTGCGGGTCGATTCGAGCACAGAAGGCGCGATCTCAAAAGTGGCGTGATCGAGATGCTGCTGAGCGATCACACGAAGCAGATCATCCGTCACTTCGCCATCATGCAACGCAACAACTCGCAAGAGTTCGGAAGAACGGGGGCTTTGGCCGAGATCCATCGTTTCATGAGCAGAAGAAGCCGCGATCGCAGGAGCAAAAGAGGCCGTTGATGGGGTCTGTTCTGGCTGTGTTTCGGTTTCAAGGGTGTGGGCTTTGGTTTCGTCGGCCTGTGCTTCGGGTGTTTGGGATTTGGTTTCGTCGGCCTGTGTTTCGGGTGTGTGGGCTTTGATTTCATCGACAGCTTGGGGGACACGATGACTTCCAACAGAAAGCGTTGTGTATGAATCGGAGGGTTCGATTTGATGGGGAGGCTCAGAAGGTGGTGGGGTCATCCTGCCTTGCGAAGAAGCCGCGATATCTGCCGAGCTTGCGACAAGATCATCAAACGAAGGGCGAAGCCCGAGAGAGAGAGTCGTGGAGGGAGGCGGTGTGAGGATCGCGTGAAGATGAGCGGCTTCGTAGGCGATGGTCTGATCAGAGGAAGAGGGCGGGATATCAGGAAAGAGATCGTTGGCGGTATTGCGGGAAGGAGCCGTTGGGTTCGATGGGAACGGGCTTCCGATGGCGCTTGTCTGGCGGGAGAGCGAACGTGCATCAGGGGATGAGGGCGTTTGCGGCGATGGGCGTACATCGGAGGATACCGACGTTTGCGAGGGTGGGCATACATCGGAGGATACTGACGTTTGCGGCGATGGGCTGGTTTCCGAGGGAGGGGGTGATGGAGGGTCATCGGCAAGTTTAATCAAGGGTGAAGATATCGGATAATCCTGCGTCATCGAAGCAGCACGCCGAAAAGAAGCGGTGGATGGGGCGCGTTGAAGAGGCGAGGAAAGCGCCTCGGTACTCCCCGATACTGGGCGCGTTGAAGAAGTCTCAACAGAAACTTCGGATACTAGGCGCGTTGAAGAAGGTGCTTCTGTCATCCCCGATACTGGGCGCGTTGAAGAAGATGCTTCTGTCATCCCCGATACTGGGCGTAATAAGACAAGGGCTTCTTCGCCATCTTGTTGCGCAGAGCGCAACAAAACGACATCTTCTAAGTCGTCGTCTTCAGCGGCGGGAGGGCTCGCAGGAGCGGAAGGATTGGGCAATAGCAAGACGGGGATCTCGCTATCGCTTCGAGACTGCGCGGATCGCTGTTTTTCGCCGAAGTCGAGTCCCACAAAATTCCCTGTAGGGAGAGGATATTTGCGCGAGTCTTCGGAGGAATCGTCTGTTAGATAGACAACAGACGCTTTCGGATCGGAAGCGCGTTCTTCGGTGGAGGATGGCTTTTTCTTCAACGCCTTCAAAGCTCCTTCGTGCGAGAAGACGATCCAACACAGGATCTTCAGCAAACAATCGGGTTTGGCAACGGCGGTTGAAAGGGACGATAGGAGAAGGATCATCGCCTGTCAAGAGCAAGTCCCAAGACAACCCCTGACGCGACAAAGACAGTCCAAACAAAATGAGAGCGGGAGGGCTTATTGCAAAAAAACCCGTGTTCGCGACACTTCAAGCGGCAGCGCTGTTGGTGTGAAAAACCTGTGTTCACTCCGCCAACACGGGGTCAAGGGGGCTTCGCTCCCTTGTGGGGCGTGGGGCAAAGCCCCACAAACACAAACGAACCGCGTAAATCGTGTCGGGGTGAATTGTTGAAAAAGAAGCAAGCCCTAACGAGAGACAGGTTGGAGAGCAAGTTCGGAGACTTGGTGCGTGGGAGCGAAGCACTGGGTTGTATCGCAAAGATAGAACGTACACCGTCCATCGCGAGAAGATCGATCTTTCCAAAGATGCGCGGGAATCTCGGAAGGTGCTTGTCCATCGCGAAAAAGAAAACAAAGATCGCTTGCGGTGAGAACCGATGCGAGCGTTGCCCGAACAGCCGCCATCTCCGCATCCGAAGAGGTAGAAGGAAACACAGCGACCACCATCCGAGGGCTTTGCAAGCGGTGGAGATGGACGCGCAGCAGCGAAGAAAAAGCCGAAGGTCCGCGCTGGATCGCCTGAGCATGGGATCGCAAGATCGCATCAGAGGCTTCCAGATCGGCGGACTCACCTGTCCACAGCGCCGCTCGTAAAAAGGCCAAGGCTGCCGCACCCAAAGCTGAAGGGACAGCTTCATCGACCGCGCTTTGTGGCGAAACGATCAGGGCTTCTGCCGAAGTATCGTTGTACTGCAAAGCCCCGTCTTGGGTCAAAAACCGCCGTTTGATCGCCGCACACAGCTCCTTGGCTGCTGAGATCCAACGGGTATCGCCCGTTGCGACGTACAGATCCATCCAAGCAAGCGCCAAAAAGGCGTAATCATCAAGGAATCCCAAGGTCTTCCATTGGAGACCTTCGGGCGCATCATACGCCAAACGGTGCAGATAGCCGTCTTTTTGGAAGGCTTCAAGATAGACAAGAGCAGCGCGCTCTGCTTGTGCGCACCACGAAGCTTGCTGCAACACATAGCCTGAGCGAGCAAGTCCTTGGATCACCAAGGCATTCCAAGCCGTAATTCGCTTTTCATCGCGCAATGGCTTGGGGCGTTGTTCACGCGCTTGCCACAGCAAACGCCGTCCTCGCTCGATGCGTTCATCCAAGTCATGAAGATCGCCTCCCCACACCGCTTGTAGCGCAGCAAGATCTTTTCGGCGCGACAAGACGCTTCGTCCACCTTCAAAGTTGCCCTCTTCCGAGATCCCGAAGGCATCGCACAAAAATGCGCTGTCTTCGCCCACAACAGCCTTCACCGTGGCAGGCTCCCAGACAAAAAAGCGCCCTTCTTCTCCATCGGAGTCCGCATCTTGCGCGGCATAAAACAAGCCCTCATCGCCCGTCATCTCACGTTGAAGATAAGCAGCCGTTGCCTCGATGATCTGACGATCCCGTTCCGACGGCGCGATCCGTGCGACCTCCGCGTACAAGCGCAACAACAAGCCATTGTCGTACAGCATCTTTTCAAAGTGCGGCACAGCCCACGTTTGATCGACGCTATAGCGATGAAAGCCCCCGCCAAGGTGGTCGAATAACCCACCTTCCGCCATCGCGCCCAAAGCCTGTCGCACCCGCCCCAAAGCTTCGGCGTCTTCAAAAGCCACACCGCACCACAACATCGTCTCTAAGATCGGAACATTCGGGAACTTCGGAGCGCGCCCCAATCCCCCATGCTCTCGATCAAAACGCGGTTCGAGCACCTGTACAAAACGCTTGAGAACGTCATCCCCCAACACGGCTTCGGCCCCAACCACCGCTGACTCACGGCGGATCATCTCGGTCAATTGGGCAGCATCCGAGATCACTTCTTCGCGGTGTTCCTGATACAGCGCGTGGATGCGTTTCAACAACTCCAACCAGCCAAGACGGCCATAACGCGCTTCTTTGGGGAAATACGTCCCTGCAAAAAAAGGCCGTCCATCGGGCAGTAAAAACACATTGAGCGGCCATCCTCCGCTGCCCGTTAAGATCTGACAGGCTTCCATATACACCCGATCCACATCGGGGCGTTCTTCTCGATCCACCTTGATCGAGACAAATTGCGCATTCTGAAACGCCGCAACTCTCGCATCTTCAAAGCTCTCTGCTTCCATGACATGACACCAATGGCAAGCCGAATAGCCCACCGAAACAAGGAGCGGTTTGTCTTCGCTACGCGCTCGCTCAAAGGCTTCTTCTCCCCAAGGATACCAGTCGACGGGGTTTCTTGCATGTTGACGCAGATACAAACTCTGCTCGTGGATCAGACGGTTGACTCCTCCGTACATCCAACACTCCTTCTATCGCGCAGATTCGATCACCAACCGCACGCTCGACCTTGATTTTGTTGCTTGAGCCAACGCCGAAGCGGCGCAAAGTAGGCAAGGATCGCCGAAGCATCCATCTCGCGTTTGCCAGTCAACAACGCCAACGTCTCAGGCCACGGACGACTCGAACCTGCCTGCAACATCTGCCACAGCTTTTGACCTGCGGCCTTGTTTCCATAATTCGAACAGGTGTGCAAAGAGCCCTTGTGACCGGACTCTGCACAAAGAGTTCGATGGAATTGAAATTGGAGGATCGCAGCCAAAAAGTACCGCATATAAGGGGTGTTGGCAGGAATGTGATACTTTGCACCCGGGTCAAAGTCTCGCTCGCTTCGGGGCAATGGAGATTGGATCCCTTGGTAGGCTTCGCGCAACTCCCACCAGCGCTTGTTGTAAGCCGATGGCGGGACTTTCCCCGAAAACACCTCCCAACGCCACTTGTCGATCATCCGACCAAAGGGCAAAAAGGCCACTTTTTCCAACGCCATCTGCAATAAAAACGCGATGTCATCGGGCTTTTTGGCATCCGCTCCAGCCAAATCAATCTTTTGAAGATACGAAGGCGTCACCGACAAGGCCACCGCATCCCCGATCCCTTCGTGAAATCCGTCATGCGCGCCTTCGCGAAACAACACATCCTGCTTGTGGTATGCGAGGTAGTAGTAGATATGGCCGAGTTCGTGGTGAAGGGTTTGGAAGTCCTCTGCGGTCACTTCGATGCACTGGCTCAAACGCACATCCTGATCCAGATCGATGTGCCACGCCGAAGCGTGGCAAACCACCGAGCGATCGCGTGGCTTTGCAAACAACGAACGCTCCCAAAAACTCTTGGGCAGCGCAGGCATCCCCAACGAACGGAAGAATTGCTCGGCGATCCGCACCATCCCTTTTGGATCGATCTGCTTCTTTTTTAATAACAAGCCGATGTCTTCGCCTTTTTCGCTGCTTTTTGGCGCAACCAACGGAAACAGATGTTCCCAACTTTGCGCCCACATATTCCCCAAAAGATGCGCAGGGATCTTGCCTTTCGGTGCAACGCGCTGCGCCCCGTATTGCTCGGAAAGCTTCGCCCTCACATAACAATGCAGATCGTCATACAACGGCTTGACTTGTTGCCACAGGCGCTCCACTTCGCCCTCAAAAGCACCTGTAGGCATCTCGTACCGCCGACGCCAGATCTGCCCCAGATCCGCAGCCCCCAACTCCCGCGCTCCCGCATTCGCAAGCTCTACATAACGCGCATACTTCTCCCGCATGACGGGCGAGATCGTGCGCCAACATCGCCAAGCCTCTAACTGCTCATCATAATCCCGACTCTTCGCCAAGATCGCAGAAAGCTCTTGCAGATCCAAATGCCGCTTCTTTGTAGCCATATAGCACTTCCCTTTGCCGTAGATCGCCGTCAAATCCGAGGCGATCTGCGCCAACTCCAAACGCAAACGATCTTGGGAAGGCGCTGGCAAAGACAGGTAATTGCGGAATATCCGAAACTTTCGCTGTTGCACATCGGACAGCTTTACGCCGTCGAATTGTTTCATCTCTTTGATTTTTCGACTGACAAAAGCCATCATCCGCGCTTCGGCTTCCGCAGCAAGCACCTGCGTGTCGTGCGTAATAAACGTGTTCTGCAACCAGCCCGTCCGATCGCGATACGTCGAAAGCGCCAACATCTCGCGCTCCAGTCCATGCAAAAATGTATCGACCGCCAAAGCAGAAACCATGGGTGGACGCGAAGGACGCGAAGACGCGGATGGAACAGGAGGATGCGCTTCGCTGTTCCATTGCCAGACCCCCCAACCGATCCCACACACCACACACCACAGGCTCCCCCATAACAATCGCCAACCTGTTGATACCACGATCTGTTTTGACTTCTTTCGCTGCATACGCCCTTTTCCTCTCCGATGTTCTTGGTGTACAGAATTGCGGGCGATACAACGGCCCGCGAGGTTCCCTTGCGACGGCAAGAAACATAAGCGCGAAACTTTACCATCACACAGTCTTTCTGTAAAAGGGATCCACCAGCCGTTGCGCCAACCCAAACGCACCGCCCGTTTCTTGGCAAATCAAGACGGAACCCCCGAATATCCGAACCGTCATGTGGCAAGTCCACAAACCAAGCACCTCCGAACCAAACGCAACCGGACATCAAGGAAGATCCATGACATCCCGTAGAGTCGAACGCGCCAAAAGTGATGCGCGTCCAAGCGCCAAACTTGTACAAGCCGCCCTCAAAAACAAAGACGACGAAGCGTACGGGGATATCGTCGCGATCCTCCACGCACGCGGTGGTGACACCGAATTTCGACTGGCCAAAGAGCTTTGCGCAGGCTCCGAAACGCCCAAAAGGCTTCTCGGTATCGAGATATTGGGCCAATTGGGTTGGTCTGATCGCACTTTTCTCGAAGAATCGGTCGATTTGTTGGTCGAGATGCTCCAAACAGAAGACGACCCCGCCCTTTTGCGCTGCCTCGCGATCGCTCTTGGACATCGCAGCCACCTCAACGCCATCCCTGCGCTGCTCAAGCACAAAACACACCCTGACGCAAGCGTCCGCTATGGCGTGGTCTTTGGATTGCTTGGATTAGAAGATCCCCAAGCCATCGACGCGTTGGTCGAACTCTCAGACGATCCAGATCAAGAAGTCCGAAACTGGGCGACCTTTGGGCTTGGTTCTCAAGTGGACACGGATACACCCGCCCTCCAAAAAGCTCTGCTCGCCCGCGCCCAAGACAAACACCAAGAAACACGCGGTGAAGCCATGGTCGGCCTAGCGCGGCGCAAACACAACCAAGCTCGCACACTGATCCGAAAAGAACTCAGCCGACGCGACCTCAGCCCCCTCGCTCTCGAAGCCGCAGCAGAACTCGCAGACACCACCCTTTACGCCGACTTGTTAAAACTTAAACAGTCTCTCCAACGCCATAAAGACACCTACCTGTTAGAACGTCTGGAAGCTGCCCTCCAAGCCTGCCAACCTCCCCCCCCTGAACCTGCCCTAGAACCGAGGTCTTCGGACGAATGAACGAGATCAAAAAACCGGATAGAAGAACGATTCGCTCACGAAACCGCCTCCAAGAAGCTTTGTTGTTGTTGCTTGACGAAAAAGAATACGATCAGATATCTGTTGCGGATGTAGCAGATCGCGCAAAAGTCTCTCGCCCAACCTTTTATGCACACTACAAAACCAAAGACGATCTCTTACTCAGCTATTTCGATCGCATCTTTGCATCCAACGCCAAAGATCTCGAAGACGCTGTCACCCAGATCGAACACCTCGAACAAGTCGACCCAACGATGCTCGGCCATCTGATGACCAACGTCTTCGTCCAATGGCAAAAACATCGTGCGCTGATCCAAACCCTTTTGCGCTCACGCGGCGAAGGTTTGATCCTGCAACGCTTTCAAGAAAACACCCTTCGGACCTTTGCTTGGATCTTTGAACAAACCCGCCTGCCACCGCGAGATCCGCGCATCTTGGGACTGCTCGCAGATTATTTCTCAGGTACGGCCTTGTCTTTGGTCAAACATTGGTCCGAAGGAGGATTTATTTATCCGGCAGAAAGTATAGGAAGGATCTACAGTCTTCTTGTCCAACCCGCCATCGAACAACTGCTCGGCCAAGGTGATCTGGAAAAGTTGTTGTTTGGCTACCTACAAACTCCCCCTCCAACGGAGAAAACTCCTTCGCACGACCGATAAAGCCTTTCTGCTTGCAAGGCAAGTGTTCTTTGTGCGGATAGTTCAACCAGTTGGGAAGAGCAAGCGTTTCTAGTGCAGGTAGTTCAACCAGTTGGGAAGAGCAAGCCTTCTTAGTGCAGGTAGTTCAACCAGTTGGGGGGAGGTTGAGAGCGTTGGAGTTGGGCGGAGACTTGGGCATGTGCGGCAGGTTTATTCGGACGAGCCAACAACCGCATCCCTGCTTCTTCGGGCGTGCGGTTTCCCTTGCGACGGTTACAAGAAACACAACAAGAAACGATATTTTCCCAACACGTTTTGCCACCGCGAGAGCGGGGGATCACGTGGTCAAAGCTGAGTTCGTCTTCGCTGAAATAATCTGCGCAGTACTGGCACTGATACCCGTCGCGTGCGTAGATATTTTGTCGCGAGAATCGCAAGCCAAAGTAGCGGCGTTTTACATACTTTAGCAAGCGTACCACCGACGGCATACTCATCGTCAAAGAGATCGAACGCACAGGATGATCGTACTCTTCAACGACTTCTACTTTTCCCATAAAGAACAACGCCAACGCACGTTGCCACGGGATCACGCTCAAAGGTTCGAAAGAAGCGTTCAACAACAGAGTTCGGTTATGCATGGTCTTTTTCCCTTTGCTTCGTATGGTGCAACGCCGAAACATCCGGCGTCGGGACCTGAAGCGCGGTGCGATTTCCCTGCCCCGACAGAGAGAACAACACACACGCCATGGCGCGAGTTTGAACGATTTGGTAAGGAGGCCCACGACCAACAATCCAAGCAAGCCTACGACGCTTGCTTTGTGCGGTTTGTTGGACTCCTCTCTTCCACAAAGACAGCCATGCAGGGTTTTCGTGAAAGGTTGGAGCGTCGTCAAAGAAAAAAACGCCGCAAGACTCCGAACAAAAAACATTCGGTATCAGCAAGAATGGAGCGAGAATGGCTGGAAAAGGATGGAATCGTTTGAACGCATCTCTCCTTCAAAGACATCCGCGATGCCCCAAGCTCACACCCGAGGCTTCGGCTTTAACGACACACCTTCAAAAAAGTTCAAAAGCAACCACCTCATCGCCCAAGGGTTTTTGACACGCTCGTTCGTGCGCTCACTTTTTCTGACGTACACGCGGGATTAACAACACTTTGAGTCGAATCTCCTGTCCTTCGGAGATACGAATGCGCCGAATATACGGGGAAAACCCGTCGGCTTCCACACGCAAAAGATAATTTCCCACAGCCAAACCGCCGCTGATCACGGGCGTTTGTCCCAGATAGCGACCGTTGAGTGTCACCTTCGCCCCTGTCGGATTGGAAAGCACCAAAAACTGCGTTTGGGAACCTTGGCCGTCTTGCTGAATCCCCTCATCTCCCGACTCTTTTGTGCCACGCCCCCCCTCAAATCGGATCGAAAGCCGCGAACTGATCGAGGACTGGATGTTGATGGGCTTTTCGATGCTTTTGTGTCCATCCAAAACAAACCGCAAAACGTGCGTACCGATCGGCAAGCTCGCCAACAACGGAGTGCGCCCAAGCATGCGCTCGCCTTGGAACACTTGTGCTCCAGAAGGCGTAGACTGCGCGATCAACAGGCCGCTACTTTCGGGCTTTGGGAAAGGCGCATTCTGGCGCGGCAAAGGTTCCTCAAGGCGAGGCGAACCCTCTTCTTTTCCCTCTTCTTTTCCCTCTTCTTTTCGCCCCACCGCTCCATCGCCGCTGCGTTCTTCGAGTCGCACCCGCAAGATCATCTCCGACCGCGACGGCAGGATGACGTAGCTTGTCCACGTCAGCCGGTTCGGATGACGAAGTTCGATATGATGACGACCCACAGGCAAACGTAGATCAAGGGGTGTCTTTCCCCTGCGTTCACCGTTGACCAAAACCGTCGCAGATGGCGTTGAACGCAAGACAAGGCGCTCTGCGCGGACTTCTTGAACAAGCCCAACCGACCACAACACACCAAGGAACGCCGCAACACGCAGCCAACGCGACCACCGACCACACAACTGATCAGAATTCACCCAGAACCTCCGTTTCCAAGAGTGCCGCCGATCTGTGCAACATCTCTGCAACATCTTCTTCGATCCGCATCAAAGCCGATATCGCTTGCATTTGCGATGCTTTCGCAAAAGAGCGCTTCTTTGTAATAAGGCAACCCCAAGGACAATGCAAGATCTCCAACGCTGTCCAAAAACGAAAACCCACCCAAAGATCACCAAACCACCTACGAGAAGATTTGACAGCCTGCCGAGAAAAGGGCATCTTGGTGGCCGATGGCGTGGAGATGGATCTTGCGTGTAAGATTTTTCAAAAGATTACACGCGAAAAAGGAGGATGCGCATGAAGCGCGTGTTGGTCATTGCGGGATCGGATTCAGGGGGCGGGGCAGGCATTCAAGCGGATATCAAAACCATTGCAGCACGCGGTGTGTACGGCATGACCGCCATCACGGCATTGACGGCACAAAACACGATGGGGGTAGAAGGTGTCTTTGAGATCCCGTTGGCTTTCGTGGGACGCCAGATCGACGTTGTGATGAAGGATATCGGTGCGAACGTCTGGAAGACGGGGATGCTCTCAAGCCGCGAGATCATCGGACTCGTGGCAGGAAGGGCACGAGATTATTTGGTGGATCGGCTGATCGTGGACCCTGTGATGATCGCCAAAGGAGGTAGCCTCTTGCTCAAAGAAGACGCCAAAGACGCTTTGATCCGAGAACTTTTCCCTGTCACGTTTGCGATCACCCCCAACCACCACGAAGCCCAAGAACTCACGGGATTGGAGATCAAAACCCCCCAAGATATGGAAGAAGCAGCTCGAAAACTCCATCAGATGGGGCCTCGTTATGTGATCGTCAAAGGAGGCGATCTGCCCAAAGAACAAGACGCTCTTGATATCCTTTACGATGGGGGGTCTTTCTTTACACTACGCGCACGCCGCCGCCAAACCTACAACACGCATGGGACGGGATGCACCTTTGCCTCTGCTTTCGCGGCGGAGATCGCCAAAGGACGGCCCGTATTGGATGCGGCCCGCCTCGCCAAACGCTATGTCACCGCAACCATCGACTATGCCGACGAGATGGATATCGGCAACGGCCACGGCCCCCTCAATCACTTCTTTGGAAAAGTCACCCCGCTTCCCGACGAATCTTCCCAAACCACAAAAAGCTGATCGCTCAATAAGCGCATCTGTGCATCTTTTGCATACCGCGATCTCGGATGCAGGCGTAAGATATCTTGCAATAAAGCATATGCCTTTGCTCGCTGCCCCGCTTCGCGTAGCTGATCCGCTTCTTCCAAGATCCCCTCACAACGGCGTGCATCTTCCAACAAGATCCCACCCAAAATCGGCGGATGTTCGCGCAACCACGCGTCGATCTCGGCTTCGACGCGCCGAATCGCGCTCGCCTCTGCAACACGCCGCGCATCCGTCGTTTGCGATGTTGTCTTCGCCGACACTTGCGGGTTGGTTTTTGTCGCCAACCGATCGGCTTTGGATGTTCCGATGGTTTCGATCTGTTGGGAGGTGTTGCGCAGCGGTTCGGGGTTGGGATGTGCATGAAAAGAATGCGAGAGTTTTTCTAATTCATCTTCTGAAAAGATCGCTTCTTCAAGCAAAGGAAGATGGCGGGCAAGCTGTTCTTCTTCGATATTGTGGGGCGTTGGGGTCAAGATACCAAAGGACGGAACAGGCGGCGTGGGAGGGGCATCGCCTGTGGGAGCGATCAAGGCGGCGTACGCCACGGGAGCAACAGGGCGTTTCACCAACGTTTGGAGTGTGTAGTTGTCATCTTGCTCCTGTTCAAAAGCCGAAGGGAGCGCAGACAAGGCATCTTCGATGTCATCGACGACCGTGGGATGGGCGATTTCTGCAAGATCGTCTTCTGTATGGATCCCAGAGTCGCTGTCGTTGTGTGTTGTGTGCTCGAATGAAGCGGGATATTGGGGCAGTTGATCCGCAGAAGGTGGCCGCAACATCTGATCGAGCTGGTCGGGCTTAAGAAGCGGAGAACGAGAAACAGAAGTGGCTTGTTGGAAGATATCTTGCTCTTGCGCAGAAGAACGAGCAGCAGGCCGAGCCTTTGACCCTGCGGCCAACGCCGAAGAGGACGGCAACGGAACACTTGCAGCGGGCGCTTCCACAGGCAAAGCTGCTCCCTCGTGGCCGAACTCTAAGCGTGCAGCGAGATCCAAAAGCGCCGCATCTTGGGCATAACGAGTCCGGGCGTAGCGCTGTTGAACTTCTGCAAAGACGCGATAGGCTTGGGGTTGTCGGCCAAGATGCAACAAGATCTGCGCACGAGCCAACATCCACTCGGGAGCGCGGCCATCGCGCCCTTCTTGACGTTCCAGCTCTTTGAGGGCTTTTTCGTAACTGGCAGGATCGCGGGCAAAGATCAACGTCTCCAATAACGCCCTTGCACCCGGCTGGATCACATCCAACAAACCAATCGCGGGCGGCTTCGGTAAGGAGGCAAGATAAGCGAGCGTCGGATCGACTTTTTCTTCTTCAAGACCCAAACGTTTTGTTCGGGCTTCACGGCTTTCTTTCTTTATACCTTGTAAAGTGCGGCGAATAAACCACACCAACCAGCCGACACTCACCGCAACCAACAGCAAAAAAACCCACCCAAGGATGCTATTGATATTGCGCAGCATCAAGAAGGTCTGGGCAAAATGAAACACCACAGACCACACCAGCCACAAGGCCAGCACAAAAGCCAAGACCACAAGGCCGATCTTGATATAAGCTGCGTGATGTTGGAAGGCGCCTTGTGCATTACGCCAGATCGACCCCAACCCCGTCCATTGGGAGACCCCTCGTTGCAAAGACTGCCATTGTGAACGAAACCACTCCATGCTCACCTCGCGGTCGTCGAGTACATGCAGACAACGCCTCTATGCGCCAAACCCTTGTGCTTCGGACCTTACGGACTTGAACGCACAGAAGCCCCTTGTATGGGGGCCACAGAAGAAGGGTTTTGAAGCAAAGCGCGGATCTCTTGGAGACGAGCAAGAAAACGATCTCGCAAAAGGTCTAGCTCTTTTTGGCGGCTTTCCAAGATCGCACGTTGTGCTTCCAAATAACCCGCCTGTCCGAGCTGATCGCGATGTTCCTCCATCATCCGCGTGATCCGACCGAATAAGCTATCAAAGTACTGGCTCACCCATTGTTTGATGCCTTGCGACACCCGATCAAGGATCAAAGCCATCTTGTCTGGAAGCAGACGGCGCCCTTCGTGTAGTTGCTTGATCTGCGACTCGATGTGTTGCCGAAGCTGCCGCGCTTTCATGTAGTTTCGCGCAAACAACCCCACCATAAAACCGCCGATCCCACCGACAGGAAAAGCCAACGGACCCAAAAAAGACAACAACGCCATCCCCTGTCCTCCCGCTGCCATCGTCGCGCTGACCGTTGTCAAGCCCAAGATCGCTTCGGCGGCCCCCAAACGATCCTCATACCCATCAAAGATCCCAAGCAGCGCTTTTTGGTTGCGGCTCAAGGCAAAAGATGTGCTGCTGTGCTTGAGTTGCCCGGGATCGCTCATCGCCAGCAGATCGTCCAATTGCCGATAAAGCCAACGATGTGCGGCTTGAAAGATCGCATCTACCCGTTCTGCGATCACTTTTTCGATCTTCGACCCCTGCACCAAGTTCTTTTGGTACAACGCTTCGATCGACTCCACCATCGTACCGAAGACCTGCATCGTTTGGATCTCTTCGAGGGCCTGCACTGTCCCATCCAACAACGCCCCAACTTCCGGCTCGATCATCGCTTGCAGACCCTTGATCTCCCCATCGATCGCATCAAAAAGCTCGTACTTCTTGAGTTCCGCTTTTTCATGTGATTTGTGCAGCGCGTGGATCTTCTTCTCGACATCGGCGCGTTTGGTAAACAGCACTTCACCGCGCAGCGTCAAGAGTTTTTGCAACAGCGTCACCACTTCAAAGCTATTGCGGATCGAAGAGGCCAACACCGCACGGCTCGCGTCTTGGGCCAAAAATCGTTCAAGATCGGATTGGAAAGCTGGAAACCCGCTTTCGACAAAAGCCGCTTCGTTGCCTTGTGTGATCGCTTCCCACGCCATCCGTGCGTTGATCACATACGCCCGTATCCGATCAGGCCGCAGATCAGGGTGCGCGCTCAGATCAGGGTCACGTGAGATATTGTGGATCACGCGCTCGCGCAACCGCTCGCGTTGCGGCCAAAAATCGCCCGAAAGGTTGATCACCAAAAAGACTTTGTCGCACTGGTGCGTTGCGCGCTTGAGAAAGTCCATCTCCCCTCGCGTAAAGGGCGGATAAATGGACGTGATAATCACCGCTCCCATCTCATCCAAAAATCGCGTAGACAGCTCGGTATAACTTTGGATCACGTCGTTGAGTCCGGGCGTATCAAAGAAACGGATGCCATTTTTTAGATAACCCAGAGGCAAGCAGACGCGCACCTTTGCGACACCTTTTTGATTTTCGGGGTTGTGCATCTGATCGGTAAAGTGCGGGAGTTCTGCCCACGAAGTCGGCGCAACGCGACCATCCAGATAATGAACCTCCAAACGTTCGGTCTCACCGTACTCAAACTCCATCAGCGAGCCTGTGTTGGAAACCACATCAGGGCGCGTCACTTCACGGCGCGAAAGGCAATTGATGGTGGTCGACTTTCCACTACAAGTCTCGCCAAAGATCCCGATGGTCAGGCGATCATCTTGAACTAGCTGCAGGCGCTTTTGGATCCGCTCTAGCACAGTTTGTGTCAGCGAATCTCCCCCATCTTGCGCCTGATCGCGCCGCAGCATCTCTGCCATCATCTCTAAATCCGAAAGCAGTTCTTGGCGGATCTCTATGTAGCGAGAAAGGCTTCCTTGCGGGTGTCGAAGCGTCACGGTCACTCTCCTGCCTTGCGTGGCCCCACGGGGCTGATCTGTCCCTATCCAATGCGCCCCAAAGATATACGCATGGCTGCTCAAAAGCAAAGCCTCCGCCCTTCCCTCTTTGCCTACAGACTGTATCTCCCGAAGGAAAAGAGATGCGGGGGGGTTGATCTTGCCCGACCTTCACAACATCCTGTTGTTTTGTGCGTGAACACAAAAACATCTTTGATGTTCTGTTCACCCCATCGTTCGGCACAAATCCACTGCGCTTTGTGCGAACACGCATCCAAACCCCGAAGAAAGCAGGCAAGTCTCATGGCCACGCAAGAAGCCCAAACCCTTACCGCCTCTCCCCCCCCAAAAAAACGCCGATGGCTCAGGCGGATCTTGTGGTTGTTGGGTAGCCTCTTGATGCTTCCTGTGGTGATCTTGCTCCTGTTTCTCGTCTTGTGGCAGATCGGCCCAAGTCGCGCTCTGGTTCGTTCGGTCGGTCTCTCCGTTGCATCAGGGTTTTTGCATGGAAAGCTCGAACTAGACTCTCTCGGTGGAACCCTGCTGACGGGACTCGAAGTCAACGGCGTCCGCTGGTACAGCCGACAAGGCAAGTTGATCGCTGGACTCAAACGACTCGATGTCCGCTACGATCTGATGAAGTTTGTGACCCAAGGCGAACTCGTCGTCACTTCGTTGACACTCGAAAAACCCGAAGGATACTTGTTTGTCCAAAAAGACGGCCAGATCAACTTGCTCGCTCATCTCAACCTCGGCCCACCAAGCCAAACCCCTCCCCCCAAAGTCGACTTGTCCTGTCACCCCCAAACCTTCGGCAAATCCGCAGGCTTTCGACTGTCCGTGCAAAAGATCGCGATCCGCGACGTGCGGTTTTCATGGGGAGAAGGCGAAAAAGCCCTTCGTGTCGAGGGATTGAACCTTTCCACCGACTTCAAGATGATCGGCTCGACCCTGCTCGCTCACCTCAGCGACCTCCACCTCGACCTGTTCAATCCTGACGTCAAAGTCCGCAAGATCAGCCTCCGCTTCAAAATGGAAACCATCTGCGATCCCCGCACCAAGACACAGATCACACAACTCCACGCAAAACAACTCGATCTCGACTTTGGTCAGCGTTCTGCCCTCCATCTCGACGCCACGATCAAAGACCTCTCGACTCTTGATATGGAAGTCAAATCCCGCAAATTCTTCGTAGCCACCGACGATATCAAACGTGTCGTTCCCGTCTATCCCGTCAAACCCGATATCCGCGCCGATCTCTTTACCGCCCACGGCCCCCTTTCCGATCTCAAAGCCAACCTCAAACTCCGCCTCGGTCAAACCTCCCTTGGGCTCGATGCCCGCGCAGGCATCCTCAACCAAAGCTACGATGTCAAGCTCCAACTCTCCAAAGCCAATCTCGCCGAGATCTTGGGCAACTCCGGCCTTGAAAGCCTGCTATTTCTTGAATTGACCGCCAAAGGGAAAGGCTTTTCAGACAAAACCAAAGGAAAAGTTCACCTCAAAGTCCAGCCTAGCTCATTTCAACAATTCAAGATTGAAGAAGTCTCCGTTCTTGTCGATGCCGCCGACGGAGCCTTTACCATCCCCGCCCTGCGTGTGCGCACACCCTACCTCAACATCCCCAAGGGGGAAGCCTATGTCAAACTTGACGGTGGCATCGTGCGCGCCGATATCGACGGACGCATCGCAAACCTTTCTGCTCTAGGAAAAGTGGTCAAGCAAAAGCTCGCAGGAAGCGTCTCCTTCAACCTCAAAGCCAAAGGAAACAAATTCCTTCCCCAAGCCACCATCACTCTCAACGGCCGCAGCATCCGCCATCCCGCAGCAAGTGTCGAGACGATCCGCCTTCGCGCTGCCTTGCTCGATCTTCAGCCCATTACAGCCGAGATCAAAGAACTCTCTGTACAAGGCGTCCAAGCAGGCGGACAAACTGTCTACCGCGCCGATATCGGGCTCCAATACAAGATGGGACAAGGCAAACAAGGCCCCGCCCATCTTGTTCGCCTAGACAAACTCCAATTCGATATCGGCACAGGTCTATTTCGCTTGCAACCCAAAAACAAAAAGACCCGCACACAGATCTCCTTTCAAGACGATCTCGCAACACTCAAAAACTTCCGCCTCCAAAACGACCGCAGCAGCGCACGACAACGCCTCCGAAGACAACTTGCGATCCTTCGGCGCCACCTCTTGCGCGCCCCCAAAAAAGCCGTCACCACACGCTCTTTTGCAACATACCAAAGCGAACTCAAACGCCGCGCAGAACAAAGCGATCTCCCTCGCCCTTGCCGCGCCCTTTACAAACAACAATACCTCGCATCACGCGCACCCACCCACCCCACCAGACGCTCCGCATCTCCATCAAAACAGCGCTCCTCCCGCTCAAAACAGCGCTCCTCCCGCTCAAAACAACGCTCCGCCCGCTCAAAACAACGTTCGGCCAAAACGACCGCTGCTGCGAAGGTTTACACCATAGCAAGCTGCCACAGTATCCTTGAACGCGCCGAGCAACGCGTTGAACACGCGACCCAAGCATGCACCACCCAAAACCCCGAATCCATCGCCATCCAAGACGCCCGCTTTCACATCAAAGGCGCGGGTCAAACCTTGGGTCTGGCGATCCGCGATCTCGCGGTGGGCTGCGTCACAGGCGTGCTTGGGATCATGCCCGACACACCGTTGCGTGGGTATCTGGATGTCGCGTTGGATGTCGCGGGAGACTTCCGCAAACCCCGCCTCGAAAATCTCTCCGTCCGTCTCAAAGACGGTCGTTTCGACAAGTTTCGCGACCTGACCCTCGCCCTCAACGCTTATTACAACCCCAAACGCTCACCCAAAAACCTGCGGATCCCACGCGATGTCTTTCACCTCGATCTCAACGCTGGATACAAAGAACTCAACTTGCTGCGCCGAACCGACGCAAACACCCCTCAAAAGACCGAACGGAAGCTGATCGCGCTCAGGGCCCACCTGCCCATCCGCGCCGCCCTCCAAGGGATGCCCCGTCAACCCATCCAATTCGAACGAAAGCTCCGCGAACCCATCCTCTTCCTCTCGATCCCCAATATCTCTCTTGGTTGGCTTGCCCGCGTCCTCAACCAAGGCGACTTCGCACGAGGGCAACAGCCCGGAACGCTCCAGATCGGCGGCACCGTCGATGCCGAGATCAAGCTACTCGGGCCGCTGAGTGTCCCCACACTCGATCTGCGCTTTGCGCTTGAAAAAGGCCGATACGAGCAACTCAACGATATCGACCTCAAACTCAATGTCCACTTCCATGACGGCGAACTCCGCCTGCCCAAAGGAGAGAACCGCCTCTACATCCAAAAAAAGCCGATCTTTGCGCTTGGTGGAATGCTCCCCCTTCACCTTCGCCTTTCCCCTTCGACTCGTCCTCAAAAACGCAAAGCAGCCGCTCCCTCACTTTATTGGTTGGATGATACGCCACTTGACTTTTTCTTTAAGATCTATGGCCAACAAGTTCAAACATGGCGAGACTTCTTACCTGCCGATCTGCGCGATGCGATCAGCGGTCTTTTGCACGCGGATATCCTGCTTGCAGGCAAACCAACCGCCCCATCGTTCCGCTTTGATGTTCGGTTTGAAGAGGGCAGTTTCTGCCCACTTGTTTCTCAAAACGTCCAATTATCCGCCAAAGAAAGACGAGCGCTGTTAAAGAACGCCCAAGCAGAGGAAACAAAGCGCATCGCTGCGCTGCGTAAAAAAGGCAAAAGCGAAGCCCCCCAAACGATCACGCTTGACGAGATGCCTTTTACCCGCTCTGTCAGTGCCTTTCGGTGTAGTCAAAAAGTTCGCTCTCTTGTCAGTAAACAGCCCAAATCCACTTCTTTGCGCGTCAAAGGCATCCATTACCACCTCGGCTTGCGCTACCTTCCCCCGGGACAAAGCCACGAGATCTCGCCGCTTTGCCCAAAAGAATCTGGGTGCTTCTCGTTTTTCTCCAAGCTCCATCTTGCCCAACACAAGGCGGCCAAAGCCACGACCTACTTTGAACTTCCCGAAAAAACCAATTGGCTTGCGATGACCTTGCGCGTCGATCCCAAAACGCTCCAACCCTCCGTTCGGATCTTCGATCACGTCAGCCTTGACCTCCAGATGCCCGGGCTTCCATTGCGCGATCTCTACCGATTCGTCCGCATCCCCGCGCTGTTGCAACTCAAACCCGGAAGCCGCTTTGTCTTCTCTTTCCGCGAACAAGGCAAGCTCTCGCAACCCCGCCTCGCTCTTTCCGCACGCCTCCAAGACGTCGGCTACGAGATGGGCCGCGATGTAGACGACAAGCCACTTTACCTCGACGGAGTTCAGGCACACGTCGATCTTTCCCTTCAGCCCGGACAAACCAAAGCCTTGGTCAAAACCCACGTTTTCAACAAACCCCTGCTCACCAACGCCACACGCTACGATCTTGACGTTGCCATCGATCTCGATCAACTCAACCAGATGCTACCCGGCAATCCCCCCCCCAAATCCCCCGCCAAACAGAGTATGGTACGCGTAGAAGCAGGACGCTTCTTCTCCAATCGCTTGACCTTTCACAACTTCCGATTAGAAAATTTCGCACAACTCGGCGGCATCTACACCAAACTCGCAGGGATGCTTACGGGTGCGGTACTGCTTGAGGGCGATCCCGCCTGCCCCGAATGGAAAACCATCGAACAAGCCCAAGGCAGCGTCCCCCCCAAAGAAAGCCATATCGAGCTGCGCAACGGCATCATCGGCGATCGCGGTAGCCCAAAAGCCCAAAGCAAAGAATTTGTCGCAGCCCTCAAAGCACGCGAAGCCTTTGAAGCGATCGCACGGCGTTGGCGAGTCGCCACCAGCCAAGAAAACGAACTGAGCAGCAAGATCAGCCAAATTCAAAAAAAGCCAAACCTCACCGACGAAGACAAAGCCAAACTTCGCTCTTTGCTTGCCCAACGACAAGACTTTCGACGACGCACTTTTTACCCGATCACAGGCCGCTACAACCGCGCCCGTCAAGCACTGCTTGCCTTCTCTCGCAACAGCAAAAAAGCCCTACGCTTTAGTCATTTTTATATCGGCTTTTTTTCCACAACCAACGACGAGCAAACGCAAAAAGACGGACGCACACGCATCCTGCTCAAGATGGTTCAAGACGGATCATGGAAGATCGAAGGCAAAAAGCGGATTATGCGCGGCTTTGATATCCTCGATGGAGAGATCCTTGCGGCCCTTCCCCTCGCTCTTGCGGCGATATCAAACCCACAAGAGCGCCAACGGCGTTGCCCGGCCTTCAAACAGGGAAAAGCCGACGAGCGCCTGTACGTCAAACTCGGCGTGATCGGGGAACGCATGAAATTGGACTTCATCGAAGCCTTTGCCCCCGGGATCGAGCTGCAAGGCGAACCCAAACTGGTCATTAACCTCTCTGGAACTCTCCAATCTCCCGAGATTAAAAGCGGTCAAGTCGGTGTCGAGATCAGCAAACTGACCTATCCCGCCTTTGGAGTAGAGATCGGCGAACAAAAAAATCCGCAAAACCGCTTTGCTAAGCCGATGCGTTCGCAGTTTGTGATCCAACTCAAACCCAAACAATACCAAGTGCTCTGCCGACTCTACGGAAAAACAGGAACCCCCTTCCAAATCGACGGATGGATCGCCCACAAGAACTTTGTCCCTACAGACATGAGCCTCAAGATCTTTTCTAAAGAATTCAAACCGATGGACACGCTGCGCTATCGCACAACGCTCCAAACCAACATCTCGATCCAAGAAGCCCTCAATGCCCCCAAGATACGCGGATCGATCACCATCCCCGAATTTCTTTTCACGCTCCCAGAAAGCAGCCGAAGCCCGCAAACCTACATCGAAGACGAAGATATCTATGTCCTCGGAGAACCCCGCAAAAAACGACGCAGCCGCGATCCGTTCGAGGAAAAGCCCCCTGCATCGGGCATCACACAAAAGATGCTGCTCGACTTACGGATCATCATCCCGCGCAACTTCTTTGTACGCAACCGCGACCTCAGCATCGAAGCCAAAACCGAAGACTTCCGTCCACTCGGCGTCAACCTACAACGCGGACGCCTCCGCCTGACGGGTGGGTTGCAGATCCAACGCGGTGAATTGGCCTTTTATGGCAAAAAATTTCTTGTCGAAAGCGGAAGTGCCGTCGCTTTTACAGGTCAATCTTTTGGCATGGATGAACTCGGGTACATCGACCCCAAACTTAACGTGATCGCGGTGTACATCGTCAAAGTCCAAAGCGGTACAAGCCTCGCAAAGCAAGGCTACAAGCGCGTCAAAGTCTTGCTCAAAGCCCTCGGCTCGGCCCAAAACCCGATCATCGAATTTGAAGTCATCGACGCCGACACCGAAACCAAGATCTCGATGGATCGCATCAACGTCCTTTCTCTCATCCTCACAGGCACCACCACCGAAGATCTCAGCCGAGGCCAACAAGACAACATCACCAAGCAAGCCGTCGGAATGGTCGGAAGTGCCGTCGCTTCCGAACTCAAAAACGCGCTTTCTGGCGTCGTCAAGATGGACGTCCTCAACATCGAAACAGGCGCAAATGTCAGCGATCTCAAAGTCGAAGCGGGTTGGTACTTGACGCCTGACCTCTATCTCGAAGTCGCCGTCAAGCCCGCCCCCCTCGAAGAAGAAAGCTATCTCGATATGCGCCTCGATTACGCCATCAACCGCAACCTCTCGCTTGAACTGCGATCCGGCCTTGTCAAGCGCAACGATGCTCTGTGGTTCCGTGGTTCGGGCCACTTCTTCGTCAAAGGCAAATTCTTGTGCCTTTGGCCCTTCTGCCCAGAAGAAAAAAAGCGCCCCACGCCCCCACTCAAACGAAAAACTCCTCCCCCAAAACGATAACGACACCCTCACTTTTCAAAACACCTTGCATAAAACAAACAAGTCCCTAAGATATGGTCTGTTTCACCGAGCATTGCACAAAGCGCCCGTCTGTACGGGATGCTCCCACTTCACCGTGACGCGCAATTCAAACGCGCCTTCTTCTCAAACCCGCAAAGGAAACGCTGATGTTTCAGACGATGTATGACATCTCCATGGGCGGACGCGCTGGCATCCTCAACCGCATCTTTACCGTTGCGATGTTGCTGGTGGTCGCGGTCCAACTTTGGCGCTTGCTCCACTTTCATGTACGCCTCTCGCGTTGGCGTGATCGGCTTCGCCTTCTTGAACAAGAAGCGCGCGAAGAAGGCGTTGTCACCGCCACCGACGAAGACGTCCTCCCTCCCACCAACCCCTATGCCCGCTTTTGGGATATGGTTCCTTCGATGGCCATTATGTTCGGACTTCTCGGAACCTTCGTCGGCCTCACCCTCTCTCTGAGCGAACTCCCCGTCACAGGCGAAGTCGATCAAATTCAAAAAGGTCTATCTCGATCGATTCCTTCGATGGGTACGGCCTTTTGGACCAGCCTCGCAGGTCTGATCGTCGCGCTAGCTGTTCGGATCTCGAACGCCTTTATGGCTTCGAGTTTCCGCAAGCGCGTCATCCAAACCCTTATGCAAAGCGAACCCGCTGTGATCGAAGCCCTCGAAAGCAAAGCCTTCCAACTTGGCCGAGATGGCGCACTTTTGCGCACACACAGCATCCGCGAATTGCTCTGGCACCAAAATCGACTGCTCAACCAAACCGTCGCCCGCGTCGCCCCCCAAGTCTCCGAAGGCATCGCACGCGGTCTCGGCCAGCTCAACGGGCAAACCCCTTCCTCCGCTGCACCCGCCACAAGCCATCCCTCCCTTGAGCGCCTTGTCCGACAGCTTGAGGCCCAACAACAAGATCAACAACGTAGCCTCCAAGCCATGATCGAACAACAACAAGCCATCCTTCAGCAGCTTCAGCAGCTAACCTCTCTCTGGAGCCAAGCCCCCACCGCCGACTCGACCGCTGACTATTCCCTTGATCGTACCAACGTCGGCACGCCCACGCCTTTCCCTCACAAAGGCCGATAACTCTAGCGGATCGGCATGAGCCGATCCACAACCCTTTGTCGTATCTGGAGGTGGTTTCGTGAATCCACAAAACGATTGGGATGAAGGCGGCGAAGAAGAACTCGATCCTTGGGCGAGCGTCGTGGATCTGATGAGCGCTTTTGCACTCGTGCTTTTTCTTGCCGTCACCTTTTTTGTCATCAATTACAACAGCGCAAGCACCAAACTCAAAGAACGACAATCTCAACTTGTCGTCAAAGAAAAACTCCTGCAAAGCTCGATCTTGAGCTTGCGGCAACGCACCGAAAGCCTCGAAAAGTCCCGAGCATCCGAAGCCAGCTTGACCAAGAAAAACGATGAGATTCAACGTCAACTGATCCTGCTCGCCGAACAAGAGAAAAAGCTGCGCACCGAGCGCGAGAAACTACTTGGCGATCGACAAGCCCTCCTTGCAGACAAGGAAAAGCTGATCGCCGATCAAGAAAAACTCAAAAAAGAAACACAAGAACTCACCCTGATGCTTGGGCGTCAAGAAGCCCTTGTCGGCGAGCAAAAACAACTTGCGGAACGCCAGAAACAGGCCACCGAAGAACAAAAACAAGAAACACTTCGCCAACAAAACCTCGCGACACAGGCCCAAACCAGCCGTCAACGTTGCCAAGAACGCCTTGAAAGCTTGCTCAAACACCGCCGCGAAGTCCTCAGCGCCGTCTACAAATCCTTTGTGATCGCCCAACAAAACAACCAAACCCGCTCAGCCGTCGGATTTGACCCCAAAACAGGCCGATTCCGCCTCGGTGGCGAAGTGTTGTTTGCCGAAGGCAAAGAT
>CAUJFU010000446.1 GCA_963169055.1 Myxococcota bacterium
GACGCAACAACATCGGCATGACCGCAAGCACCCAAATGAAGTTCCTACACCCCGTCTTTGCAGGCGAGCAGGTGTTTTTCACCTCGCGTTTGCAGCGACAGATGGACGAGATGTGGCGCTTCGAGGTCGAGGCCGAAGTCAACGAGAAGATCGTCGCCAAAGGTGTGGTCACATCGATCGTGGTACAACATCCTGCGGTCTCTTCTCTGTTGGCTGCGGTGCATCACGGAGAGGGCGGTTAGAGCGGAATGGCGACAGAGATCCGAGGGAGCGCTCGGAAGGACGGGAGGTTTGGAGTGAAAGAAGAACGAGAGCGGAGTTATTGGGGATGGGGCTACGCGGATCAAGTGTTGCCTGAAAAGCTGTTGGCGCGGTTTCAAGGGACGTTGCAGATGGCGTTGGGGTTGGATGCGTTGCGGCATCGCGAACCGTTGGCGCTTTCGGCGCTGCGCCTTCGTGTACCGCGCTTTGCATTGCCGCCATCGTTGCGGGATATCTGTACGGAGGAAACGCCCGAGCGAGCGAGGCACAGCTACGGAAAAGCATTTCGCGATGTGGTGCGCGGACTGTACGGACAATTCGACAATCCCCCCGATTATGTGGCGTATCCGCGAAGTGAGGCCGATATCGAGCGTTTGTTTGCGTTTTGCGGTGCATCCAACGTGGCGCTGATCCCCTTTGGTGGGGGAAGCAGCGTGGTGGGTGGAGTCGAACCTCCCCGAACAGCGGGGTATGCGGGGGCGATATCGTGTGATATGCGCTTTTTTGATCGAGTGATACGGGTGGATCGAGAGAGTCGAACCGCAACGATCCAAGCGGGGATCTACGGCCCTGCGTTGGAGGCGGCGCTGAAACCGCATGGTTTGACGTTGCGGCATTTCCCTCAAAGCTTCGAGTTTTCTACCTTGGGTGGGTGGATCGCAACGCGCTCTGGCGGCCATTACGCAACGGTTCAAACCCACATCGACGAATTTGTGCAATCTGTTCGGATGGTGACACCCAAGGGCGTGTTGGAAACCCGCGCTCTACCGGGATCGGGGGCAGGCCCAGAGCCTTCGCGTTGGGTGATCGGTTCCGAAGGGATCTTTGGCATCCTCACCGAAGCCACCATGCGCCTACAAGATATCCCGCAACATCGATCCAAATCGACGGTGTCGTTTGCGTCGGAGAATGCGGGGTTTGCAGCGGTCCGCCAGATCAGCCAATCGGGGTTATCACCCGCCAACTGTCGGCTGATCTCTTCGATGGAAGCTTTTAGTATGGGCGCGGGGGATGGTAGCGAGACGATCTTGTTGTTGGGATTCGAGTCCCACGATCATCCGCAGCAGCAGCGATTGGAGCGAGCGTTGGCGATCTGCGCACATCACGACGGCTCACCCAAAGCCTTGCAAGGTCGGGCCTTGGACGACGAAGAGGGCGATGCTTCGGAGCGTTGGAAACAGAGCTTTTTGTTGGCCCCGTATCTGCGCGATGCGATGCTTTGTTGTGGGATCTTGCTTGAAACCTTTGAAACCGCCGTCACATGGGATCGTTTTGCAGCGTTTCATCAAGCTGTGATCGCGGCTGCGACGGATGCTTTGCAAGTACATTGTGGCGGAGGGCTGATCACGTGGCGTTTTACGCACGTCTATCCTGACGGGCCTGCGCCTTATTACTCCGTGGTGGCTCCCGCCCGAGAAGGCCAAGAAGTCGAACAATGGGACGCGATCAAATCCGCTGTCTCCGATGCGATCCTCGCCTATGGCGGCACAATTACACACCATCACGCCGTCGGCAAAGATCATCGACCTTGGTATACGCAACAGATATCCCCTCTATTCGGCGAGATCCTCCACCAAGCCAAGCGCTCCCTCGATCCCGCGTGGATACTTAACCCCGAAGTCCTCCTCCCTCCCGACCCTCCCCACCCCAAACGCTCTTGACGGACGCCTTCGCTACAACGCCAAACGCCCTTGACGAACGCCTTCGCTACAACGCCAAACGCTCTTGACAAATTCTCTGCACACGACGAAGGATCGGTCCGCTGATCTTGTTTTGCCCTTCGACCGCAAAGGAGTTTTTCATGGAGATCCCCAAGTTTCTACGCGAACGTGCTGTCCAAGCCATCGATTCATTGCTTACCATCCAAGAAGCCGCCGGCCTGATGCAGATACACAACGTCGGTGCTTTGCTGGTGATCGAAGATGGCCGACTTGTCGGCCTAATCTCGGAGCGCGATATCGCTTGCAAAGTCGCCGCAGAGGGTCGTGATCCAAGCACCACCCTTGTCCAACAAGCGATGACCTCCGAAGTGATCTCCGTCGTCGAAACCGATTCCCTCGAATATGCGATGGAGCTGATGCAACGCCACCACATCCGTCACCTCCCGATGATGCGCGACGGCCAAGTCCTCGCCATGCTCGGCCTCCGTGACCTCTGCGAACTCCGCGTCAAGCTCCTCCATAGCGAAAACCGCAATCTCGCTTCCATCGTCGCTCTCCACGATCAAGACGCCTGATCCCGCCTCTCAAACCCAACAAGGCACTCCTACCCCATCGAAAAAAATACCTTGCTCCCCCCTTCCTTTTTCGTTGTGTTCTCCACCAACTGTGTAGTTTTCGTAACACTTGTGCAAGAAAAAAGATCGTGGTATGACAGCCACGCGTTACGCCGAAAAGCCATCCAGCGCGTGACCAAGCAAGAAGAGGTGTTTGGTTTCGCGAGGATTTTTTGGACTTGTTTGGCGTGCGTGGTGCTTGAACGACAAGCCATCGGGATGCCTTCGAACACATCATCTTGAGAAAAACATTGAAGAGGCGGAGGTGTTGGTGCGTTTTTAAAGAGGGAGTTCTACACCAATGAGGGCGTACGTCATGAGTGGGTATGATCGTTTTTCTGTAGGAGATCGAGGAAGTCTATGGGTGGAGTCGTTGGTTTCTCCTTATCGGCGCGAAACCATCGATGCCTTGGGGGATTGTGCGGGAGGGTCCGTGTTGGATCTCGCTTGTGGAGAGGGTGAGAACTTTGATTATTGGCGTTTGGGGTCGAAGCATGCACCTGCATGGGTGATCGGTGTGGACGCATCGATCCGCAAGCTGCGCGAAGCCCACCAGCGCGTCCGTCAAGGTGGATGGAAAAATGCAGTCCTTCTGCAAATCGAAGATTATGCCTTGGAACAGCCGTTGTTTTCGGAGTATTGGCGAAGCGATGGTTTTGATGGCGTGGTGTGTACGCTGGGGCTGACGGCTCTCCAAGATTGGGAACAAGTGTTCGCAAGATCCTTTTCCTTGTTGAAGCCGGGCGGACGGTACGCGATCTTGGATCGTTACAACAGCAAAGACGAATCCGATCCCGCCTCCGAAGGCACCAGCCCTGCGCCTGATTTCACACGCCGCGTCTGGGAATCCTTGGAGCGTGCTTCCGATGACTTTCAAATGCGCTTTTTGGATGCTTCCCCCCGCGCTCTCGGTGGCAACCTCTACCTCGCTTGGGGAAGCCGCAAACTGATCACCCATTAGATCGCGCTTGTTTTTTTCTCCAACAGTTCCGCATCGACAGATATCGCCAAAACATCTTGATAGGGTCCGAGTACGGGTTTTTGTTTTCTGCGTCATGCGAAATTCGCCCAGCGCGCACACGGAAGACGTAGGGGCAGCCCCCTGTGGCTGCCCAAGAACAGGACCGCCACAGCAAATCGTGCTGACGTTTTGTGTACGCTGCTCTCGGATATCGTAGCAGCCCTGTCCCTATCCACATGAAGGAGGCGTTCTGATGCGTTTGTTTGTGTTTGTGGGTTTGTTTGGCCTTTTGCTTGCCAAGGTGCAGATGTGTTCGACCCATCCATCGCTACCTGCCGAAGTTCGTGCGGAAACACCCGCCCAAGAAGACAAGTATGCGATCCCACCGCTGCCGCGTGTTCCACAAGGCGCAGAAGTCGCGATCTTTGCGGGCGGATGCTTTTGGTGCGTCCAACCCCCTTTTGACAAGCAAAAAGGTGTGCTTGCCACAAGCGTCGGATTCACGGGCGGAAGCGAAAAGAACCCCACCTACAAAGACGTTGCCTACGGGCGAACCAGCCACACCGAAGCCTTGTTTGTGGTGTACGATCCAAAGCAGGTCACTTACGAAAAACTCTTGGATATCTTTTGGCGACAGATCCACCCCAACCAAAAAAACGGCCAATTTGCCGACGTCGGGACGCAATATCGAACGGGGATTTTTTATACAAGCGCCGCCCAACGCCGCGCCGCTGAAGCCTCGAAAAAAGCCATCGCTGCGAGCGGTTGCTTTCTTGCCGATATCGCTGTCGAGATCACCAAATCCACCCCATTTTATCCCGCAGAAAATTACCACCAAAAGTATTACCAAAAAAATCCTGCGCATTATCTGAGCTACAAGATCGGTTCGGGGCGCGCAGGTTATCTCGCCGCTCGCTGGACAGAAAAAGGCTGTCGCCCCCTCCCCAAATGACCACAGCGTTGGCGTTTGTTTCGACAGTAAGGGGCGTTTCTTTGGGGTGATACGATACCCTGATGTTGCGTGATCGAGTTCTGAGATGCTATCTATCAGGTCCAATCATCGGGGATTATGTCGATCCGCTCGATCATGTATGGAGCGGATTTCGTAGGATGTCGTTCAGCGCTTGGCGGGTTGTGGCAAAGGCCGATGTTCCGACTGGGTGGCTGGGCCTGCGGCGTTGGCTACTGCAAGCTGCTTGAGAGCCAACGCCGCGCTAACGCGTACTTCGTTCTCTGTGTCCTCAAGGACCTCCTTCAACGCGGAGAGCACTTCTTTGGAACCCACCCCCACCTCGCCCAAGGCTTTTGCTGCGTTCTTACGAACCAAACCATCTACGTCGCTGAGAGCGAAGATCAGCGCAGGGATCGCCGCACGAGCTTCCGCCTTCATCTTGCCCAGCGCCACGGCTGTATCGTGGCGGAGTTTGTTATCCGCGTCCTTGAGCAACCGAATCAAGGCAGGGATCGCTACACGAGCTTCCACACCTATCCCACCCAAGGCCTGCACAGCATTTCTGCGAACCTCCCCGCCCTTGCGTCGAAGAGTTGAAAGAAGCAGCGGCACCGCCGCCACCCCCATCTTCCCCAAGGCCCACACGAGATCTCGGTGAACCCAACTTTCCCCGTCATCAAGCGCCCGAATCAAGACAGGAATCGCGGCTTTGGCTCCCACTCCCATCTTCCCCAAGGCCAAGGCCGCCCCCTTACGAGCGAAGTTCTTTTTGTGTTTGAGAGTCCGAATCAAGGCAGGAATCGCGGCTTTTGCTTTTGCTCCCATCTTACCCA
>CAUJFU010000447.1 GCA_963169055.1 Myxococcota bacterium
TGCGGCGTTCTTCGCCTGTTCGTTCTACTGCAACACCACAGATCCGAACCACCAAAAAACAAGAAATGGACAGCGAGGTTCTCAGACGTCTCGCACAACGCGGCGCGATGACCTTTTCGTCGGGTCCATCGCAGCATCAACCCTCGGTGCGCGTGGCTGATGCCGCAGGGGTCGATCAAGCTCTCGTCAAAAAGCTGCTCAACGAGATCGAAGCCAACAAAGAAAAAATCACCTATTGCTACGAACAACACCTCAAAGCCCTCACCATCTCAGGTCGATTGGTGGTGATGCTTGGGATCGAAGCGTCGGGCAGCGTCTCTTCGGTGGAAGTGCTGACTCCCCGTTTTCGGGGGATGTCCCTAACCAAGTGCATCGTTCGATCCATGCGGCGCTGGCAATTTACGCCCTTCACTGGCGAAAGCCTCAAAATGGAGGTTCCTTATCTCCTCAAAGCACAGTACTAAACGCGCGATCTCGGCGTGCTGCGTCCTAGACAAACAACAGAAAGAACGCGCTTCAAGACCCCAACCCACCGTGCGTTGCCTCACTTCTTCCCACGCGACGCATTCGCGATCTGTCCTCCATCGGCGTCATGCACTTGTTCGCTTCGGGCTCTGGGCGTTGGGGCGAACACGTCCCGTGCGTTGCGATGGCTTGTGGGTGTCTATAGCCTGATGGTGACGGAAGGATGGAGCCGAGATTGTACGAACACGTTCCTTTCACGACTCAACAGCCCTTGCTTGCGCTCGCAACGGCAGGTCGTCATCTGCGTTTGGCGCATCATCTCGAATCTTGCGCCCAACAAGCACAACAACCCCAGCAACAGGCGATGTCGCTTTTGTTGGCGGCGGCTTGGGCGCTTTCTTCTCCTCAAATCCCCGAACAACAACAAACACTTCGACGACTCGCAAACAGCTTGCAGGGGGTTTCGTCGCCGTTGTCTGCTCAGCTTTTGCTTTCGCTTCAAGACCAATGGTTGGTGCATTTGCCCGAAGCTGCGCAGCAACAAGTCGAGGCCGCCCGTCATGAGGGAGGACGACTCTTGTCTCGTCCCTTTTCTGTTCTGGCGTGCTATCAAAATCCCACTTTTTCCGATGATTCGCTGGAGATGATGGAGCGGTGGCTTTGTCGAGAGTATGGGGAAGTCGAGGCATTCCGTCGTGTGGAGTCTGTGTTGGTACGGGCCAAAGCGTGGAGAGCGCTGGCCCGAGCAGCCTTGCGTTGGATGACCTATTCTTCGGATGATTCGTTGAATCGAGAGCTTTGGCAGATATCCGTTCAATGTGTTGGATCGCTTGCACCCGATGTTGTGTGGATGGAACGATGCCTTCATGCGCGAAATTTTCCGTGGGCAGCCCACGAAGCCGCGTGGGTTGCGCATCTTTTGCGCCAACGACAGTGGCCTCACTTGAGGCGGATCCTGCCGTCTTTTGTCCATCCGTCCGAAGATCTGGTGTTGCGTGTACACTTTGCTTCGTTGGCATCGCAAGATCAAGTCGATGGATCGGACATCCGTGGGGATCGCCAACAAAAGCAATCTTCTGATCGGCACGTTGCCACCGAGGTCTCGCTACAAAAAGCCGCTCTGGATTCGATGTGTGTGCGCCTTGCGATGTTGGATGTGTACGCCGAAGAAGAACAAGCCTGTTTGTACGCGACGAGCCTCACGCACAAAGGCGGTATCGAGGCCGAGATCGCATGGCAAGGGATCTTGCGCCGACGATGGAGGGGGACGCATGTTTGGGAATCTTTGTATCATGCTGTTGCGGATGCAGAAGCTTGGCCGTTGATCGAGCGTTTGCAGCGTTATCTGCCATCGGGGCGCCTTCCGATCTCGCATAACCCTGCCTCCTTTGCGCGGCTTTTGGACACGCACCGCCAAGGCTTGTTGCCTTCGTTGGAGGTGTTCGACTGGTTGTGGTTGGATTTCTCGGTTGTTCCGAGTGATCCTATGCGTTTTGAACGAGCCTTGGTGGCGTTTCGTGCGCGTGGCGATCACAAGACCTGTTTGCGTGCGTGGAGGCTGTTTGGCCTTTCGCAGCCTTCTGCGATCCTGCGTGCGTTGGTGTGGATGCGCATGGCCGTATGGTTCGAACAATCCGCGCTCGTCCCTTGGCGTGGTCTGACGATGGCTTGGATGGCGTGGGCTTGGTTTTCAAAAGATCCGCTGGTCTTGCGTGCAATTTGGCGGAGGGTTCGGCTTTTTGGCTTGTCTCATCCGCTCGGGCGTTGGTGTGAAGAGATGGCGTTTCAAGGCAGCGGCGATGTGACATGGCAGATCCAAGTGGTGCATCGGTTGTTGCTTGAAAAAGAGGGTACACAGCGCGCTTGGCGGGTTTTTCAAAAGGTATGGCAACGTCATCCCGAACATACCGAGCTTTTGCAGCTAGGCCGACAACTCGCTTTGAGTCTTGGGCTTTCCAAACAAGCACTCGATTTTTCGCATCGTTTGCTGGACATTCCCGAATCCCCGTTGGCTCGCGCCCGTCATCTTTTGGGTTTGGGGTCGGTGTTGGAAGACGACAAGTCCAAACAACGGGAAGCTTTAGAGGCTTATCGAAAAGCCCATTCGATCGCCGACGATCATGTCGAGATCTTGTGGCCTTTGGTTGATTTGTTGTTGCGGGTTGGCGAGCACTCCGAAGCGTTGGGGATCTTGTGGCGATTGTTTGAGCGCTCGCAAGACGCCGACCTCCAACGCGCTCTTTTGATGCGCATTGCCACCATCTTGCTCGAATCTTCGGATGCTGGCGACGATCTCTTGCAAGTCTGCCATCGCTTGTTTTTGATGGACGACGGTTTTGAGGACGCATTGTTTTTGTTGCCGGAGATCTTGGTGCGGGGTGTTCCTGTGCGCTTGTTGGAGATCTTGTCCCAAGCGCAATTACGGGTGGCGGACGATCTGCAACGTGCCGAACTCAGCTATTGGTTGGCTGCTGTCAGTTTTCATCTCAAAGATCAAGCCCGTGCCATCGAGTTTTTACAACAAATCGAGACCCAAGCACACCGACTTCCCTATCCACTACTTGCGCGTGCGCTTTCGTTGGCGGCTCGTTTTCAGGCATGGATGCTTTTGGAACGTTTACTCAAAAAGCAGATCGCACGTTGCGAAAACGACCCCCTCGCCTCCGATAAACTGCCTTCGTTGTACCAACAACTTGGGTTTTTTTATGAATACACGTTGCGCCAGCCACAACAAGCTCTGTCCGCCTATCGCCTTGTCTTGGCTCTTTCGCCTCAGTCTGTTGTCGTTCTTGAACGCGCAGAGACCTTGTGTGGACGGCTTGAACGGTTCGACGAACAAGCCGAGTACTTGACGCGCCTTTTGCCAAAGGCCAGTGATCGCAAAGAGCGCGCTCGTTTGTTGGTGCGCCTTGCCCACGCTCACGCTCAATGCGCTCGATGGCCGTTGGCTCTGGTTTCTCTTCGGGAGGCTTGGCAAGCCGACCCCGAGATGGCTTCTGCACGTTCGATGATTCACAACCTCGAAGAATTGTTGGGTTCTGTCGAACCCTCGGAGATGGCGGAGATGGCAAAGATCTCGAACCCACCCCCCAACTTACGCACGCAAAGCAACGAACTCTTTCCCGATATCGAATCTCCTGTCTCTTCGCCGTCTACCCGCCTCGCTGCACCGTTGCGTCCCTCTGTTGCGTCGGTTCACGAACGCGAACTTTCTCCCGCAAAAACCATCGATCCCACCGATGCGTCCGATCTCTCTGCCTCATCGATCACGGACGAACATGATGCTGTTCCTGATCTCGGTGGTCTCGACGAGATGAATGCTCTTCCTGCCCACGAAACGGCATCGGTCGCGTCAGACAACGCCACGACCGCCGAACATCGTGTTTCCTCCGAACGCCCCGTCGCTTCGTTGCCACCGATTCATCTCCGATCACTACCACCGATTCATTTCCAAGAAGCGACGATCGATGAGATGCGCGCTCCGCTTGCTCACCTTCCCGTCCCTGCTTTTCTTCAAGAAGCAACCATCGACGAGATGCGTGCGCCGCTCGCCCATCTTCCCGTTCCTTCGGGATTGTTGCCCAAAGAAAACGAAAGCTTTCAAACCCATACAGATCTTCCTGCTGTCGAAGATCTTGTCGCACAAAAAGAAGAAACTTCGCCCACCGATGCGTTTCAGGCCCTTCCACCCGCCCTTTCTGCACGAGATGCCACACGCACAGACACCCACTCTGCTCTCCCCGAGCCTTCCGAAGAAAACGACTTCTCCCGAACAACATCCTTCCCGCGTGTCGCATCCGCAAAGGAGTCCTTTGACGATCATACACGCACAGATTCTTTTTCACCTCTTCCTGATCCTGCGCGAACCAACACCTATCGGCCTCTTCCTGATCCCATGCTCCGCCCTCCGCAGATCCACGCACACCTCACTCAAGACGACCTTTCCGATTTTTTCGGCAACAAGTCCGGGGCTGTCTGGGTTTCGCCAGACACGTTGATCCCCCAACAAGACATACGGCTCGCCTCTTCTTCTGTGCCTGACGAATCCATTCATCCTGCTACAGACAGCGGTGAATTGGACGATCCTGATCTGTTGCCGCCTCTGCTCTCTTCGGACGAACACTTCACCTTGATGTTCCAGTCCCCACACTCCAAAACCTCCCAAGATGCGCTCGCTGCAACTCCCTCCAAAGATCTTCCTGCGTCTCGCTCCCAAGACCGATGGCATGGCGTTCAGCTTCGCTCTGCTCCGCACAACGCCCGAGTGACCCTCGAGCAGATCTTTGCACTCGCCGAACGTTTGCATGGAGGCGAAGACGAACAACAAAACTCCGCAGCAGAGCAGATCTTCCAACTCGTCGAGCGCTTGCGTCAAGCGAACGCCAACAACGCCCCCAAAGAACAACTCGTTGCCACCGTCTACAACATCGCTCAACTCTTCCAACACACCCTTCAACAAGCGCCCATGGCCCTCTTGACGTACCTACTCGGCTTGCAGATCTGCCCTACCGAGGATCTGTTTCTCCTTCGCTATCGAGAGCTTGCGCCAACGTGGCAGCGCGAAACCCAACTTCTCACAGAACTTTATCTGGACGTTCCTTCTTCGACACAGCCGTTGCATCGCTTGGTTTGGCTCTGTCAAACTTACCAAGAGCACGATATCCTCGCCCTTGCTGTGACGCTCCTGCGGTATCATGGCGAAGAGGCACCCGTTTCTCTTCCTGTTGTCGAAGAGAGCATTTGGGATGAAGATGGGCTTTCTTTAACCAACGAAGAGATACGCCATTGCCTCGGTGACTTTGCCGAACAAGCCGAAGCTGCAGCATCTTTGTTTACGGCAATGGACGAACACTCGATCTCTTGGGCCTCGCTCTTGCCGCCCTTGGCAACGCATCTCGCCAACGAAACCTTGGAGCCGAATCACCCCTTGTCTCGGATGGTTCGGCGTTTGTCTTCGCAGTTTGGTTTGCCTTCGGTGCATCTGGTTGTGGGAGAATCGGACACGCTTGCTCCTGCACTCTTGCGTTACCACCCGCCCACTTTTTTGCTTGGAGATGCGTTTTTGTACGCATCTCCCCCCGAACAGCAACGCTTTTTGCTCGCCAAAACCATGACGCAACTTTTGCCGCCTTTTCGATCTGCAACGCTGCTTGGGACTCTTGCGCATCTTCTTTTACAACACCTCCCCCGTGAGATCTTCCCACCCGCCGAGATCCCGATCGAGCTGTGGACTTTGGCAGAGCGCCTTTGCTCCCCTGAGATCCGACAAGAGCTGCCCGCGCCTGTTGTTTGGCATGACACTGTTGAACGGATCTCTTCGCAGATCGGCCTCCTTGCCACCCCTTCTTTTGCGCCTGCGCTGCAAGCGATGGCCCTGTACGCCGCAGGCCGTCTCGACCGTCCTCCCGCAGATTTTGCAATGTTGATCGAAAACTTCCCACCCCTCCATTCTTTTTTGGCCTTTGCTTTCTCTCGCCAACATCTCGCGCTGCGCAAAAAGCTCCAGATCCCCCTTGATCCGAGCCTTTCCATGACAGCGTTTCGCTCCCCCGATCTGTTGTCTCGATGATTCCGAGCTTTGCAAAGATAGCGTTTCGCTTTCCTATACTTCGCTCCCCTACATTTCGCTGCCCTGATCTGTTGCCTCGCTGATCCATCGGCTGTTCTAGGATTTTCGTGCAGATATCGCGGAAAAAAGCATAAAGGGATAAAACAGCGGGAACAGCAAAAGCAAGAAGATGTAGTAGATCGGGACGTAGAAGATCAATGCAGGGATACGAACCAATCCCATCTCGGTTGCGCCTTGATCTTCGCCCCGTGCGAACTCGCTTGGGTGGGGCATAAAACCGTTATAAAAATCGTGATAGCGCAGCCATGCCTCTTTGAATACGCCGTGCTGTGGGGGGGCTTCGGGCTGGACGCGGCGAGGGGCGGTGTTGCGTAGGGGGGCGACTCGGCGTCGTGGTTTGTTTTCTTGCTTGGGTGCTTCGCTCATATCGGTTTGCGCTCCTTGCCTTTCTTGTCCCCTCGATAGAAGGGCGTGACAGGGCATGATGTGGGTGACGGTGAAGGTGTCTCCACCCTTGTATCGGACGTAATGACCGCACATGACAAGGCATGGTGTGGGTGGCGGTCAACCCGTCTTGTGTGAATAGAACGACCGCTTTTTGAAAGAGAGGCTAGAGGGCGTTCATGGTGACGTTGACGACGGTGATCTCCGCTTTTTTGAGGGTGATCCCGCTTGCACAGCCTTGAGCGAGTGCTTTCTTTTCTTCTCCCACCGACTCAAGGCCGAGGAAATACAAAACGAGATCGTTGCCTTCGGGAAGCTCGTTGATAATCGCCCGTCGTTCGGTGCCTTCAAATCGAACAGGAAATTCGCCGAGGTGGTCGGCGGCAAAAGCTCCGCTTTTGGTGTAGTTGGTGGCGTTGACTTGGTTGCAAGCCACCTTGCTTGCGGGAAAGATCGCTATATCAAGAAAGCGCATCCGCGCAAGTATCGCTGCATCGAGCCCTTGGAGTCGAACACCAAACCCGCCCTCTGAGGGCGAGCCACAAGACGAGAGTCCCCCAAAACCAAGGCATAAGAAAAGCACGAAGCAGAGCCGTACCATGCGGCTCTTGGTGCGTCCGAGCAGAGGCTTGGAGGAGAGGAGGGCGTGTGATTTGTGCATGGTTTCGCCTATATTCGGAGGTTATCAGACCGCTCTTGTGACGGGGCTGTAGAGGGAGGGTGGTTATTTGAGTGTGAGATCGATGCAGCTTCCTTTTTCGCAACGCGGTTGCGTCAAGAAATACACCGCGATCGCAACACCCGCTCCCACCACCAACACGCCTGCTGTAATGCCCAACGCGATCCCTACGGCATTTCCGCCTGCTTTGGGGGAGCTTCCCTTGTTTCCGATGGCGTTTGGGAGCCAACCCCCAAGGCGAACAGGTGTCCCACGCAACAGCGAGCGCAGAAGTTCTTGCGCAACCTCTGTTCCTTTGGGCCATTCGGCCCACGCGCCTCCTGCGGCGATTTGGCGTTTGTTTGCGAGATCGTAAGCTGCT
>CAUJFU010000448.1 GCA_963169055.1 Myxococcota bacterium
TTGGGCTTCTTGGATGTGAGTGGTCTCTTTTTCGATGATCGTAAAGGCTGTCTGTGGGAGAAGATCGAGCAAGGCCAGCAAGGTGCGCGGAAACAGTCCACCCCCAACGATCACGACGTGTTGTCGGCGGGTTTCGGGGATTTCAAGTAAAAGTGCGGAAAAGGCCCGTTGATGGACAGATATCAACCAGCGTTGGAGGCGGTTGGAGCGCAAGGCAAGCCGCTCAAAGTGGCCGAGGCCACGACTTTGCAAGCGATTCAACAAGAGAGGGAGGTCAGCAATCCACCGCAAGAGGGGAGGAAAAGCGCTGATGGATAGTTGTTCTTTGGAGAGCGGCTGGCGGGAGATCTCGCTCCAATGGCAACGTGGGAACAAGTGGTGTTCGGTGTGGTAGCCGTCGTTGAACCAGAAGAAGTTGTAGCACCGATTGTAGTAGCTAACGCCCATCCCACGGGTTGTTTCGCGGACGTGTTCGTAGCGCCCTTGGAGAGAGCAAAGCCCCAAGCCGAGCAGATACCCCGGTAGATAGAGCCAAAAGAAGAACGCGGGGAGCCACCACGCAAGGCCAACCCACAGCGCCAAGATCGCGAGACCTTGTAAGCCTTTTTGAGACCACCATCGGCGATAGCGCCATTGTGCGGGTTCACCTGCATGATGCCAGAGATGGCGTTCTTTCCAAAGGACTTGGGGGATACCGAGCAAAAGGGAGAGATAGAGATCGAAGGCGCGGTTGAGTGCGCGAGAGTGCCAAAGAGGGTTATGCAGGTGGTTGTGTGCGATGGTGTTGGCGTTCCAACAAAGACCAAGCGCCAAGCCGAAGATCATCAAAAGGGTTGGAAAGGCCGAGTGATAGGCGATCAACAGCGCGAAGGCCGCGCCATGCAACGCCGCTGCAAAAAGCAGCCATGCGTCCCAAGGAGAGTGACGCAGCCAAGAACCCCGATACACGGGGAGTTTGGGGGAGGGCTGAGCCGTACCAAGAGAAGAGGTTGGTTCCATAAAAACCTCTGGGGGTGGGGTGAGCAAAGGCTGTTTGCGTGGCGGAAGGCGTTTAGCGCACGATCTTCCGGGTGAGTACAAGCAATCGACCTTTGGCGTCTTGTTTTACGCTATCTTGTGGACCCGTCAAGGAAGGGAACGGTTGCCCATTTTTCCAGATCCCCGTGTAAAGGCGAAGAGTTGCGCCCGCGTGTAGGGTGGGAGGGAGCGTATAACGCAGGCGCAACGGGATGTACTGGCCCGTCTTCCATGCAGAAAGAGGCGGTGTATCGGGGGAATAAGCGCGATCTGCGTTGAGGAAGATGTGGGGATGCTGTTGTTCGAGGTGAAAGAAGAGTTGCCATCCCTGAGGGACGGTGCGATGGACGTAATAGATCAGCGTGATATCGAAGGTCTCGTTGCGCGAGGGGGCGGTGCTGTGGAGGTTATAGCCGACAAGATGAAGCCAGTCTCCAAAACGTGCGTCAAGCAAGAGTTGAACAGGGGGCCGCCCTGCACGCCAAGGAGCAGGTTGGGGGGTGATCGTGAGCATCGGAAAGCGGCGTTCTTTTTGGTCTTTGGGGGAGAGATGGAGGGATTTGACGGAGGCGCGCTGGTTGGTTTGTGCGGACCATAGGCCCACATAGAGCGTGAGCGGAGTGTGCGGGGGGATCTCTGCTGCAAGATAAAAGCGATAACGATCGAGGATATATTCGCCTTTCCTCCAAGAAGCAAGAGGATAACGGCCCGCCACAGGAGGGTGATCGAGATTAAAGAAACGCTTGGGTTGTTGCCCTTCGAGGTGAAAGAAGAGTTGCCATTCTGGAGGGATCGTTTGTTTGGCTTGGAAGACGAAGGTGATCTCGACGGCCTCACCCGGGGTTGGATGGTGTGTGTGCATCTGGTAGCCGACGACCCGCACCCATTCTCCGAGGGCGGCTTCGGTGGAGCGATCCAACGGAGGGACTTGTTGCAAGATCGCGGTGTGGAGTTGTGCGCGGGAAGGGTGTTCAAATGACCGATTGACCGAAGTTTTCCATGCGATGAGCTGCGCTTGCGCTTGTTGGAGCATCGGTTGAAGGGCGGGCTGTGTAGCGAGATCGCGCTTTTCGTGCGGGTCGTGCGCGAGATCGTAGGCCAAGAGCGGGCGTCGGTGGTAGTTGTAAATCACCTTGTGATCGCCTTGACGCAAGGCCATGCAGTGCTTTTCAAACCAACACGTCATCTTGATCGTGCGATCTTTTGGGACGGGTCGCAACAAGCTGTAGCCCGGCAGCCGTCCCCCATGCACCGAGACGCCGAGCAGATCGGCGACCGTTGGCAATAGATCGATCTGTTGGCGGAGTCCTCGGATTTTGCGTGCTTTTGGAAATATTCTGCGGTTGTAGATCAGCGCAGGGATGTGGACGATCTCTTCCCACATCCCGTTTCCGTGTTGGTAAAGTCCGTGTTCACCGAAGGCTTCGCCGTGATCGGACACAAACAAAAAAACGGTGTTCTCGATCAGACCGCGCTTTTCAAATCCCGCAAAGACTTCTTTGATAAAGTCATCTGTGTAGCGGAGGGATTGGAGATAATCGTCGTATTCTGTGCCGCGTTTGGCTCCGAGAGGGCGTCGAGGATAGGTGGGCGGCGTGGTATAGCCGTGGTGAGAAGTCAGCGTATGATAGGCCAAAAAGAAAGGTTGTTTGTCTTTTTGGATCTGATCGAGCCACGCAAAGCTCGGTTTGAGCAAGATGCGATCTTCATAGCCAAAATAATTGGTGCGGAAAAAGCCGTCAGTCGGGAGATCTTCGAGGATGCGGATCATCGAAAAGCCGATATTGCGGGCGAGTTGGTCGTAATTTTCAAATCGTGCGGTGGCAGGGTGAAAGATCGCGGTCTTGTATCCGAGCGATTCGAGAAGAGAGGGCAGGCAACGGGCGGGGATTCCGCCTACTTCGGACTCGACGACGTGCATCGTGATCTTGGGATAGATCCCACAAAAGATCGCGGCGACGGCTTTGGAAGTGTGCGGGACGACGGGGTACATCGATTCGACTCGTAAGCCTTGTTGGGCGAGAGAAGCGAGAAAGGGCATCGTTTGAAGGCGCGGATCGGCAAGAGGGGTAGAGCGTTGGCGAATGGATTCTAAGACCACGATCACGATGTTGGGGCGGCGGGTTTGAGCGGTGGGCAAAAACCGCAGGTGTTGGGCATCAAACAGCGGCGGTTCTTTTTGTTGGAGACGCGCCTTTTCGAGTGCCGCAAGTTTGCGATCTTGCAAGCCTTCGCGCAGCCATCGCAGAAAATAGTTTTCTTGGATGGCTGCAAGTTGGCTGTTGTGGGTGTGCGGAACCCACGCTTGAGAGGCCAACAGAAAAACGACCAAAAGCAGCAATCCTACAGGCGAAAAGAGAGAGGAGCCGTCGGCTTTTTTTTCAAGACGATCGCGGAGTCTGGGGCGTCGTTGCAACCAGCGCGGAAACCACATCAACCCAAGCGGCAACCCCAAAAGCAGCCCATGCCAAGGGGTGATCTGGCCCCACAGAAGCGAAGACAACATCCAGATCTGCTGCGCTCCGTAAAGCATGATCTCTGCGCTGACCAAGGTGCGAGTCGTTCGGAAGAATTGGTGTTCGACAAGCGCAAGCAAGATCAGAAAAAGGACAAATGTATCAAGGAAAAAGTAAGCAACACGCTTGACCCAAGGGTGATCATTTTCAAGAACAAGCAGAAAAAAGATCGCCACCAAGAGCAAGAGCAAGAGATCGCGTAGAAACGATGTTCCGAAAAGCAGAGGTTGTGCAAAGGCCGATGTTTGGGTGAGGATGGAGATCTTTTCGTATTTGAGAACGAGCAACAAAAGCGCAAAAGCGCCAAGCAAAAAGAACACACGAAAGCTTTCTTTGCGTGAGAAGGGCTGAAACCAAAGAGAGAGATGCTTTTTCAAGGCTGCACCTTTTTGTGCGCGGGTTCGAGGGGGTGAGAAAACAGCAGAAAGCGTTGATCTGAGGTGATCTGTGTTCTGTCGGGGCCGAGGATCGGCAAGCGGCCTTTTTGGGGTGACCACATACCGATGTACATCTTGAGAGGCCGTCCGACGGGGAAATCTGCGGGGATCGAAAACGTGTATGTGTCGTGAAGATACGCCCCGCGCTTCCATGTGTGGAGTGGCAGAAAGCCCTGCAAGGGCGGATGATCTGCATTCCAAAAGGCTTTGGGGTGATCGGTTTCGAGATGAAAAAACAGCCGCCATTCGGGAGGAATCGTCTGGAGGGTGTGAAAGTAGGTGGTGAGTGTTAGGCGAGTTTGTGGGGCGGGCCTTGTGGTGGAGAGCTGGTAGCCAAGGACGCGCAGATAAGGGCCGATCTGGGCTTGTTTGGGGAAAGCCACGATGGGAGGGCGTTTGTGCATCATCTGGCCGATGCGCAAGAAACGGCGGGTTTCTTGGGTGAGCGTGTTGGATATCTGCTGTGCGATAAGGTCGGAAAGAGGTGGCTTTTGGCGATCTTCTGGATCTGTGTGTTTGAACGGGCGGAAGTCTGTAAAAGCCCCGTGCATCCGCAGCCAGATCTTTTTTTCTTGGTCGATCCACGCTATCCGCCTGCGGTGTTGGGGAAAAGCGTACGAAGTGACAAGCAGATGTCGCCGCAGCGGTGGTGGGCGGAGAAGCGAGATGCCGTTGCTGTAGGTCTCGGGTGGAAGGGGCGTTTGAGGGGAAAGAAGATCGATGACGGTGGGCCAGATATCGGGATGACCAGAGCGTTGGATCGGGCGTTGGATCGGGCTGGGAGCGCAAAGCAAAAAAGGAACTTGGGTGCGTGCGTTGATGAAGTTGGGCGCGCCATGTCCGAGCAGTCCGTGATCCCAGAATTCTTCGCCATGATCGCCCGTAAAGACGAGCAGGGTTTTTCGGCCTGTGCGTTGGATCCGTGTGGTGATTTGTGCGACGAGATCATCGAGAAACAACAGGCTGTTTTTGTAGCGGTTGAGGATTTTTTCTTTGAAGGGCAAGAGCTTGTGATCAACGAGAAAGTGGTTGTAGTTTTCGGGCATCACGGGAAGATGGCGCGCAAATTTCGGAGGATACAAGTAGTTGTGGTGCGTTGCGTTGAGAAAAAGGAACAAGAAAAAGGGTTCTTTGGGCGGAGTTTGTAGAAAAGATTGGACTTCTTGCAGAAGGCGTAGATCATTTTGGTCGCTTCGTTGATCGAAAAATTCTTTTTTTTGCTCGAAGTGTCGAAGCAAGAGGCCCCCATGATCCCATCCTGTGAGCTTTGTGGAGACCATCGCAAGGGAGCGATAGCCATTTTTTTTGAGCAGCCGCAACGGATACGGGGCGATATCGTGTTTGTGAAAGAATGTGAGGTGGTAGGCGTGCAAGCCGTAGAGTAGGGAGAAAAGCCCCCATGTTGTGCTGTGTCCACCCGAATGGTGTCGCGAAGAGACGAGGCATCCGCGCTGGTGGGCGATCTGTGTGATCTGCGGCATCCACGCGGGTTGAAGCATATCGCCACGCAAAGATTCTCCTGCGATGAAGACGATATCAGGGCGTTGCGCGAGTGTGGGAGGCCGTTGTGCAGCGGCGTGCGGGTAATGTACGGTGACAAGGGAGGTTGGGAGAGCAGAGGCTTGGGAAAGACGTTGAAAGAAGGGCAAGGCTTCTGCAAAAGCAGCGGAGGACTTGGCTTCTTGGTGAAGCGCCCACAAAAAGAAAGGGGCGGTGGACCCAAAGCTCCCGAACCACAGGGCGAATGTGGAGATGCGTGTATGGTTTGCGATCGACCGACACAAGCCCAAGCAAAGGGCTTGAAGCAAGACGATCAAGACAAAACCGCCCAAAATCGAGGCATAGGTGATCGCGCTGATCTGTGCCTCTCGCTGAAAGCTCGGATTTATCAAGGCTTTTAGAACATAGTCACTTTCGAGGTGAAGGCCCAGTTCGCGGTAAGTTTTGGCATCGATCCACACATAGACCCAAACAGCGGAGAAAAACAGCAGCACCGCAGACTCAAACAGCCATCGGATCGAGCGGACGGAAAATCGAGCCGCAGCAGTACCCAACAAGCCCACGAAAAGCGCCACCAACGAACATACCGAAAGACAGGCCGCCGATGCAAGCCACGGATGCAAGGGGTTTTGTAGAGTTTTGGGAAGCGTCGAGCGAAGGTGCTGCATCAAAAAGAGCGCAAGCAACAAGCCGTTGAGCAGCACAAAACACAGCAAAGGCGCGCCATGCTTGCGCCAAACAGGAAAACCTTGTGATTCCATTGGAGTATGCCAACCGTCAGATTAAAAAAACGCGAGGATAGCCACATCGTTTGTGCGAGGCAAGCCTCTTGTTTTCGTGTGGTGTGCTGGGATGGAATAAAGGACGCAAAGCACTCGTTTGGGCAAGTGAGAACAATGGGAGGTGAGCGATGGAAAAGCAGACATCGAACGCTGCCCCCTCGGTGGGACGGCGTTTTTTTGGATTCCTGATCGTGTTTCTTTTGGGTGGAATGGCGGGGGCTGCGTTGATCTTGGCCTATAGTTCGAGCTATCCAAACACTCGTGTTGCGGGGTGGTTGGCGAACACACAAGGATCGCAAGATCCGTTGCGTTCGGCAAAAACGCCGTCCTTACGCAACCAAACGGGCGGGCCATCGGCGAAAACATCCGAACCTTCGTCGGATGGTGCGGATGGTACGCAAGGTACATCCGATCAAGGCAAGCCATCTGCGCGAGGAAAAGAACGTCAGGCGTCGGCAAAACTCGAAGCTATCGACAACAAGAGCGCTGCTGCGCCCCTGCGTCAAGTCGAGCTGCGAAGTTCTCCCGAAGACTTTCTCGATCCCGCGATATCGGCCAATATCGGAGCGGATATCGCTTTGACCGACACCGTTTTGCTGAACGGCGGTGGTCAGCCTGAAAGCAACTATTTTTCGCACCATCTGTTTTTGGAGATGCTGCACGAGCTTTTGCCGCGCCGAGGGTTTGATCCGCGCCGACTGACCGTCTTTTCCACAGATGGCGATTCGCCCGAAGCCGATCGTTTGGTTGTGAAGAATATGGCGATGGATTGGTTGTATGAAGGTTTGAACGAGCACCAGATGGTTGTACCGTCTTTGATGGAAAACACGACCATGAAAGGGCAGAAACTTCACCCCGCCAAGCGCTCAGCGTTGGAGCGTTGGTTTCGAGGCTATGCCCGCGAAGCGCAAGGCCGAACTAAGCCTTCAACGCTGTTTTTGTTTGTGACCGATCATGGGACCAAAGGCAAAGGGCCGCTCGGAAACAAGATCGAGTTGTGGAGAGAGAACGTCGATGTCCGACAACTGCGTGCGATGATGCAGCCGTTGGGCAAAAAAAACCGCGTCGTCACGGTGATGTCGCAGTGTTATTCGGGCGGGTTTGCGAATGTGTTGTACGAGTCTCCCGGAAAAGTACACGGAAATCGTTGCGGCTTTTTTTCGACGATTGCATCGCGTGAAGCCTACGGTTGTTTTCCAGAGACGGCACGTTCGAGCCGCACAGGTCACGCTTATCACATGATCCATGCGATGCAGACCGCTCAAACCTTTGCAGAAGCCCATCGTCGGACCTTGTTGACGGACGATGCGCCCGATGTTCCGCTTGCAACATCCGATGTGTACCTCGAAGATCGCTTGCGTAGTCGTGCGCGTGGAAAAGGGCGGCGCTTGGCTGGTGAAGCGGATCGTTGGCTTGCTCGGGTCGATTGGAAACAACCTAGTTTGGCGCTTCGCTCGGATATTCGGCTGCTGCGGAGGTTGGAAAAGCGGTTTGGTGTGGACGTTCATACGCGAACCGCACAAGTTTGGGCGGCGATTCGGGCCAACCGAGCGGCACAAAAGCAATTACAAAAGTTAGAAGGGTTGTGGGAACAAGTCTTGGCAGAGATGCGACGGGGAGCGATGGTACGTTTTTATCAAGCGAATCCAAACCTTGCGGCCACGTTGGAAAAAGAGATGAATCGGCCCGGTTTGGATGGTCAGACGTTCGGGTTGGGCCGCAAACTCCACACAGCTTATCTGCACCATCTCAAGGGGAAGCGCGACGAAGCGTTGCTCAAGCAGCTTTATCGGCGTCATGGTTTGGCCAGTAAAAAAGTGTTCCATCTGCACGTCAAAGAAGCCGCCTTGCTACGGGTTCATACGCTGTTGTTGCGGATCGCAGGCCGAGCCTACCTCGCTTCTTCGGGAAGTGCGGAAGAACGGGGCGATTTGCAGTCGTTGTTGCGTTGCGAGTCGACTTCGCTTGGTGGACGCAAGGTGACGGGTGTTTTGCAAGCGGAAGGGCCTGATACACCCGAAGATATCGACCCGCTCAAAGTATCGATTGCACGAGACGCACCGAACAAGCCTGTGCGTGCTTTGATTCCCTCGCAGCTTGGGATCGCTTTTCAGCCTACCACAGAAGGCTGGCATCCGCGTTTTTCGCGGCTTGCGCCCGGAGCGGTGGTGGTGAACGAAGTCATGGAAGGTTCTCCTGCCGATCAAGCAGGGTTGCGCGTGGGTGACACCATCGTCTCGCTTGGCGGGCAAATGCTTCAACTGAACGGAGAGATCCGCCTTCATGTGATGTTGGCGAAAGCAGGTCAAAAGATTTATTTTATGGTCCATCGTGCAGGCAAGTTTCTGACGATTCCTGTCGTTCTGCGTCCGATGTCCAGCGAACCCGAAGTGATCGCACAAGCCCCCGAAGACCGATCCCAACCACAACCACCGACTTTTCCCGAAGAACGCTCCACCCCGCAGATCCCGTCTCTTCCCGAAGAGACAGAGCCTGAGTTTGAAGAGGACACTCGTCCACAAAAAGTCGATCCGTATCGCCTTCCCCCGCGCCAACGGGGGCAACAGCAGAGCGCCTTGCGTGATATGCGCGGAGCCGACTTGCCGATCCCTGCGAAGGGAGCCAAAGCAACGTTGTTGTTCTTTTGGGCGACGTGGTGCGAAGGCTGCAAAACGATGGTGCCGATGCTACGGGATTTGGAGAAGCGTTATGCAGCGCGTGGCTTGAAGATCTATGCCGTGACAAGCGATGAGATACCGATGCTTCGGCCTTTTCTGCGGCAATGGGGAGCGCGCTTTCCTTTTCAAGTGGCCCTCGATGTCCAAGGCCGTCTGGCGCGCAAGTACAATATCTCTAGCATTCCGCAGTTGATTCTTTACGATGCAACAGGTGCAAAAAAGCTGCATATCAGCCGACCTTCCGCAGGTTTCGAGCAGCGTCTTGCACGTCAGATCGGTGCGCTGGTGCGCTAATCTCGTGTAGGCGGGGTTGGGAGGTTCCGAAATAGGCGGGCGGTTTCGTGGGCGATCATCCATTCTTCGCGGGTGTGGATCACGGCGATCTTGACGGTGGATGCGGTGGATTGGATGAATGCGATCTCGTCTTTTTGGATCTGGATGGAAGCATTGCGCACAGAGTCGACGTGCAATCCCAAGTATCCGAGAGGTTCGCAGATGGTTTCGCGCATCCATGCCGAGCCTTCGCCCACTCCCGCTGTAAAGACCAACACATCAAGGCCGCCCATATTGGCGGTGTATCCGCCGATGTAGAGACGGACGCGGTGGGCGTAGCTTGCGAGGGCTTGCGAGGCGTGCAGATCGCCTTGTTTTGCCGCAGCTTCGATCAGGCGCATATCGTGGCTGATGCCTGAAAGCTCCTTCATTCCGCTTTGGTGGTAGAGAGCATCTTCGATCTCTTCGATGGAGAGATGTTGTTCGCGGTGTAAGAATCCAAAGATCCCGGGATCGATATCGCCGCAGCGCGTTCCCATGATCAGGCCGGGGAGGGCTGTAAAGCCCATCGAAGTATCGATGGATCGGCCATCTTGGATGGCACAGAGGCTTGCGCCGTTTCCGAGGTGGCAATTGATCACGCGCAAAGGACGTGGGGAAGGGAGTGCGGCTTGGATGCGTTCGGCGATGTATTGGTGGGAGATACCATGAAAGCCGTAACGGCGAATGCCAAGGTCTCGCCATGCCGCAGGGATCGCGTAGGTGGCAGCGTGCGGTGGGATGGTGCTGTGAAACGCGGTATCAAATACGGCGACTTGGGGGATCTGGGGCCAGCGTTCAAGTGTGGCGTACAGGCCGCGTAAGTTTAGCGGGTTATGGAGGGGCGCGAGGGGCGTGCTGGCTTCGAGTAGGCGCAAGACATCCTGATCGACGACGACCGAAGACGTTAGATGCGGGCCACCATGTACGACACGGTGGCCGATGGCATCGGGGCTTTCGTAGCCTTGGGCATGGATAGCTTCGGCCAAGGTCTCAAGGCCATCGGCGAGATGTTCGGTGTCTTCGATATGGATGCGAAAGCACTCTCTTCCGTCGGAAGTGTCGAAGAGTCCGGCTTTGAGGGACGAGCTTCCCATATTGATGACGAGGACGATCATCCGACGCTCTCCTTGTTTTTTCTGCTTTTTGTATCGAAGCGTTGTGGGATGGGCTGTTTCTTGGGGCTTTGCCCCAAACCCCACAAGGGAGCGCGGCTCCCTTGACCCCGTGTTGGCGAAGACAGCACAGGTTTTTTACACCAACGACTGTGTCGCTTGAAGTGTCGCGAACACGGCTTTTTTTATCAACTGCGTTGTTTCTATTTCTGTTCCGTCTGCGCGGCTTAGGGCGTGTATCCGTGAAGTGTCCCGTCGTGGCTGCTGACGTAGAGGCGTTCGTCGAACGCAAGGGGAGGGGCTGTCAGACGTCCAAATGTCGGGTAGTTTGCGAGAACGCTGCCGTCTTCGGGTTTGATCTGGTGGACTTTGCCGTCCCATGCGCTGAGAAACAGGCTGCCTTTGTGAAGCAAGGGCGAGGTGGAGAGGATGGCCCCGATCCTTGCGGTCCATCGGGCTTTTCCATCGGCAGAGTTGACCGCATAAAGACTGCGATCCCACGAAGCAACGTACAAGACTTCGCCGTCGAGTACGGGGGCTGCGGTGATCTCGGCTTGGCTCGTAAAGCGCCAGCGGCTGTCTCCGTTGGCTCGCTTGAGGGCGTGCAAGATTCCGCGATCGTCGCCGATGTAGATGGTTTCTTCGGTAGCAAGGGCTTGTGCAGAGATGCTCGCCCCAAGATCGACGCTCCATCGCAGCGCACCGTTCGAGAGATCGAGCGCGTAGAATTTTTGATCTCGTGCGCCGATGTACACCACGCCTTGAAATACCACAGGTGCGGCAACAAAGGGCGCTTCGGCTTGAAAGCGCCATGCGATCGGGCCTTGGCTCTTTTCCCATGCGTAGAGGGTTCCGTCCAGATTGCTTGCCAAGACTTTGTCGCCGACGACAACGGCTGCGCTGATGAAACCTTCTTGCGTCTTGGTTTTCCAGATCTCTTTTCCTGTGGCAGCGTTGATCGCGTAAAAGTGACCGTCCGTGTTGCCGATGTACAGGCGATCTTGGTCGAGGGTGGGCGGAGCCGTAAACCAATCTTGTCCGAGAAACTCCCAAACCTTGGTGGCATCGCTGCGTTGGATGGCGTAGAGCTTTTTGTCTGCGCTGCCGACGTAAAAACGCTGTGTGTCGAACGCAGGAGGGCCGTGTATGGCTCCTTCGGTGCGAAATGTCCACTGTGTGCGGGCATCTTGTTCGGGGGTGAACTCGACCACGCCGCCGTCACCGATGAATTCGTTGGTCGTAGCCGGGCAGCCGGGAAGAGTCCAAAAGATAAGGCAGAGCAGACACAAAAAGAAGAAAGAAAAACGCATCGTCGTGATCGATCCAAAACAAAAGGGTGGCGTGCAAAACAACTTCGCTATCGTCGAGATGACGCGAACAAATCGCCTCCTTGTAGCGAGAACGAGGTGTTTTCGCAAGCCCTCGGAGGGGGGGGCCGTCGCTCCTGTTGTTCTTGCCTCGTGTCGCTGTGGATCTTTGGGGTGAATTGGCGAGCGAAGAAAAGATGAAGATTAAGGTGTCACGCAATTGCCCTTGGTTCGGACATTTACGCCGGAAGATTCAGCGAAACAACTGTTGCTGTAGGTTTTTCCATCGCAACTACAGACTGGATCGAGCAAGTTGGTACAGCTTTGGGGCTTGGCTTTGCATTGGCCTTGGCCGGTGCAAACGCCGAGGGCAAGGGCGCAATACTCTGTTGACGAGCAATCTTTGTGGGCCGTGCAGGGTTTGATGCAGCCGATCTTGCTGCATCCGACCGCGCCGTTGTTGCAAGAGCAAGTATTGCACCCATCGCCCGCAGGAAAAGAAGCGCCGTGTGCGTATTCTGCGCCGTTGTATTGGCAGGTCAGGGGAGTTTTGCAAAAACCGTTGATGCAGATCTGTGTTCTGATGGCGCAGTCTGCGTTGCCGTTGCATTTCGTGCCGCAGCTTAGGGTTGTGCAGGTGACTGCGCCGTTGTTGCAGGAGCAAGTATTGCAGCCATCGCCCGCAGGGAAAGAGGCTCCGTGTGGTTGCTTTGTGCCGTTGTGAAGGCATGCTGCGGCTGCTTGACAGACTTCTTTTACGCAAATTTCGCCTTTGACGCAATCGATGTCTGCTTGGCACTTGCTGGCGGTTTGGCAAGCACCCTTGTATTTGACGGAAACGCTCGATGATGCGGCGTTACAGGGGTTGTTGTAGGTTTTGTTGTCACAGCCACAGACGAGATCGATCTCACGCGAACAGGCTTGCGGGATGGGTTCGCAGGTCCCGCCTTTGTCGGTGGCGCCGCAGGTTGTGTCGAACTTGCAATAGGAACCTGTGGGGCAAGCAGGAAGACCGCGACTTCCGCAGGTTTGCGCGCAGGCTTTGTCAGTACAAGCGACGTTGCCGTTTTTGCAGAAACATTGGTTGCAGCCGTCTTTGTCGGGGAAAGACTCGCCGTCTTTGTATTCTTTGCCCTCGTAGACGCAGCTTTTGGGAAGGATTTTACAAGCGCCCTCGTATTTGACCGAAACGCCGACAGCAGCGGCTTCGCAGGGGTTGTTGTATGTTTTGTCATCGCAACCACACATCGGTTCGATATGATCGGTGCAGCCTCGGGGAGAGGGTTCGCAGGTTCCGCCTTTGTCGGTGGCACCGCAGGTTGCGTCGAACTTGCAGTAGGAACCTGTGGGGCAAGCTGGAAGACCGCGACTTCCGCAGGTTTGGACACAAGCTTTTTGGGTGCAAGCGATCTTTGCGTCGCTGCAACTGCATGTATTGCAGCCATCTTTGTCGGGGAAGGATTCGCCGTCTTTGTAGTCTTTGCCTTCGTAGGTGCAGCCTTTGGGGAGCGTTGGGCAAGCGCCTTTTGCTTTGATGGATATCCCCGCTGTGTGGGCTGCACAAGCGTTCGAGTAGGTCTTTTCATCGCAGCCACAAACGGGGGTGGCGTCGCCTGTGCAGGCTTGCGGTTTTTTCTGGCAAAACAGCGGCATTGCACCTGCCTTGCACAGACCTTCAGGGAAGAGGCAGAAGGAATCGGCTCCGCAAACAGCGGGGTTGGCGGTGCAATCTTTGGGTTGGTTTGGGTTGCAGTCTCGCAGGGTACAAGCGACTTTGGCGCTGATACAGGTGCAGGTGTTGCAGGCATCGGAGGAAGGGAAGGTGGTTCCGCCTTGATGGGTCTTGCCTTCGTAGGTACACTCGGAAGTGTTGGCGTTGGAAGGTACGCCGCAGGCGCTGTTTCCGACCAAGATCCCGAGAAATAGGCTACAAACAAAGAACCGTAAGAAGATGTATCGTTGCATGGAGGGCCTCATGATGGGTGTTTGGCGTCTTTGTGTGGGGATGTAGGAGAACGCGGGAAAGACGTTTTGTATCACAGCAGTAGACCATTTGTACAGAAGAAGGGTCTCGCAGATCTCGCAACAAGGCCGTTGCGGAGAGAGGAGCAACGCATCAGAAAGCGGTGGTTGGGTGGCGATGGAGCGTGTCGGGCCGTTGTGGAGAGATGAGAGGAACAACGCATCAGAAAGCGGTGGTTGGGTGGTGATGGAGTGTGTGGATGCAGCCTAAAATAGGGGATGAAGAGCAAGACTTGTTTTTGCACGGTGTGTGTCGGGCAGGGGTGCGACAACAACCGACGCGGTTGGATTGTTTTGTGGCCTCGCGTTTTGCGCGGTTTACAAGGGCGCGGGCGCGGCGTGCTTGCAAGATGGGAGCGATCCACGTCAACGGTGTACCCAAAAAGCCCGCATATCGGGTACGTTCTTTGGATGAGATCTCGTTGTGGTTGCCGCATCCGACGGTGATGTCGTTGACGCCGACGCCGATGGCGTTGGATATCGTGTACGAAGATGCGGATATCTTGGTGATCAACAAAGCAGCGGGGGTGGTGTGTCATCCAAGCCGAGGGCATTGGGAAGGCACATTGTTGCATGGCCTATTGCACCATCTTTGCCCGAATCTACAGGGGGATGCGCTACAAGACAAAGTCTTTTTGGTGCATCGCTTGGATCGGGGAACGAGTGGTTTGTTGGTGGTGGCGCGACATCTTGCGGCGGCGGTGCATTTTTTTGAGCAGATGCAAGCGGGGGAGATCCAACGGATCTACCATGCTTTTGTGTGGGGGAAGTTTCCGTACGACCAAACGACGGTCGATGTGCCGATTGCGATCGACCCGTCTCGTCCGGGGGGGAGTTTTGTTCCGAAAGATCCGAAGGAGGGAAAGCAAGCGATCACGCATGTTGAGCGGGTCGCGGTGGGGACGGATTTTTCGAGGGTTGCGTGCCGCCTAGAAACGGGCCGAACGCATCAGATCCGCGTACATCTGCAACATCTCGGTTATCCGCTGCTTGGCGATCCCCATTATGGCGCAGCA
>CAUJFU010000449.1 GCA_963169055.1 Myxococcota bacterium
GCGCCTGAACCCGTTGTAGGGGCGGTTCGGGAACCGCCCGCGCCTGAACCCGTTGTAGGGGCGGTTCGGGAACCGCCCGCGCCTGAACCCGTTGTAGGGGCGGTTCGGGAACCGCCCGCGCAGGCAACATCGGCCTTTTTCGTATCGGTATGACAGTTCAGTCTCTTTTCTTCACCCGATGCCCGTGGGGTGATACGAAATCTGCCCATGCCAGAGACCCCCCGCTGGATGGGCTTTACAGACGATGTGTCCGAGTGTTAGGGGTGGAGGCCAACCATGGCTTAACCTAACGCCTATGGGGCAACGCCCCACCCATTCTATCCCGCCACCCCTATGAAGTCCCACCCAAACCATCCCACAAGTCACGCCCGCGAAGAGAAAAGACCAAGTCACTTTGGAGAAGAGCAGCAGCGGAAACCGACGCTTGATTTGCGAGAATTGGGGGGAAGTCCGCCACGACTGGCGCAACGGACATCCCAATCAGGCCGATTGAAGGAGCCACCACGGATGATGCGCCAGCCCTTGCGCAAGAAAGGTGAGGCGGTCCATTCGGCGACGTTTCCGCTGAGATCGAAGACCCCAAAGGGGCTTTTGCATCGGGGCATGGAGCCTCCGCGACGGATGCTGCGGTTGCGGCCCTTGGCGTCTCGGGTGTTGCATCGGTTGGGTTGGAAGGTATTTCCATAAGGGAAACGCCGTTCAGAAGGGCCTTTGCAAGCGCGTTCCCACTCGATTTCCGAACACAAGCGTTTGCCCTTTGTGGTGCAATGCGCTTTGGCTTCGCTCCAAGAGATATTGCGGATAGGCGTCTCGCCTTTGCCGGGTGCTTCGTAGCGATCGATGCAAAAGCCCGGAGTAGAGGTGCGCACCAGCGCTTTTTCGCCAAAGAAGTGCATGGGATCACTCACGGCGCTGCCCATCGGAAAAGCCCCCGCAGCGATCCACGCCATCCCTTCGGGGCAGCGGTCATTTGAAGAGGTAGCCGTTGCAACTTTTGGGCGTTTGCGGGGTCGCTCACGCGGCAAAGCAGGCGAGGGCAAGGCAGGAGCACGCGACGAAGGTTGGGGGGGGTTGATGGTTTCGATGCGCGGGGTTGGAGGTTCGTTGGAAACCGCAGGTAGCGCGTTTGGATCCGCAGGTAGCGGCGGAATCGCCGGTGGCGTGGGAGGCATGGGTGGTGTGAGTGGAAGAGACAACGGTTGTTTTTGGACAGAAAGCGCTGTCGGCGAAGAAGTGACGGCAGGAGGAACAGCAACAGGTGCAGTGCGAGCCGTTGGGGAGAGAGGCGGATGGGGGCGCAAAGACTGAGAAGCACGAGCATCGGGCGTTTCAGAAGAACGCGATGGAGGTATGTCTCGGATATCGAGCGGCAGATCGTTTTTGGAGGCGGAAGCAAGGACGTTTCGCGTAGGGGGTTCGTTTGTTTTGCCTGTCTGTGCGGAGGGATGCTGAAGAGAAGAAGTCGGTTTGGAGGAAAACCAGCCAAGCAAGGTTCCAAGCGCGACGAAGATCATCAAGACCGAAAGCGCCAAGCTGCCGCCGATCACGAGCTGACGCCGTCGCAGCGCAGCATCTTCGGCTTCAAATAGCGTGTTTTCATCGACCAAGAGAGAAGTAGGAGAGAGTCGCAAGGGCGCTTTGCGATCCACGCCAGAAGTCTCGGCACGTCGGGGAGGAAGTGAAGAAGGAAGTGACTCTTCGGTCAAAAGGCCGTCTTGGCTTCCGTCCTTCAACAAGCGTGCAGCGATCTGCTCTTCTTCTGTCGGATCTGTGGAGATTTGGAGTTCTTTGGCTTCTTCGTCCGTCAACAGGACGGCTTGGATAGAAAAGGCCGAGCGAACGGACGGGGGCTTTTGTTCGGAGGGTACGGGAGTTTTGGGTGCAATCGTCGATTCACTAGCCGATGCAGCCGTCGCCGCTGTGGGAGAGAGGGGTTCTTCGTCTGAGCTGCGAGCAGTATCCGAGGCCGAGGAGGAAGCGGTTTTTGTCGAAGGGCCAAAGGTGGCCTCGATCAACGCCTCCGTTTTGTGGGCTTCATCAAGCAAAGAAGCGAAAGCACCGGGTTTTGCGAGGGAAGCGTTGGCATGAAGACGGCGCGCAGAAGAGGAAGGAGGCACAGAAAACGCGGCGGGTTCGTCCTCTTCTTCCATTTCGGAAAGCGCGATCGGTGCGGGATCTTGGTCGGTAGGCTGCTGTTTTTCGGCCTCGTGTTCAACGGGTGTAGAAAGAGAGAGGAATGCGTCTTCTTTTGAAGCATCGGAGACTTCGAGAGCATCGAAGCCTTCGAGAGCATCCGCCTCATTTAGCTCCTCGGGCAACACCTGTTCAAGCAACATCGCCAACTTGGGGGCCATCACAGCGTCATCGTCTTGTAGAGTGAGATGCGTTTGTTCTATCGAAATGGCGGTCGTATCGGACTTTGTTGCAGCGTCGGCTTTGTTTTTTGCAGCTTGGGCTTCTTCGAAGAGCGCTTGAAAGGCAGAGGTGGTCAGCGGAGTATTTGGAGGCAACGTCCCCACCAACGCTTTGCGAATCGCCTCTGCATCGGGCTCGTCTGCGGATGCAAATCGGGAGATATCCACTTCGGAGGTCGGAGGCGGAGGTAGGTCATCATCGTCGTCCTCGGACATCAAGAGCGCAAGCGGCGTATTTTTGGGAGGAGAAAACACAGATCGAGCGTCTTGTTTCGGCAAAGCAAACAAGGGCGCGGTTTTTTTAGCAGGTTCCCCTGTCGTTTCGGGAGCGATTGAGGGAGGTTCTGTTGTCGCCTCAAGATCGGCGAGGGGAGGTTCCGTTGCCGCCTCAAGACCGGATGGTTCGCGTGTTTTTTTAAGAATTTGCGCGAAACGGCCTTGTGATGCTGCGTCCAATTCGCGGCTATCAAGGGTATCTTGCCAATCTTGTGTGGGATCAGCCTCGTTAAAGAGAACAGGCATCTCGTGGGTCGCCTGTGGGATCGCATCGGTCGCAACAGGCGGATGTTCGTCCGTTTGCGCGGAGAGCTTTGCAACAGGCGGATGTTCGTCCGTTTGCGCAGATGACTTTGCAACAGGCGGATGTTCGTCTGTTTGCGTCGAGGGTTCGATCAGATCATTTTGCCCGAGAACCAATTCAACGCTGGGTTCGGGTGGTTGAACGGCAGGATGTTCGGTCGTTTGGACGTGTTCAACCAAGTCATCGGTTCCAAGGATCAGTTCAACGCTGGGTTCGGGCGGTTTTGGGGCTGGTTTCTCTGCGGTTTCGCTGCTTTCGAACAGATCATCGGTTCCAAGGATCAATTCGACGCTGGGTTCGGGGATGGGTTCGACTTTGTCTTTGCGTGTATGGGTTCCCAAGCCATCGAGCAATCGGTCAAGTTCGCGAAGAAACCCGCTGTCAGGTGGAGCGGGCGGATCTGTAAAGATGCCAGAAAAAGACGGCGAAGTTATCGCAGCATCCGAAGGTTTTGCGGGTTCCACAGATCCCTTGATCTGCGAAGCAGAAGTCGACACAGAAAGAGAAGGTGCAGAAAAAGGAGGAGGTGGTGGAGCGAAAGGCACGGTGGGTCGGGCGGTAGGAGAAGACGAAGGGGGAAAAAAAGACGAAACAGGAGAAGGGGCAGGAGAGTTTGCAGAAAAAGACTCTGTGGGGGGGGTGGGTTTTTTGTAGAGGGGGTTGGGGATCGCGACAGTGATGGCTTCGTAAGGCGAGAGAGTCGGTTTGTTTGCGGGTGAGGACTCCAAACGCACAGGAGGCGATTCTTCCAAGAGAACAGGGGATTCCTCTGTGTGGACGGGTGCGCCGGGTCGAGAACGGTGTTGTTCGTCCAAAAGCAACGGGTCTTCTTCTGCCAAAAGCACAGGAGCGTCTTCGAGTTCGGTGGCTTCGGAGACTTGATCTTCTGCGGCCAGCAGCACGGGAGCGTCCTCAAGTTCAGCCGCACCGAAAACTTCGTCTTCTGCGGCCAACAGCACGGGAGCGTCCTCAAGTTCAGCCGCACCGAAAACCTCGTCTTCTGCGGCCAACAGCACGGGAGGCTCGTTTTCTTTAGAGAAGTTCGGGAGTTCATCTTCTGCGGCCAACAGCACAGGGGGTTCGTTCTCTTCGGAGAAGTCGGGCAGTTCTTGTGGAGAAGTGGATTGTGCAGAAAGAGCCGAAGCGATCGAAGCAGGAACAGCCGAAGCAACCGAAGTCGTGGAAAAAGAAGCAACCGAAGTCGTGGAAGCAGAAACAGCCGAAGCAACCGAAGTCGTGGAAGAAGGAGCAGCCGAAGCAGCGGAAGTAGCCGAAGAAAAAGAGGCCAAAGGCTCTGTTTCGGACAGTTTCGGCAAGGTCAATGAGACGGGAGGGACGGGGGGCATCGAAAACGGCTGCTCAGGGAGAGTCTTGCGTTTTTTTCGCTCGGAGAGTTCGGTGTCGCTGTTGTCCGTTTCATAGAAGATCGTGCGCTTTTTATTTTGCAGTTCGAGGGTGCGCTCCTGAGGAAGCGAAGACAAAGAAGGCGATGAATCAGCAAGAAAGAGCGGGATCTTGATGGATTCGACGGGAGATCGGGAGGGAGAAAACGTTTCAGGACGAGAGATGTCGGGTGATGGGGTCTGTTGAAAAGCGTTGGCTTCGAGAGTTTGTTCTTCTTGAAAAAGCGGAGAAACAAGGTTTGTTTGCGGTTGTGTGGAAAGTGGATCGAGCATCTTTCCAGAAGAAAACGTCGGATACTCCGTCGTTTTCTCGTTTGGGAAGAATGAGACTTCGACGGTGCTTTTTTCGCTCTGATAAGGCGAGGCTTCGACGGTATTTTTTTCGCTTTGAAAAGGTGACGCCTCGGAGGATGCTTCGTCTTGAAAAGTCCCATAGGCGCGGGTGGGTTCTTGGAGAGAGGGAACAGGCGGCGGCTCAGAGGGATGAGTTTGGGGGAGAACATCGCTCCAGATCGGCACAAAGGCAGGGCGAGGCAAAGGTTGTGTAAAAGGCGAAACATCAGAGACAGTCAGGGCTTTTTGCGAAGCATCGGCAGTGTGCGAAGCTTCATCCGATGCGTCGGCTGCAATTGCCGTTTCAGTGGGAACGCGCAAGTTGAGGGTTTCGACCAAACGCCGTGGATCAGGGGTATGATCTTCTGTTAGCAGGTCTACGACATCGTCTTGTTCGGAGAAAAGTTCGACGTTTTCTTGTTCAGAAAAAAGTCCGAGATCTTCGAGGAGATCGCCTTCGCCAAGCGCAAGGGTCGGTTGTTCTTTGCGCAGGGTTAGGATTCCTCCGAGATCCAGCGTGCGTTCGGGCCACATCGCGGAGCGTCCGATGTTCTTTTCAGCGAAGGCGGAAGAAGGGAATGCGTATTCATCGGAGGCATCGGCGTGTTCGTTGGATTTTTCCGCCGAGGTAGGGGTTGTGCCCCAAAGAGCCGAAGAAGAAGGGACAGGCGTCAAGATATCGGATTCTTCGACCGCATCGATCGCCGACCAACCATCCGAAGAGAGGGCAGTGGCCTCGGGGCCAAGTAGCTCTCGAGGTGTCGGCAAAGTTTGTTGGAAGGTGTCAGGAGGAAGAAAGCGAAGGATCGCCCGCCAAAAAGACTCGACGCTATCGAAGCGTTCCGCAGGATCTTTTGAAAGGGCTTTGAGGATGACTTGATCCAAGGCAGGATCGATCATCAGCCAAGGTGCTTGTTTGGTCAGCGGGACGGGAGACTGTGTCATGTGAGCGATCAAGATCGCCATAGGATCGGGGGAAGTGCCTTGGGCAAGTCCATCAAAAAGAAAGGGAGTTCGTCCAGAAAGCATCTCATAAAGGATCACGGCCATCGCATAAAGATCGGTGCGTTGGTCGATTTGGCGATTGCTGCATTGTTCGGGGGCCATATACGCGGGTGTTCCGAGCGCTCCGCGTGTCCAATCGGCTTGTTTGGCTTCGACAAGCGACTTGGCGATCCCAAAGTCAAAGATCTTGACAAAGTAAGGGTCGCGGCCTCGCGGGATCAGGTAGATATTCTGGGGTTTAAGATCGCGGTGGATAATGCCTTCGTTGTGGGCCAACGTGGCGGCTTCACAAAGCTGTTGAAAGATATGCCAAACGAGCGGGGTCGGAAGTGGGCCACAAGCTCGGCACACTTCTTTTAAGGAACGACCGCGAAGATACTCCATCACATAGTAAAAGCCGAGTCCTTCTTCTTCACCGAAATCGTCGTATACACGGACAACATGCGCGTTTTGCTCAGACAGCGCAGCCGTCAATTGCACCTCGCGCCAAAAGCGCTCTTCCATACCGTGTTGGCGCAAGACATCGGATCGCATGACTTTGATGACGCGCTCGGGTTTGTGCCGCAAGTTCATGTGACGCGCAAGATACACCCGCCCAAACGACCCTTCGCCAAGCAAGCGTGTAAGGCGATATTTTCCTGCGACACGCATCAAGGGAAAACTGCACTTGGGACAAAAGGAGAAGGCGTCTTGTTGCCCCTCAGCGAAAGGAAACGCACATTGTGGACAGGCTTGGTTCATGGAAAAAGCACCCTCAGATAGATAGATTTCGTTGCGCAGAAACGCACACTCTATGCTACAAGACCGAGCTATAGCAAAGGCGCGCACAAAAAGCAAAGTGTTGTACGCTGTCCTGTTCGCGCCAAAACCAAGACCCCCTCCAAAAGGACGACAAAACCCCCATGCTTTTCTGGATGAGCCTGCTTCCTCTGTTTCTTGGCCCCTTCGTTTACCCTTACATCCGACGAGCAGCCCGCAGCTTGGCTGTTTTGGATGGATTTCTTTTGGTGTCTGTGGTGGGACTGGTGTTGCTGCACTTGTTGCCACACAGCCTTCACATCGCAGGGGGGGGAGTGATCTTCGCTGCGTTGTTGGGGATCTTGTTGCCGCTTGGAGCGGATCGGTTTTGGAGCAAAGTAGCTCCCACAACTCCCCATCGCCTCGGATGGTTGGGGATGTTGGCCTTGCTTGGTTTGGGAGTCCATGCTGTGTTGGACGGTGTCGCGCTTGCTTTGCCTGAAGCGGGACACGCCCATGCAGAAGAAAAGCTTCTGGCGTTGGCTGTCGTACTTCACCGTATTCCCGTGGGTTTAGCGATCGCGTGGCTGTTGATCCCACGCAAAGGCGCACGCATCGCTTGGTGGGTGATCTTTCTCAACGCAGCCGCCACAACGGTGGGCTACCTTGCAGGAAAACCACTTCACCAAAGCCTTCCGTTGCAGATGATGGCATGGTTTCAAGCGTTTGTGGCGGGTAGCCTCTTGCATATCCTGTTTGAACACCCACAACACGAGCCCAAAACCTCGGATGTTTCGCCCGTATGGAGCGGATTCGGCGCATTGTTAGGGATCGGTTTGTTGTGGGGCATCTCGCTTGAACACAACACCGCGCACGCGCACCACGCAGGAAACTCGATGGGACAGGCTTTTTGGCAGATCGCAATCGAAAGCGCACCTGCTTTGCTCTTGGCCTACATAGGCGCGAGCTTGATGTTTGCCTTTTTACGGCCTGCGGCGGTGTCTTGGTTGGGGCGTGGCTCTGCGCTATCACAGAGCGCCCGAGGTATGTTGTTTGGCCTGCCGTTGCCGATCTGCTCGTGTGGTGTGGTTCCGCTTTATCAAAGCCTTGTGCGTGCAGGCGCACCAGCGACCGCAGGGATGGCTTTTTTGATCGCAACCCCTGAACTGGGAATTGATGCGATCTTGCTATCCATCCCGCTGCTTGGTGCAAAAATGACATGGCTGCGCCTAGCCGCTGCTGCCATCGCTGCGGTGTGCGTGTCCTTGCTCGTCAGCCGCTTGATCCCTCCTGCTCCCCCCCTTGCGACGGCCTCTTCCGCTCCCGAAACCCCCTCCGCCTCTCTCAAAAGCCAACTCCACAAAGGCTTCTCTTACGGATTTGGTGAAAATGCAGATCATACATTGCCTTGGATCTTAGCAGGTCTTTTTCTTGCAGCCGCGATCCAACCTCTGCTCCCAACCAGTGCGCTCGCCACGCTACCCTTTGCGATACAAGTCCCGCTGGCCGCCTTGATCGGTATGCCTGTGTATGTTTGCGCTTCTGGCGCAACTCCCTTTGTCGCCGTGTTGATCGCCAAGGGGCTTTCCCCGGGCGCTGCCATCGCGTTCTTGCTCACAGGCCCCGCTACCAACATCACGACTTTTGGCGTCCTTAGCGCCCTTCACAACAAACGTGTCGCCTTCGCTTTCGCTGCTTCCATGATCGGTGTCTCTTGTCTTCTCGGTTGGAGCGTCGACTTGTTGTTCCACGTCCCTCCACCGCCGATCCACCTCCATCATCACCACAACCACTCCATGATCAGTATCGTCTGCCTCGTGATACTCGGCCTGATCACGCTTAGCACTCTGCTACGCAACGGGCCACGCTTCTTGCTCGGCCAGCTCATCCCTGCGTATGCCCCACCCACCCATGAACACGATCATCACGAACATGCCCATGAACACGGCCATCATGAACATGCCCACGAACACGGCCATCATGAACACGCCCATCACGAACACGCCCATCATGAACATACCCACAAACACGGTCATCACGAACACGCCCATCACGAACATGCCCACGAACACGCCCATCACGAACACGCCCATCACGAACACGCCCATCACGAACACGCCCATCATGAGCATGCCCACGAACACGGTCACGCGAAGCCCCAAACACTCCAACTCAGCGCAGAGATGGCGACTTCTTCGGCAAACAAGGAGAAGGCTCCTTGTGGGCAGTCGCGTTGTGGCTGTAGCGAATCGATCTTAAAAAAGATCAATGAACAAACGTGATGACGAAGCTTGCGATCACCAGTCTGCGACAAGACGATCCAACAAACCACAAAACCAAGCCCAACCAACCCAAAAAACACCGTTGACAGGCAGTATTGGAAAGCAGTATGGATAGGGCCGCGCTTTGGGGTTTGCTTTTTTGGCTGGGTGAAATTGCGCTGTTTTGACTCCTTGGAGGAGATCTTTCCGTGAAAAATCTGACTTGGTACTTGCTTGCTTTGGTTCCAGCGATCGTGATGGCTTGGTTGATGTTGGCGAACTACCTATCCGTCGTGCTGCATCGGTGTGTTGCTCATCGTGCGGTCGATCTGCCGCGTTGGTGGATCTTTACGTCGACCACCCTCACCAACCTTTTTGTGTTGCACATCAATCCTCGTACATGGTGCGCAGATCATCGGATGCACCATGCTTATTCGGACACTGACAAAGATCCCGACAAACAACCAAACGTCACTTATGCACAATGGCTCATGGGTTTCCTCAAACACAGCCCCAAAGCCAGCGATCCTCTGATCCAAAAATTCACCAAAGACGCCATCTTCCAACACCCGATCTTCGCTTTCTTTAGCCATCCGATCGCAGGCCCTTTTTGCGCTGCCACAGCGTGGCTTGCTCCGTTTGCGCTCACAGGTTCTTGGATCTACGCCACGGTGGTGTGGGTGACGATCCGCGTTCTTGGTATGCTCGTGCTTTCTTTTCAAAGCTACTTCGCTCACGGCGGAGATCGCGGGTGGGGTTATCGCAACTACGATATCAAAGATCAGTCTGTGAACCTGACAAGCCGAATCGCGCTGTTTTTGACCGCAGGAGAAGCCCTACAAAACAACCATCACGCCAAACCAAGCCGCGCTTCTCACGCTCACCTCGACCACGAATGGGACCCCGGCTTCCAACTGTTGCGCTTCCTCGAACGCGTACGTATCGCGCACATCCCCGAAAAACCCGCCCTCGCCCTCAACGAGGCCGATGTCGCTTCAGACGCCGCCCCCCAGTAAACGCTCTTCGCGCTCCATGTCTTGGCTGAATCCTTCTTTGCCACAAAACGCAACGGGATGGGCAAAACCGATAAAGCCACCGCGATATCCAAGGTCGATTGGTGGTTTGAAGCAAAGATGTGCGGCTTGCTCAGATCCACCTTTTCCAAGCCATGCACATAAATCCTTGGCCTTGTGATCCCCAGCAACACAGGCGCCCAGATGTAATGCGCCACCCACAAGGCTGGACGAGGGTCTTCAAACAACAAACGAGAACAAATCGAATAGCTTTGCCAAACAACACTCCAAAAGAAAAAAACAAAACCTGACTTGTATTCATCAAAAACCAAAAAAGAAAACGCATTTTTCTTTCCTTTCTTTTAGCGTATACGTCTAACAATACCTGCTTTTTTCAACCGACTTTTTTATCTACGGACAACTCTTTCACAAGTGCCCAACACATCGCGGCTTTGGGGGCAAATCTTTTTCGGCAGCGATAGATTATCGCGCACAAAGCCCACACAGGTGCGCCACATTCTTTAGCCTATTGCGATCTTCCCAAACCCTAGACACAAGGTTATGTTGGAGCGCATGGTTCTGCGCTCAACGCTACATCAAAAGAGCGCAACAAAAGGAAAAAGAAACTTGGTTTTGCTGCCCCCAACAGCCAACAGGCATCCTTGCGTTCAAGAGCGCAAAACGATGCGCATCCACGCTGAAAGCATCTAAAGATCAAACGAGTGTTGTGTACGATTCGCGGGAAAGATGACGAAGCCCTTCCCGATCAAGGAAAGAAAAACGAGATGAGCGCTCAACAAGAGAACTTCTGCTCGAATTGCCAAAAAGAGATCGAAAAAGATCAAGACTTTTGCCCACAATGTTCTTTTCCCCAAAAGCTGATCGCAGGAAAATATCGGCTAGAGCATGTGCTGAGCGAGGGCGGCTTTGGTGTTGTGTACGCAGCGAGGCATATCGGCCTACAACACAATCCTCGGCGTGCCATCAAGCTACTGAAAAGCCACCAACAGAAAAAGCCTGAATCCTTGTCGCGCTTTGAGCAAGAAGTTCAAGTGACCGCCGTTCTTTCAGAAAAAAACAATCACATTGTCAGAATATTTGACGATTTTGGCCACGAAGAAAACTTAGGTTACTACTTTGTAATGGAATACCTACAAGGACAAGATCTGTCGTTGTGGATCAAAAAAAATAAGCCACCGAATAGAGAAGAGGTGTTCCATATCGCCGAACAGCTTTGCCGGGCGTTGCACGCCGCACACCAGCAGGGGATCATCCACCGCGATCTCAAGCCAGACAATGTCTTTTTAATTCAGCACGAAAGCGACCCACTCTACGTCAAATTGCTCGATTTTGGTATCGCTCGAAGTATCCAAGACAGCACAAAACGCACTGTAGGAGCGCTCGGAACGCCCGAATATATGTCGCCCGAGCAATGTTTGGGCGAACAAGTGACCCATCGTTGCGATATCTACGCCCTAGGCGTCATGCTCTATGAGATGTTTACGGGCTATTTGCCGTTTGATATGCCCAAGAAACGCAGCGAAGAAGACGTGGTATCGCTGCTGCGAGCGCACGTCTGGCAAACGCCACGCCCCCTCCCACAGCATCCCTCGGCTCCGTTTGACAACGGCTTTGAACAAGTCTTGTTTCGCGCACTCGCCAAAGATCCCCAACAACGCTATGACAGCATGAAAGCCTTTTGGGAAGCCTTGTCGCCTTACGCAACCAAGCCCAAACCCGCCCCCAAAACAGCGACCACCACCAACGAACATCTGTTCGCGGTCGAGATCGCGCCTTCGAGTTATTGGGTGGGTTCACGGCCTTCCAAATCGATTTTTTTTGCCAACCCCTACTTGCGGATCTTTCGGGGGCGCAACAAAAATGGGCAAAAGATTCAGTTCAACCTGTTGATCGACCCGGGTTCAAGCCAAGATTTCGCAACCGTACAAGCCAAAGTGTCGTCTCTGATCGGTGGGATGGACAAGATCTCGGCAGTGTTTATCAACCACCAAGATCCCGATGTGGCGTCTTCGACCACCTTGCTGCTTGGACGCTACGCACCACGCGCCAACATCATCTGCTCCGAAGATACGTGGCGTTTGGTGCAACACTATAATCTGCCACGCGAGCGCTTTCTTTCGACTGACAAATATCCGCGTGGTTTCGCGATCGAAACAGGCCACACCTTGGTTCCCGTCCCTTCGCCATTTTGCCACTTTGCAGGGGCGGTCATGTTGTATGACCCCGAAACACGGGTGCTTTACACAGGCGATCTGTTTGGGGGCTTGACAGCCCGCGAAGCTGTCGGATTGTACGCCGACGACAGCGACTGGACGGGGATGCGAGCCTTTCACCAACTCTATATGCCGATGAACAAAGCGCTTGTTCGTGTGATCCAACGCATCCGCCAACTCTCGCCTGCTCCGCAGATGATCGCTCCTCAACATGGCCGTGTGATCCGAGAGTCCCTGATCGATTTTTTTATGCGCCACCTCGAAAATTTGCCTGTGGGGCTTGACTTGGTCGAAGATGCAGGCGAAACCAACGACGCATGGAATACGGTGTTTCGGCGCGTGCTCAATGTCGCGGAACAAGTCTACGGCAGCGATGTGCGTCCGATCCTTCGCCGAGCCGATGAACTCGCAGGCGCGTTGGATTGGCCAGAAGACCAACCCAGCATCCTTTACAACGGTCGGTGGGTTGTCGAACGCTCGGTGATCCTGTTGACCACGGGGCTTCCTTCGTGGGTCGCAGATCCAATTAAGATGGAAGCGATCCTCGCCGCAGAAGAACTTCGCCTCGCTTCTCCCAACATCGATATCTCCGAAGGCGATCGCATGGATGCTGTCCCAAACCCTGATGCCCCCGAAGGCGGAGTCTGACACGTGAACAAGATCGAAAAAGTCCGCGCTCTTTTGCGCCTCGCTGTGTGCGAAAGCGAAAAACCAGAAGGCCAAGAAGCACGAAAACTCGCCGAACGTATGATCGAGCGGTACGATATCCGACCATGGGAACTCGGCGAAGAGCGCCAGATCTGGCACAATCACCTACTCCCACCAGCCAAACCCACACACAGCTTCCATGACGAGCCGTGGACTCTCCACTTTGAGATGCGCATCTCTCCCCCTCCCGAAGCTTGGCGTCGTCTTTTGATGTACGCTCTTGCGCAGCGCATGAATCTGGAGATGCGAATGTTCAGCTGTGTGATCTTGCGCAGCAAAGAGAGCGGCACGTTTGAGCGATGGCAACACCTCTACCGCACCCTCGAACACCGCCTGTTGGAAGCTGTCAAAGGTCTGCGCCAACACGAACGAGATATCCGATGTGAGCGCATCGTTCGCCATATCGAACACCAAATCCAACACCTCCCCGAAGAACAACTCTCCCGCGTCAAGATCACCGACATCCCCCAAGATCCACCCCGCACCGCGAATCTCCGTGTGCGTTGGGCTTAACGCAACTCCATGCCCCCCCCTATCCGCGCTCTCACCCTCCCCCTGACTTATCGCAAAATCCCGTTGGTTCGGCCATGTTGCAAGCATACCCTGATCTGGCTGCTTTCCAAGATCTGGCCGCATCACAAAAGCTCCGCTGTTTGGGCGTCATCTAACCTCTCGATGGCTTGGGTGTTTTCATTCGGGCTATTCTTGCTTTACTCCACCCCTTCCGCTGCCTACCAAGGCCCCCGATTTCCCGAGGTCTTGCGCGATCTTCTCTCCGAACAACCTACCGACGCCTCCAAGCTGCAAACGATCTTGCTTCAACATCCGCTGCATCCGACATGGCCTGCTCGCCTCGCGCCACTCGATACCCGCCGCTTGCGCAACACGCTGTTTGCCCTCGAAGGCGCACGTTTCCGCTCTCCTGATCTCCAACAATTCTTTTCCAAACAGCCTTGGTATCGGCCCTTTCGCTCCACAAACGCGATATCGCTTTCCCCCACCGCACGCCACAACCTCCAAGCTCTTGTTCTTGCCGAGCAGCAGACCCCTCAAACCCGCCCGCAAGATCCGTCACTATCGGCCTCGACCTTTCCACCCACGCTGTCTCCCCAACATCGGGACTTTTGCACCCGCAGCTTGCTTCATCAAGCCCGCCAATGGCAACACCATCACCTCGCTTACTTCGCCTTTTTGAAGCTTCATATCGTCGTCTACCGCCGCTATCTCTTCGCAACACTGCACCTTTCGGATCAGATGTATTCACCTCTTCCGCCCAAGCCCCCTGCCCCCCTGCCCTCGGCTTTTGTGAGCCTCCCTGTCGTTGGCGGAAAAGCCGTTCTGATCGGGCGTGGATGCACGCGATGGAAAGTCATCACCTACGGAACACGCGATCTTCACCTTGGCCTACCCGACGATCTGCGCGCCCTGCTCGCCTTGTGACGGTTGTGGATCGCACCGCCGTCGCCCGTTAACCATTCTGGCTCTGCGTACATGACTTGCCTTGTGGCGAAGCACCCCAAATCCCCTTGATTCTATTCCTGTTTGGTGTACCCTCACCCGAAATCTTCGCGTTGAGGTGATGTGATCCGCAACACACCCCCTGATCTCGGCGAAAATACAAACGACACCTTCTTGTCACACAAGACCCCCTTTCTATCCGAACGGTAAGGAGAGCCACCTGCGATGAATATCAACACCCGAAAACCACAACAGCCACCCACCCCTACGGTTCAAGCACCGCGCTCGACCTCCACCACCGCCCCCGTCCACTCTCCTTCACAACCCACGATCCACGAAACCCGCCGCGCCGACTCCTTCACACAAGGCGCAAACACCACCCTTCAAGATAGCCGACGCCCCTCCCAAGGCTTTTTCTCACGCCTACGCAGCCTTGCCGAGCGCTTCACTCCCTACGCCGATATCAAACACACCAGCAAACGCAGCGGATTTGAAGGCGGAACCGCCCAAGGCTCCCACGACAGCGAGCGCACCAGCGCCAACGGACGCCTTGCGATGGACGCGCAAGGACGCACTTCGGGCCAAGGCAATGTCCAATGGCGCCCGATCAACGGACTTCAAGTCGAAGGCCGTGCCAACGCAACCAACGAAGAACGCGGAGCCAGCGTTCGCGCAAACTACCAACCCAACGATCGCCACACATGGCAAGCCGAAGTCGGACGCAACAACGGAAACAATTACGCAAGCCTCGATGGAAAAAGTCAGATCAAAGATCACACCACCCTCGAAGGCCGCGCCCACTACCAAGACGGCAAACTCAACGGTGAACTCCAAACCCACACCCAAGTCGACAAACGCGCCACCCTCCACACCGACCTCCAACTCAACGACGGCAAACTTAACGGAACCGTCCAAGCCGAAAGCAACCCACGCACAGGAACCCGCCTCCAAGGCGAGATCGCCCTCAAAGACAACCAAGTCGACAACGGCCACGTCAAAGCCGAAACCCGCCTCGGCCAAGACAGCCGATTGAAGGGCGAGATCCGCGCTGACGATGGTCGCGTCTACGGTCACATCGGTGGCGATACCAAGCTCGCAGACAACACCAAAGTGACAGGACAGATCGGCATCGACAAACAAGGCGACCTCCGCACCGATGCTTCCGTCACAAGCAAAGTCAGCAAAGATACCAAACTCACCGCATCCTTGGGCCTTGAAAACGATCAACTCCGCCGCGCAAGCGCAGGCATCACCACCAAAGTCGGCGAGGATACCACCCTCAAAGGAACCGCCACCGTCGATAGTCGCGGTCGCTTGACCCTTGACGGCGATCTCGCCACCAAGATCGCAGATCACACACAGGTCGAAGCCGACGTCACCCTCAAAGAAGGCCGACTCCACAAGGCCGATATCCAAACCGAAACCCGTCTCGGTCAAAATACCCAGATCAACACCGATCTTCAACACGCAGATGGCCGTTGGTCGGGCGATATCACAGGCAAAACCAAAGTGGGCGAACGCACCGCCGTCGATGGCCGCATCAGCGTCGATCCCGAAGGCAAAAGCCAAGTCGCCCTCAACACGCACACCGCCCTCAACGAACGCACCAACGCCGATGGCCGCGTTCGTTTTGAAGATGGCCGAATGGCCGAACTGGGCGTCGATGCACAACACCGCTTCAACGAACATAGCGAACTACGCGGCGGCGCAGTCATCGACCGCGACGGACACCTCACCACGCACGCCCAAGGCCGCACCCGCCTCGGCGAAAACACCGACCTCAACGGCGGCCTCCGCCTCAAAGATGGCAAACTCCAAGAAGCCGATGCCAACGTGCGCACCCGCTTCGGAAAAGACGCCAGCGCAGAAGGCCAGATCTCTTATCGCGACGGAAAGATCGAAGGGGGCGCCCAAGTCAACGGTCAGATCAACGAACGCACCGCCGTTGAAGGAGGCGTGGCCTACCGAGACGGACAGCTCCAAGGCGGCGGTCGCGTCTCTTCTCAAATCGACGAAAACACCCGCGCCAACGGACAAATCGAATACCAAGACGGCAAAATCAACGGCGAAGCCGATATCACCCGACGCTTCGGCGAAAACACCACCCTTGGCGGTCGCATCGGCTACAACGACGGTAAACTCAACGGCGAAGCCAACGCAAACACCAAGCTCGGCGAAAACACCACTCTTGGCGGTCGCATCGGATACAACGACGGTAAAATCAATGGCGAAGCCAACGCAAATACCAAACTCGGCGAAAACACCACCCTTGGCGGTCGTATCGGCTACAACGACGGCAAGCTCAACGGCGAAGCCAACGCAAATACCAAACTCGGCGAAAACACCACCCTTGGCGGTCGAATCGGCTACAACGACGCCAAGCTCAACGGCGAAGCCAACGCAAATACCAATCTCGGTGAAAACAACACC